>CAYMTN010000216.1:0-9247 GCA_964393335.1 uncultured Anaerolineaceae bacterium
ACGGCGGCACCCATCACCAGCGACGCGGCGACGGTGCGCGCGGCGGTCTGCACCAGGCGCTGCCCATCGATGTCACCCCAGCGCCGCCGCAGGATCACCAGCAGCAGCGATAACTCAATCAAAAAGGTCACCGAGTAACCGAGCGCCAGGCCGCCGACGCCTGTCACGCCGGAAAGCTGCGTGTTGAGCTGCCCGGCGGCGCTGGACAGGGAATCCAGCGCGGCGGGATAGTGCCCGGCGGCGTACTGCTCGCCCCACGCGCTGATACTGCTGCGCACCGTATCGTCGAACTGGTAGACGTAACCCAGGTACAGCCCGCCGACGATCAGCACGTTCACGCCAGCGGCGATGAGCGCGGCCCACAGCGGCGTGTAGGTGTCCTTGTCGGCGTAAAAACTGCGGGCGATGACTTCGTGCAGGCTTTGAAAGATCAGGCCGAACGCGAAAAATTGCAGCGCACCGTAGACCAGGGCGCTGTCTTTGGCGTCAAACGCGCCGCGTTCGAGCAGGCCGATCATCGGCCTGCCGATCAGGATCAGGCCAACCGTCGCGGGGATGGTGGCGATCAGGATAAAACGCAGCGCGCCGGACATGGCGTGACGCTTGCGCGTCTGGTCGCCCAGTTCGCTGAAGGCGGCCAGCGTCGGAAACACTACGAAGCCCATCGCGCTGCCGATCAGCGTTTCGGGGATGTTCATCAGCCGGTAGCCCCAGTCGAACGCGCTGACCGCGCCGCTGCCCATGCGGGACGCGATGTTGTTGAAGACGATCGTGTTAAACGTCACGACGCCCAGACCCGCCACACGCGGGATCATCAGCACGATCACGCGGCGCAGTGCCGGATCGCGCCAGCCGAAACGAGGCATCCAGCGCATCCGGTAATGGACCAGGCCCGGCACCTGGATGCTGAAATGCATCACCGCGCCAATCACCGCGCCCCACGCGATCCCGTACACGCCGAACGGGCCGATCAAAAACGCCACGCCAAACAGGATACCCACGTCGAACAGGATCGGGGCCAGGGCCGGCAGCAAAAAATGGTTGTGACTGTGCAGAATGCCCTGGAAAATGCCGCTCACGCTGAAGATCAACGTGCTGATCAGCAGAATCCGCATGAGCGTGACCGTTTGATCGACTTTGGCCGCATCGAATCCCGGCGCGACGACGTGTTGAACCAGCCAGGGCGCGAGCCAGAACCCGATCACGCTCAGGCCGAGGGTGACGACGAAGACCGTGTTGATCACGTCGCTCGCCAGCCGCCACGCGCCCGGTCGGTCGTCGCGCGCCAGGAAACTGCTGAAGATCGGGATAAAGGCGTAACTCAACGCGCCGCCGCCGATCAGCAGCACGATCTGTTCTGGGATGCGGTTGGCGGTGACGAAGGCGTCCCACTCGTCGCCGACGCCAAACACGCTGGCGATGATGAACGTTTGGGCCAGGCTGATCGCTTTGGCCGTCGCAAACGCGATCATCAGGATGATCGTGTTGCGGGCCATGCCGCGGGAATCGGTCTGCGGCGTGCCGGGGGGTGGCGCGCTGTCGTGCGTAGCTGGTAGATGATCGCTCATAGGGTCTGCTTCCGGTTGGCGACGGGGTGTCTGGCGGCGAAACGAACAGGGCGCTGAATCAGCCTCACCCCCGTCGAGGCGGCCCGCTACGGCGCGTTGGCGACGGTGAACGTGCCCGCTTCGACCTGGGCTTTGGCTTCCTGCGCGGGGAAGAAGTTCTTGTTATACCGCAGCGCCTCGTTCAGTTTTGCCACCGCGGCCTGCGTGTCACCCTGTGCGGCGTAGGCCAGCCCTTGATAATAATACGACTCCTCGACATACGGCGTCGTCGTGATGGTGTTCTGCGCGCGGGCGATCACGTCGCTGTAGCGCTCGGTGTGCAGGTACGCTTCGTAGGGGCCGAACTGGTACCATAACATGCGGAACGGCAGGCCCAGCCGGAAGGCTTCGTCATAGGCATACGACGCGTTTTCGTATTCCTTCAGTCCGACGTACGAGCTGCCCATGTTGAACCACGCCCACTTGTCTTCGCCGTCTTTTTTGGCTTCGGACCGGGCGAAATCCAGCGCCGTGTGGTAGCCATACTCGGGATCGACGTAATCGCCCAGCGCTGCGCGCAGGTCCATCTCGCGCGACGGCTCATAGAGCACGATGAACACGCGGTTGAAGTGCCGCCATTTTTCGTCAAACAGGCTGTACGGGCTGGGGCGGCCCTGCTGCTGGTTGCTGCCCAGGTAACTGTCGAAGGTCAGGAAGGACTGCTCGTAGTCGTCGTAGCCGATCAGCAGCACATAATGGCCCATCCAGCCTTCGTTGGCGGGCTGGATGCTTTCCTCGATCACGACCGGGAAATTCGCGGCCAGCAGGCGTTTGAGCACGGTCGTCGTGCCCCCGAAACGGTACAGGGCCTTGACGCCGGTATTTTCATACACAAAACGCACCATCTGCCAGGGGCTGACGTTTTTATCCTCCTTGTTGGGTTTCATCCAGTTCGCGGCGGTTTCCTGGTTGTCGCTCCAGCCGTAATAACTGAGCGCCATCGTCATCGTCGTCGGGCCGCAGTTATTCCAGCCCTGCGCCTCATAACGAACATGATCCAGCTTGACCTGCTTGGGCAGCGGGGCCTCGGTGACGCTGTAGGCGGGCGTGATGGTCGCCAGCGCGGCCTGTGTCGGCGGGATGTACGTTGGCAGCATCGTCGGCGCGGTGGTGCCAACCTGCCCGACCGGGATGCCGCCAGCATCTCCGGAGGGGGTCGCCGTCGGGACCAGCGTCGCTGCGACTGTAGGCCGGCCTTCGTCCCCGACCGGCATCCCTTGCACGGCGTCCGGCGTCTCGCTGGCTGGCGTCGGGCTGGCGTCTTCCAGCAGCAGAAGCTGCTGCGCGGCTTGACTGTCGCTTGAGCCGCCGAGCGTCGGCAGCACCTCGAACGGCACCGTTGGCCGCAGCGAGTCAAAAGGCGGGAACATGTCGATCAATCGCTGCTGGTAACGCGGTTCCAGGTTACGAAAGAATGGGGGGAACGCGATGATGAAGATCACCAGCAGCACGACCCCAAACGCGGCAGTGCCGCCAGCCACGGCCAGCAGCGCTTTGATCCAGGTGGGCGTGCCCCGGCGGTGCCGGCGGCGGCGGCCCGTAGGCGTCAGCGCCAGGTTCAATGACCCCGGCACGCCGAGGTGATCGTAATCGTTTGGCACGGTGGACGGAACGCGTTGTGATTCGCTGGTGGCGTGTTTGCCGGATCGTTTTGATACCATAACCTGCCGTTACTCCTTCACCTGCCCGCCGGGATCGAACCCTGGCCGGTGGGCCGGCTGCGTGGCCGCTGCGCTGGCCTGGGCTTCCAATACGTCACGAGTCGCGCAGCATTAAGCGGTGTCATCTGTGTTTTTCCGATTGCACGGCACTATAGCGCATTCATGGCGAGTTCGCCAGAGTCTGTTACCGGCGCTACGTACAAGTTTGAGATACATCCCTTGAATGTTGGGCACAGCACGCAGCGCCTCTGCGGAAAAACATTCGGACCACCAGATTCATGTGTGCACCAGGCGGCGCGACGTTCGATTTGCTCCCGGCATTTCCTGATCCAGTATGCCACACCTGGCGCGCGGCTGCATTTCAATCAGCCTACGCTTATCAGGCGTCTGTCCTGCGGCTGGCGTGATGGCCGCCCGGTCTGTTTCCGGCAAAAAACCTTTGACTTTTCCCCTGCCACCTCGTACAATCTCCTCGTTCTGAATGCAGACCGAACGAGTCGACACTACCGGCGGCGCGGCGCGCCCCTTTGCGCTCGTTTGTTATTGACACAACTCAGCTTTTGGAGGCTCTAGCTCGCATGAAAGAATATACTACTGACCTGTTGAGGAATATTGCCCTGGTAGGCCACCAGGGCGCCGGTAAGACAAGCCTGGCGGAAAGCCTCTTGTTCAATACCGGCGCCACGACGCGTATGGGGAAGGTCGAAGAGGGGAATACGGTTGCTGACTTTGACGAGGACGAGCGCGGGCGCAACCTGTCGATCTATTCCGCGCTGCTGCCGGTCGAATACAACGACTACAAGATTAACGTGCTGGATGCCCCCGGATTTGTCGATTTTCAGGGTGAGGCGAAAAACGCGGTGCGGGTTTCTGACGCGGCGGTCGTGGTGGTGGATGCCGTGTCCGGCCCGGAAGTTGGGACCGAGCTGGCTTTTGATTATGCCCGCGAATTCAGCCTGCCGGTCCTGATCGTGATCAACAAGATGGACCGGGAGAACGCCAACTTCACCAGCGCGCTGAACGCCATGCGCGAGCGGTTCCCGGAGTACCGCTTCGTGCCGGTCATGCTGCCGATTGGCTCCCAGGCCGATTTTGCGGGTGTCGTCAACCTGATGACGCTCAAGGCGCAGATGGGTGTGGGTAAAACGGTGGCCGACGTGCCCGACGACATGGCTGACGACGTCGAAATGGCCCGCCTGGAGATGGTCGAAGCCGCTGCCGAGGCCGACGACGCCCTGATGGAAAAATATTTCGAGACGGAAACGCTCTCCGACGACGAGATCAAACAGGGTATGCGCGCCGCAGGCAAAAACGCCGAAAGCCGCGTCGTGCCCGTCTTTGCGACTAGCTCGACGCACAACATCGGCATCATGCCGCTGTTGGACCTGCTGCCGCTGTTTGTGTCGCCTCCCGGCCAGCGCGGCGTGGTGCTCGAAGCCGAGCGCGGCGGCGAAGTCGAGCGGTTGGGGCCGCCGCTCAGCGATGACGGTCCGCCGGTCGCGTATGTGTTCCACAGCCACACCGATAAATATGGCACGCTGACGTATTTCCGCCTGTTCAGCGGCAAGCTGAAGGGCAACGATACGCTGTACAACCTCGACAAAGAGCAGGAAGAACGCCTGGGCAGCCTGATGACCATGCGCGGCGAAACCCAGATTCCGCTGGATGTGCTGCACGCGGGTGATATCGGCGTCGTCGCCAAACTGCGCGATACGCACACCGGCCATACGCTGGCCGCCAAAGGCTTCAACAAATTCGTCACGCGGCCCCGTTTTTCGATGCCGGTCTACGCCGTTGCGCTGCACCCGCGCACCCAGAGCGACAGCGCCAAGATGGGCGAAGTGCTCACCGGCATGACGAACAGCGATCCGACCCTGCACTGGTACCAGGATGCCGCGCTGAAGCAGGCGATCCTGGAGGGCATGGGCGGCACGCACATCGACATCGCCATCAGCCGCGCCGAGCGGATGGGCGTCGGCCTGGATACCACCGTGCCGAAAGTGCCGTACCAGGAAACGGTCACCAAGACGGCGTCCGCCGTGTATCGCCACAAAAAGCAGACCGGCGGCGCGGGCCAGTTTGGCGAAGTTCACCTGCGTGTCGAGCCGCTGCCGACTCCCACCGGCGACGACGAGGACATGCCCGAATTTGAGTTCGCCAACGAGGTATTCGGCGGGGCGATCAGCGGCGCGTTTGTCGGCTCGGCGGAAAAAGGCGTGCGCCAGGTGCTCGGTGACGGCGTGATCGCCGGTTACCCGATCAAGTACGTCAAGGCCATCGTGTTCGATGGTAAGATGCACCCGGTCGACTCGAAGGACATCGCCTTCCAGATCGCCGGGCGGGGCGCGTTCCGCGAGGCGTTTGAGAACGCCGGGCCGGTGCTGTTGGAGCCGATCATGCTGGTCAAGGTGACGGTGCCGGAAGAAAACATGGGTGACATCATGGGCGACATGAACACCCGCCGGGGCCGCGTGCTTGGCATGGAATCGGAAGCCGGGCGCAGCGTGATCATCGCCGAGGTGCCACAGGCCGAGATTCAGCGGTACAGCAACGACCTGCGCTCGATGACCGCCGGGCGCGGCGTGTTCACGATGGAGTTCCTGCGTTACGAGCGCGTGCCAACGCACATCCAGGGCGAGATCATCGCCAAGGCGCAGAAGGAAAAAGAGGAAGAGTCGTAACCCCGGTTGCGCATCTTCTCAGCACGATCCATCACGGGGCGGCAGCAGTGCCGCCCTGTTTTTGTTGGGGCGGGTCGTTGAATGCACAGGGGGCAGTCAGGGTGGACCACAGTATAATCTGATTGCTGTGAGGCAGTCCGAGTGCTGGAACAATTCAAGGAGATACACATGTCACCCAACCAACCTGACGGTTACCTCGCCGTTCCCCCTGCTGGCAGCGGTCCTGCTGTGCTGGTCCTGCACGCCTGGTGGGGGCTGAACGACACCATCAAAGCGCTGTGCGCGCGGCTGGCCGAATCAGGTTTCGTCGCCTTCGCCCCGGACCTCTATCATGGCAAGGTCGCAGACACCATTCCTGACGCCGAAACCCTCAGCGGGGCCGTGTTTGGAAACCTCGATCAGGCCAGGGCCGATCTCGCCAGTGCAGCAGCGTTCCTCAGCGAACGTGCCGCCCGACCCGGCGGTCTGGCGGTGATGGGCTTTTCCCTGGGCGCGTTTTTCGCGCTGGACCTCTCGGTGACTGATCCCGAACGCGTCCGGTCCGTCGTCGTCTTTTACGGGACCCGGCCCGGCGACTACAGCAGTTCGAAAGCCGCGTATCTCGGTCACTTTGCTGAGGCGGATCAGTTTGAGTCGCAGTCTGAGGTTGATAGCCTGGAGGAATCTCTAAAGCAGGCGGATCGCCCGGTGACGTTTTATCGTTACGCTGGCACCGGGCACTGGTTCTTTGAGCCTGACCGCGTGGGGGCATATAACGAGGCAGCGGCACACCTGGCATGGGATCGCACCCTGGCTTTCCTGAGGTCCTCCGCCCCCTCGTGATCGCGGCTGGGGGTGTTTCGCCGGCACACGACCTGACCGGGCGGACGATGGCCTGTCCGCCGCGCGGTCAGCGTGGCTCGGCCCGCCCGCCCTGCGCGATGTCGTAAACGCGCCCGCGCCACGTGAAGCTGTGCTGCACCAGCGCGCGCGCCCACAATACCGGCGCGATGAACGTATCCAGCATGAATAATTGGGCATAGGCGATCCACGAAAAGCCGCGCCCAAACCGGATGCGGTCGAGTTCGTAGGCAATCGCCAGGCGCAGCCACACGAAAAACCACCACGTCCGCCGCCCCCACCAGCGCCCCTCGCGTTCCGTGATGAATCCCAGCAGGAAACCGACCGTCAGCGGGTTGGTGATCGACCACGCCAGGAAATCGGGCAGGTTGGTGGCGCGGCTGATGATCAGCTTACGCTGGACGTGGTTGGTGCCTTCGTTGAACGTCTCCGGCTCCGGCACAAACCGCGCCGGGACCGGGATCGCCTGGATGCGATAGCCGATCTCACGCACGGCGCGCCCCAGGCTGATATCGTCGGCGGCCTCGTTCAGCAGGTGCAGCAACCCGCCGGCTTCGGCCAATACCTCGCGGCGGAAAATCATGAATCCGCTCGCCATGCCCTTGACCCGGTTGCTCAGCGCGGCGAAGGGCAGCCCGGCGGTGCGCGCGTGATTGATGTGCAGCGCGGTCAACATCTCGCCGCCGGTTGGTACGCGCCCCTCGCGGTGTTCCGGCTCGATCATCAGCGGCGGCGCGAACGCGGCTCCTACGGCGGGATCGGCCATGACCGCCAGCGCGGCGTTCCACAACTCCGCGTTGAGCTGCACGTTGGCATCGACAAACGCGATCAGGTCGCCGCGTGCCTGCTGGTAGCCCGCGTTGAGGTTGTGTACCTTGCCGACGTGGTCGCCTGCCGGGCCGCTGAGCACGATACGGGCCGTATCCGGGTAACTCGCGGCCATTTCCTGCGCGAGCGGGTAGGCGGGATCGTTTTCATCTTCCAGCGCCAGGATCACGTCAAAATCGTCGGTCGGGCGGGTGATGACCAGCACGTGCAGCAGCGCGAGCGTATCCAGGCTCTTGCCGCGCAGCGGTACGATCACACTGATCGACGGGGCGGATTCGGCGGGTGGCGGCGGCACCTGACGCCAGAAACGGCGATTCGCCAGGTACACCAGCAGTTGGTACAGCGACGACAGAATCAGGGCGTTGACCAACAACGTTTCGACCGTATAACGCACGCGTTTTGACATCAGGACTCCGACAGACTCAGCGCGACAACAGGACAAACACCACAACGGCCAGCGCCGTGATCAGCGTCAGGAGCAGCAGCCAGCGGTAAAATCGCTCATCCGGCCCGGCTTCGGGCAGGTGATCCGGCACGATAGGCACCTCATCCGGCGGCGGGCTGATCGGTTCGAGCGGCACCGTGTCGTAATTGGCCGGGCGCAGACGGTCGCGGTCGCGGGCAGCGGGCGGCGTGGGGCGCGTCGGCGCGAACGTACGCAGCACGTTGTCGGGCATCGGCAGCGGGTCCGGCGGGCGGCTGGACGGGCTGAAGACCGGGTCCGGGCCGAGCGGCGGCGCTTTGTCGGCCAGTGGTTTGGTTCCCAGCTCGTGACGCAGCGCATGGGTGAGTGCCTCGCTCATGGCGGTCGCGGTCTGGTAGCGCACGGCAGGCAGTTTGGCCATCGCTTTTCGCAGCACGTCGTTAATCTCAATCGGCAGAGTGGGGCGCTCCTTGAGCGGGTTGGGGATCGGTTCGCTGATGTGCTGGTGCATGATCGCCAGCGCGGTCGCGCCCTGGAACGGCTGTACGCCGGTCAGCATCTCGTAGAGCACCACGCCCAGCGAATAAATGTCCGAGGCAGGCGACAGCGGTTCGCCCCGGCACTGTTCCGGCGAGGCATACGCGGCGGTGCCGATGAACGAACCGGTGCCGGTCAGGTTGGTGGTGCCTTCGCTCAGCCGCGCGACGCCAAAATCGCTCAGGTAGGCGCGGCCCTTCGTATCGAACAGGATGTTGTCGGGTTTGATGTCGCGGTGAATCACGCCCTGGCTGTGCGCGTAGTCGAGCGCGCCCGCCACCTGCGCGATCACGCGCACGATGGTGATTTCGGGCAGTTTCGCCTGTTTGATATAGGTGTCGAGCGTGCCGCCTTCCACCAACTGCATGACGATGTACGGCGCGCCGTTGTCTTCGCCAAAATCGTACACGGGCAGAATGTTCGGGTGTTGGAGCCGGGACGCGGTGCGCGCCTCACGCTCGAACCGCTGGCGCAAGCCCTCGTTGGCGGCGAGGTGAAACGGCAGGATTTTGATGGCTGCCGGGCGGTGATCGTTGGTGTTGACCGTTAAAATGTTCAATGGATCAAATGCCCGCCTGAGAAACGAATTTTTGCATGTTGCTGTCGCTGGGAGGTGAAATCAACATGAGTACAAAGCCCCATCCTAAAAACAACAACGCGGTCGGAACG
>CAYMTN010000217.1:0-9235 GCA_964393335.1 uncultured Anaerolineaceae bacterium
TGATCATACACCCAGTTTACTCTACTCGCTGGCCTATTGTGAAGGTTAACTAGTATGCACTATGGCAATCAGAAAGCGGAGCGCCTACCGATCGACTGCGAGTCTGGCAAGGCTCAGCAACCGATCTTGAGCGAGCATCTGATGGTAGTATTCACAACATCACCTTTGATCCGCCGTACTACGACAATGTGATGTATGCGGAGATTTCGGACTTCTTCTATGTTTGGCTCAAGCGCTCGGTAGGGCATCTATTTCCTGAATTCTTCCGCGACACACTGACCAACAAAGACGATGAAGCTGTTGCTAACGTCGCCCGTTTCGAGGGCATGGGACGTAACAAGCGCAAGCTGGCCGAGCAGGACTACGAGCGCAAAATGGAGGCCATCTTCCGCGAGTGCTACCGCGTGCTGCGCGATGATGGCGTGCTGACGATCATGTTCACACACAAAAAGGTTGAGGCGTGGGATACGCTCGCCAGTGCGTTGATCAACGCGGGGTTCTCGGTCCAGGCGTCGTGGCCGGTCCACACGGAAAGCGAACACTCGTTGCACCAGGCCAAGAAAAACGCCGCCGCCAGCACCATTCTGCTGGCCTGCCGCAAGCGCGAATCCTCTGGCGAGCCGGTGTGGTGGGACGACATCCGGGGACAGGTGCAGCGCGTCGCCCGCGAAAAGGCTGCCGAGTTCGCGCAGCAGGGCATCAGCGGTGTGGACCTGTATATCAGCACGTTCGGCCCGGCGTTGTCGGTCATTTCGGCACATTGGCCGGTGCTCACCAGCGAGATCGACGAGCGCACCGGCGATCCGCGCCCGCTTCGTCCCGAAACCGCGCTCGACCTGGCGCGCGAGGAAGTGATCAAACTGCGCAAGCAAGGGCTGCTCCTGGGCCGTGACATCGACTTCGACCCGTTCACCGACTGGTACCTGATGGCCTGGGATGCATTCAAGGCCGAGCAGTTCCCCTACGATGAGGCGCGCAAGCTGGCGATTGCCCTGGGCGTGGACCTGGATGGGGATATTCGCGGGCACAAGAACCTCGTCGCCAAGAAGGGTAGCTTTGTCGTGCTGCAAGACCCCAAACAACGCCGCAAACACGGCATGGTCGATCCCGATCTTGTCATGTTTGACAGCATGATTGATGCAGTTCACACCGCGCTGCTGGTCCTGCAGGAGGATGGCACGCACGCCTGCGAGTCGTTCCTAAAGCACTCCGGGCTGATGAACGATGGTCAGTTCCGGCAGTGCATCCAGGCGCTGCTGAATGCTATCCCGCGCACACAGGTGAAAGGGAAATGGGTGCGTGTCGAGGCGGAGTTGCTCGAACGTCTGCGCCAGAACTTCTTCACCGATCTCGAAGTCCCGCCGGAAGAAACACCGCCAGAACTCCCGCAGCAGTTGGGACTGTTCGACCAGCTCTCTGAAGGGGATGAGGAGGATTACGACGAGGAATCCGAGGATGAGGAGGACGAACGCTGATGCCGCCCGATCTGGCAGGCTTACGCCAGTGTTTCGTGGAGCGGACTTATCTGCTGACGGCTCACGCTTCGGATCGCGCTGCGCAACGTGGTATTATCAGCCGGGAGATCGAAGAGGTAATCGCAGATGGCGAGGTTATCGAGGATTACCCGGATGACAAGTATGGCCCAAGCTGCCTGGTGATGGGACTCACAGAGGCGGGCCGTGCGCTGCATATACAGGTCAGCTACCCGCCAACGGTGAAAGTGATCACGGTGTATGTGCCGTCACCGGATCAGTGGGATGAAGATTTCAGAGTGAGGAAATCAGGATGAGTGAGCAGCGTTGTCTGTTTTGCCAGGGCGAGCTGGAGCCGCAGCTCGTTACTCGCGCTCAAGAGTACGAGGGGCGCTGGATCGTGATCGAGAACCTGCCAGCGCTGGTATGCCGCCAATGTGGTGAGCGCTTTTACACGCCCGACGTGCATGATCTGGTTGTAAAGTTAGCCCAGGGGCGCACCAGGCCGGTGCGCACCGAAGTGGTCGAGGTCTACGATGCGACCCGCGTAGCATGAGGGGCGTAGGACATGGAAAACGCGTCCTTGCGCGAAGTCGAGTGGCAAATTTCTTACGGTCCATCGGATGACCGGCTAAACAGCTTCTATATCCCGGCCTTGCAGCGGTCCGTGCAGTACGACCGCAGTACGGGCTTTTTCAGCAGTTCGTCGCTGGCGGTAGCCGCTACTGGTGTCGCGGGCCTCATTGCCAACGGCGGCACGATGCGGCTGCTGGCCGGGGCGCAACTCAGTCGCGAAGATGTGGATGCCATCACGCGTGGTGCATCGTTAGAAGGGATCGTCACCGACAAACTGCTCGCCGTGCTGGATCAGCCGGTGGAAGATTTGCTGCGCCGCCGGTTGGAAGTCCTTGCCTGGATGATCGCGCATGGCACATTGCAGATTAAGGTCGTTCTACCGCGCGATGCCAATGGCCTGCCCATCCCCGCAGAATTGGCCCAAGATTACTACCATCCCAAAGAGGGCCTGTTCACGGATGCGAATGGTGACCAGCTTGCCTTCAGCGGCAGCATCAACGAGTCGATGACCGGCTGGCAGCGTAACTACGAGCAATTCAGCGTTTACTTCTCATGGGATGGAAGTCGCCCTTATTTGAGACAGGTTGCAATCCGTTTTGACCGCGTGTGGGAAGGCCGCGAGGACGACTGGATCGCCTTTGATATTCCCCAGGCGGCACGGGACGCGCTGCTGCGGTTAGTTCCGGCCAATGCGCCAGACCACGATCCGCTTGCACCTCCAGTCATTATCGGTCCATCCCCTGATGAAGAGGCCCGACTCCGCCGCGAGCGCCTGATGTTCCAGTTCATCCGAGACATCCCCCATTTCCTCACCGCGCAGCAGCTTGGCGCAGCGACCTGTGCGATCACGCCCTGGCCGCACCAGATGCACGTCGCGCAGAAAATCATCGACACCTATCCGAAGCGCTACATGCTATGCGATGAAGTCGGACTGGGCAAAACCATCGAAGCAGGGTTAGTGCTGCGACAGATTGTCATCTCTGGGCGCGTGAAACGCTGTTTGCTGCTCGTGCCGAAGTCGGTCTCACGGCAGTGGCAAGAGGAAATGTACGAGAAGTTCGTGCTCGACATTCCGCTCTACGAGGGAGGGCGGTTCTGGAACTATGCGGGCGAAGAACTGGAATGGCAATACGACACGGACAATCCCTGGGATGCGTTTGACATGTTCATCGCATCCAGCCAGCTTGCCAAACGCCGCGACCGATATGAACAGGTTACATCTGCACGCCCTTGGGACTTGGTCATGGTGGACGAAGCGCACCATGCTCGCCGCCGAGACTTTTTGCAGCCCATCTACCGTCCAAACCGCTTGCTCGATCTGCTGACTGCTCCAAACTTCCAGGCCAAAGCCATTCTCCTGATGACAGCGACGCCCATGCAGGTACATCCGCTTGAGGTATGGGATTTGCTGAAAGTGTTGGGCCTGGGCGGCAAGTGGGGTGCTGATGAAGGCAACTTCCTACACTTCTACCTGGAACTGATGAAGCCCTTTGAGGAAGTCAATTGGGATTTCGTCTATGAGATGGTGAAAGACTACCTGGAATATGGCGGGCAACTTGATCCAGACTTTGCTGAACAGGCGCGTAACGCGTTGGGATTTGTGGACTGGAACTTGTTGCAGCAGTTGCCGTATGATCTCCATCCCTCGCGTGCCATGAGACCACTGCCGGAAAGCGCAAGACCTTTTGTGGTCGAGATGGCGCGTCGGCATACGCCCTTGCGTGATGTCATGTTCCGGAACACGCGCGACTTGCTGCGCGAATACGTGCGGCGCGGGTTACTCGACGAAAATGTTCCCACCCGTGATCCACGGCTTGTCTGGATACCCATGCGCCCGGAAGAGATGCGGCTCTATCTTCGTATCGAAGAGTACATCTCGGACTTCTACCGAAAGTACGAGAATGAGCGTAAGGGCCTGGGCTTCGTGATGACCGTCTACCGTCGCCGCCTAACCAGCAGCTTCTACGCAGTCCGGCAGAGTTTGGAGCGGCGGCTGGAATTCTTGGAAGGGCGAGCCGAGCAGGTATTTGACGATGATGATCTTGAGCAGGCCGACCTCGAACAGGATGTCACCGAAATCCTCGATGATGACCAGCGGTCGCTGTACCAGGAAGAGATCGACTATGTTGAATCGTTCATCAGCAATCTGCAGCATCTCTCGATGCACGACTCCAAGACTGAGCAGCTCATTCAGGACCTGAACACGATCTTCAGGCAGCGAGAAACAGCGATTGTCTTCACTCAGTACACTGACACAATGGACTACCTGCGGGACAAGCTCCTTCAGGTCTATGGCAGCCAGGTGGCCTGCTATAGTGGTCGTGGTGGTGAAATCTGGAATGGGATCGCCTGGGTGGGTGTGACTAAGGAAGACATCAAGCAAACCTTCCGAGTAGGCGAAGACATCAAAATCCTGGTTTGTACTGAGGCTGCCAGCGAAGGCCTCAACCTGCAAACCTGTGGTGTATTGATCAACTAGACATGCCCTGGAACCCAATGCGGGTTGAACAGCGGATTGGCCGTATCGACCGCATCGGCCAAGTACACGATGCGGTCTGGATTCGGAACTACTTCTACAAAGAGACGGTTGAGGCGCGCATCTATCAGGCTCTCGCGCACCGCATCAACTGGTTTGAAGGCGTCGTGGGCGATCTTCAACCGATCCTGGCTCGTGTCGGGCGAGCCATCGAACGTGTCGTCATGGCCGCGCCTGACGAACGGGAACAAGTTCTAGCCGGAGAGCTTGATGAGATCGAACGCGGGCTGGATCAAAAAGACAGCGACATCTTGAATGTTTACGAGGGCAGCGAGATCGTTCATCCCTGGACAGGGCTGGCTGCTCCGATTACGCTTCCCGAACTTGAGCACCACATGGTTCAAGCGCAGTATCTATGGCAGCGGCTCAAGCCCAATCCCGAACTTGCTGACACCTACCTGCTAGACGAATCCCCGTCGCAGCGGCGCGTAACCACATTCGATCCCGCCGTGTTCGACCAGTTCCCCAACACAGTTTGTCTGCTCTCCTACGGCAGCCACACCCTGGAAACTCTGCTCAACGAGATACCAGGTCCGGAGAGCCGCGATGACACAGGGGTGCTTCGACTTTCCATCCGTGAGCCTATTCCACTGACAGGCTACTATGTACTGAATCAGCAGGGGCAGCCCGTATTGCTGCAAACACTGCGCGATTTACTGGACATTCTCGACGCCGGAGCAGAAGGTATTCCTTGGCCAGATACCGCCCTTGACGCTGCAAAAGCGGACTTTGAACTTCGGGCCGACACGCTTAACGACCAGAGTGCCGAGATCGTGACGTTACAGCAGAATGCTGCGCGTGCTACTCTCATTGAGGAGGCTTTCCAGGTCCTTTATCGCGCAGCATGGGTACAAGCGGCTCAAAACATCCCTGAAGAGGCTACCGACCAACTCATCCGTGTCAACGAGGCCATGCTGCGGAAACTGGCTCAGCACAAGTATCCCTTTAGCGCCCTGCTCAGACTGGTGGGAGATCGCGTACAAGGCACTGCTGCGTCTCATCTTGCGGAGTCCAACGCTCCCAACATGTCGACAGACCAGCTCAAACGGGAGTTTTCACGTTTGAAGGACAAGGGGCAAGTTCTGCTCATTCGCTGGAGTCAGATGGCCAAACCCCAGAGCGAACAATTGTCCGGTCACCCGATATCTGAAACGTTCTTCGGGAGTTGTTAGCCATCGGCGATGAACCGCGATGAGTACGGCACGTGACACAGTAGAAATAAGGGTCGAAGTGACCCACGATGACAACTACGGCACAGTCTATGTCGCCACCAACGATGCCCTGGGCCTGGTGACGGATGGCGAGACGTTTGAAATGCTGCTCGACAGCCTGCGCGAGGCGCTGGAAGTGTGCCTGGAAGACACCGCCGAGCTAAATCTCGTACCAAAGCCGCGTGTCGTGATCACGATGGAGATGCCAGAACGGTTCTGAGAGCTAACACTTGCCGCCAACAAGTCAACAAAGTCCGATGGACAGGCATCCTTCCTGGCTCTCGTTCTTGTTCCCGGCCACAGCGCACTCACTCGCGGTCCCGGTCCTGCCTAAGCCAGCCTTTTAGCCTATTGGTCAGTATGGGGTAGGGCGCTGTCAGCTCTGCCACGGGACCACAGCACAAGCGCGCAACTCCAAGAAGCAAAAAACCGGGCACGTGGCCCGGCCATAGTAGGTGTCGTTGGTGAATTCGATTCAGCGCCGCTCGGAAAAAAGCAGAGCCTATCGCGCCCGGCAAGGATGGCGTGCCGTCTGCCTCCACACATTACACCTTGTTCACATGGCCTTCGCCGCCCGATCATCTCACCGTCGAGGGGCGAATCGTGTTTTGGCTCCAGTTGGCGAGAATCACGTCGAGTAGAGCGCTTGAGTCCACGTCCTGATGGTTCGTTGGGTCTGGCCCGTGCTCGAAGTTGAATTCATCGACGCTCTGCCGGAACGGCATCCACGCCGGGTTAAAGACCCAGAACGCGTGATTCATCCCCCGCTGCTCGAACAACGCCATCTCATCCCGCATGAAGTCCGCCGCATTCGGCACCCAGCGGACCGCGCCGTATTCGTTCACCGCGACGGGCACCCCGTACCGTACTTTGAAAGCGTCGATGATGGACAGAAAACCGTCCAGCCAGGCGCGGTTGAAGTCGTCGGGTTCGCCGTCCCAGTTCAGGTCGAACCGGCCTGGATAGGTGTTGCTGCCGGACGGTTCCTGGTGGGTGTATTGGTCCTGTGGTTCGTATTGGTGCACCATGTAGACCACACGCGGATCGTCCACCGGCTTCAGGTAGGGCAGCCAGCGCACGCCACCCCATCCCATCGCGCTGACCAGGATTGGCGTATTGGTATCGACTTCGCGGATCGCTTCCACCACCTGCGGGTAGAACCGGTTCCAGTCGTAGAGCGTGCCCGCATAGGTGGGGTAAAACTCGCTGCCATCCCAGATTTCAAGCAAGCGGCCCGGTGCGTTGGGCTCACACATCAGGTCATAGCCAACAACCACCGGGTTATCACGGTACCGCGCGGCTGCCGTGCGCCACATCTCGGCCCAGGCATCCTGGGCAGCCTGATCGGTCCACACATTCTCGACTACCAAACTGGGATCGCCCCAATCACCCGCTATGATCCCGGCATCGTAGAAGGTGAAATCACTGCGCCCCGGCCCGGTCCGGAATGTGATCACGGCGAACAGATCGGCCTGCGCCACCATCACCAACAAGGTGTCCCAATGGGCCTGGACCTCCTCGTCCAGTACATACGGTGGCGTCTCAGTAAAAAAGCCAGGGCCGGAGAGATTGACATAGTTCGCGCCCAACGCTGCCAGCCGGTCGAAATCTGCCTGCGTGTACGGAGGGCCAACATAGTCAGCCCCCAGGAACTCCGGCCCGTCCCATTCGGGCACCACCACGCGCTGCCAGATATTCGCGCCGCGCAGTTGAGTTCCGCCCGTCCACAGGGCGAACTTATCATACGTGCCCACGACTGGTTCAGGCCCAGCTTCTGGAATGGTCGTCTCACCGGTTTCCGGCGCTGAGTCGGTGTGCATGGTCATGCGCAGATCGTCGATCCAGATCGTCCCCACCTGAGTCGGGCCCGGCAGAATGAGCAGTTCGGCAGCGCGAGAGGGATCAGGCACCTCCATGCCACTCGCGCCCACCCATTCGGATTTGGCGAAGACCTCCCATCTGAGAGTCACCTCCGTCCAATTCTCGCCGGGCGTCTGCACGGTCGCATAAAACGGAGTATAACCTCCGGCTGCCGGATTGGTTTGGGCTGGATCGCTGACGTTCAATACGAACGTGATCGCCAGATTGCGCTGGTCGCTGCGCCAGACGAACTGGATACCGTCCGAGTCCGCCCAGCGCACAGGGTCGGTGATCCCCATACCACAGCCAGGATACGCATCCGGGGGAATGTCAAATCCCACGCGCAGCGCCTGCATGCTCTCATATCCCGGCGATTCCGGCCCGCAGTCGAGTGTCGCGCCTTCCTCCCAGAACCACCAACGATCAACCACGCCCTGGTCTTCAAAGTCGTCGATCAGGCCGCTGTCCTGTCCAAACGATGGCGTGACGCTTGTTATCAATCCCACGATGAACAGCAGCAATCCGATGCGTCCCCATGTCTGCCTGGTCATCTTGCACCCCTCCTGACTATCGTCCCGCAGCATGCGCCGAACATCGTCTCGTTCGTGTGATGGGTTATCTCTATTATATTCCTGTCTGCTTGCCAACAAGAGCTGTGGGCTGTCGCCAGAATGGTTCTGAGAGCTTCCACCTGCAACCAACAGGCGTAACAGAGTCAGGGAGACAAGCGTCCCTCATAGTTTTCACTCCGGTTGCCGGCCACACGCTACACTCGCGGCCCGGTCACAGCGCACTCACTCGCGGTCCCGGTCCTGCCTAAGCCAGCCTTTTAGCCTATTGGTTATCACGGGGTAGGGCGCTGTCACGGTTCCGCCGTGACACTTCGCGTATTTCCAGTTGGCGCATCCACAGCGGCTTTTCAGAGAAGCTGAAATCGTGCGCATCATAGTCATCCGGTTTCTGGCGCTCAGGGACGGGTTGAAGCTGGCTCCTCGCCCACAGGTCCAGGACCATCACGAGAATCACAGCCCCAATGAGTTGCAGGCCAAACCCCTGGAAGAAGGTTTCAACGCTTCCAGCACCGAGGCTGAAGAACGACAGTGTACCAAGGGCAAACAGCGTGCCCACGAGGGCCCGCATGGTGGGATTGGTGAGCAAGAGGGCAGGTTCGGTGGGTGACATGGTGCGCTGCATGGATCATCACTCCTGAGGCTGTGGGTAGAATCGTTATGGCACCCCACAAAAATAACCCCGGTTGGCACGATCACGCAATTCCAAGAGAAGGCCAACACCATGTCAACCTGATTGAGGATATAAGACTACGAAGGATGACCGTTTCTACCTGGAGGACATGCTTGCGCATCACCGACCGGGTGAATTCTGTGGCCGTAGCGGCCCGTATAGGACGATCTGCACCCACTCAAAGTAACGCTTCAGGCGATGCTGCAGGCCGTGAATGATGCCGATCAGAAATGATCCCCGTAGTTGACCACTCGTGGCTGATCCACTGGCTTCCTTTGAATCCCTAGTGGACTAACCGCAGTGATTTGACAAGTAAAGGAAAAGGTGGTTTTCTAAAG
>CAYMTN010000218.1:0-8822 GCA_964393335.1 uncultured Anaerolineaceae bacterium
GAACTTTCACCGGGCCATCCTCCTTTCTGAAGAGTCTAATGATGATTTCAATTAAGCCGGGCACAGTATACGCGATTCTGCCTGCGCTTGTCAACGGTGAGTGACTGAGTCGTCTGCTGGCGGGCTGCCGTCTGCGCCGCCGGGGTCGCCCAGCGAGTCGGCGGCGGGCGGCGTGTGGCGGTGGACCAGGGCGTCCAGCGCCCGGTCGCGCACGGCATTACGCCACGCCAGCAGCGCGAATACGACAGCCAGCGTCCCGCCGACCAGGACGAACGGCAGCGGGCTGCGATCCAGGTTGGGGGTCGCGCGCTCGCCGTCAAATGCCATCGAGAGTTCGTCGGTTTCGTCGTATACCTCATCGATCCGGACCACAAGCCGCCAGGCCAGGACGGAGAGCACGACCGTCACCGCTGCCAACAGCGCGAAGATGTTCCGCCGCCGTTTCATAGGATAGTCCTTGCACTGTGTATGGATGGGCCTGACGCCCGGTTTCCTCCAGTATATACCGATTCGCGCGCACCCCCGTCGCCGGACTCGCTGCCTGCCGGTTACACGGTATAATCGGGCGTTGTAACTTTGGCCGCGACTGTGTGTTATCACATGAGGGGCCGGTTGCCGGATGAGTGAAACGGGGCGGGATCGCCGTGCGCGGGAGCCGCTGCGTCTTGTTGAGGAGAGAAACTGGACCATGCGTATATTAGTTCTGGGGGGGGATGGATACCTGGGGTGGGCCACCGCCATGTATTTCAGCCAACGCGGTCATACCGTCGCGGTGGTCGATAATTTCACGCGCCGCCTGATGCATGCCGAACGCGGCACCGAAAGCCTGACGCCGATCCAATCGCTGCACACGCGCGTGTCGGCCTGGCACGAAGTCACCGGCAAAGAGATCGAGGTGTTCATCGGCGATATCAAAGACTGGCATTTTATCAGCCGCGTGATCCGTGATTTTAAGCCCGAAACCATTATTCATTACGGCGAGATTCCCAGCGCACCCTATTCGATGATCGACGTGCATCACGCGGTGCGTGTCCACGAAAACAACGTCAACGGCACGCTCAACGTGCTGTGGGCCATGCACGAATCTGCGCCGGACGCGCACCTGATCAAGCTGGGCACGATGGGCGAGTACGGCACGCCGAATATCGACATTCCCGAAGGCTACTTCGAGGTGGACTATCGCGGGCGCAAAGACGTGCTGCCGTTTCCCAAGCAGCCCGGTTCGTTTTATCACCTGACCAAAGTCCACGACAGCAACAACATCATGTTCGCCTGCAAAATCTGGGGGCTGCGTGCCACCGACTTGAATCAGGGCGTGGTGTACGGCATCGAAACCACCGAATCGAATCTCGATGATCGCCTGCTGACGCGCTTCGATTACGACGAATCGTTCGGTACGGCGCTCAACCGGTTTTGCGTGCAGGCTGTGGCGGGTATTCCGCTCACGCTGTTTGGCAAGGGCCAGCAGACGCGCGGCTACCTCAACATCCTGGACACGCTGCAATGTGTCGAGCTGACGGCGCAGCATCCCGCGCCGCCGGGGCGGATGCGCGTGTTTAACCAGTGGGTCGAGCGTTTCTCGGTCATGGACCTGGCGCATCACGTCAAAAAGGCGGCGCAGAGCGTCGGCATCGACGTGAAGATCGCGCATTATCGCAACCCGCGCGTCGAAGCCGAGGAACATTACTACAATCCCGACCACAATGAGCTGTACGACCTCGGCCTGAAGCCGCACCTGCTCGACGATACGCTGGTCGAGAGCGTGGTCCGGCGCGTGGTGCAGTACCAGGACCGCATCATCAAACACTCGATTGTGCCGCGCATCTACTGGAAGCGCGGCGGCACCGACGAATACGTCGAGATCACCGGGTTTGAGGACAACAACGGGTAAACCGCCAGGTGTGGCAATCACTTGAGATCAAACGAGCCAGCCCGGTTCATGCGGCTGGCTCGTGCTGTTGGTCGTCCGGGTGATCTCACACGCCGGATGGATCCTCGGCATCCGCAGCGGGCCGGGTATCTTGTTCGTCGCCGGTCTGTTTGGCGGGCGTAACGTCCTGGGACACCGCCGCGTATTTGGTTTCGTGCGGGGCCTCGACGGGGCTGTCGCCCGCTGCCGGGACGGCGCTGGCGGGGGGCAACTGCCACGTTTCCGCCTGGATCGCCAGCCCTGCCGCTTCCAGCGCCTGTTTGACCTGCTCGGAAGCGGGGTCCAGGTCGTTGAGGATGCTGTAGGGGAATTCGTGAGCGGCAATGTGTGTTGCCAGCCGGTCCAGGATCAGGTTGAAGTCGGTGGCGCGGATGCGGTCCAGAGGCACGCCCGCGTTTGTCATGGCTTCGCGCAGCGCGGTCGGGTCCTGCCCGTGCAGCGCCGACACAAACAGCAGGCACGGCCCGATACGTTCCGCGTGACTCAGGACGCGGGTGGTCGTGGGGCCGGTCGTGGCGGCGATAATCTCGGCCAGGTAATACTCGCCGCCTTGCCGCACGCGCGTGTGCTCCAGTTGGTTGCTGAGCTGGACGAGCGTCATCATCAGGTGCAGCAGTGTTTGCAGCGCGTCCCGGTCGCCCTGGCCGATAGCCGCCGCGCTTTTGATCGCCTGTTTCGCCAGGTCGGCGGCGACGCCGGCGGCCCAGGGCGTGAAGCGTTCCGCGCGTCGGTTTTTCCCTTTTTGGGCCGCATAACGCCAATCCAGCAGGCCGGTGACGGTCGAGAGCACGTCCACGATACCCGCGCCGCGCCGCGCATCCGGCGCAGCCTGGATGACGTCCCAATCGACGATCACCTCGGCGGCGGGGCCGGTTTCTTTGCCCTGGCGGATGGTGCGCCTGTCTTCCTGAACCTCCACCACCGCTGCCGGTTGCAGCATCCGGGTGCTGTCAAGCGCCGTCGGGATGATCACCAGCGGGATGTTATTGCGCGCCGCCACGTATTTCCCGGCCTCGACCGGCGCGCCGCCGCCCACCGCGTAGACGACCTTGACCTGGCCCGGCAGGTTTTCCGCGAGATAGTCGAACAACTCGCGGCTGTAGCGGGCCGGTTCAGCCTGAATCATCACCGGCAGGTTGATATGCGGACTCAGCACTGCCCACACGTCATCCGTCGTGAGCAGCGCCGTTGGTCGTGTCTCTACAATCGAGTTTAATTCCCGGAACGTGATCCGGGGCAAGGGCCACACCGCCATACCGGATTCTCCCTGTGACTTTTGGGATACAGTTTGTTTTCGGCTTACCTATAGTAAGTATATGCAGATTTCGCGCCAGGGCCAATGCTCGCCGTCAGGGTAATCGCGTCAAAACCTGATTGGGGCTTTGCCCCACGCCCCACAAGCCTTTTGAGAAAAGGCTTGACCGAAAACTATCCTGTGCGGCGGGCGTGGCGAGCGGCACACGACGGGCATACCCACCCTGAATCTGGGCGTAGGATCGAATCAGTCGAACGATGATCTGACCACACAGAGGCCACAGAAAAAAGCATTTCTCTGTGTTCTCCGTGTCCTCAGTGGTGAAAGAAGTTGGGACGTTGTTAGAATGGGGCAACCCTGAATCTGGTCGCAGCGATGGTTTTCGCTTTTGCCAACCCCCGTTATAATCACCTCACAAATTTTTTGAATGGGTGCTGATGAAGGATTTTTATGGCAACCACACACACACAAACCCCATCTGCCGCACCACCTCAGCGAACTTCTATCTTCCAGGCGCAACTCTGGATGGGCCTGCAAGGGCTGCTGATCCCGCTGTTGTCGGTGATCACCGCCGTGCTGGTCGGCTCGATCTTGATCTTGCTGAACGGGCGCGATCCGATCACGGCTTTCGAAGGGCTGTTTGAAGGCGCGTTTTTAGAGCCGCGCGGGCTGCTGGCGACCTTTCGAAACATGACGCCGCTGGTGCTCTCCGGGCTGGCGGTGGCATTCGCGTTCAAAAGCGGCCTGTTCAACATCGGCGTGCAGGGCCAGTTGATCATGGGGTCGGTGGTCGCCGCCTGGATCGGTTTTTCGGTCAAGGGACTGCCGCCGCTGCTGCATATCTCGCTGGCGATCCTGGCCTCGATGGTGGCCGGTGGGCTGTGGGCGGCTATCGCCGGGGCGCTCAAGGCGTATGCTGACGCGCACGAGGTGATCACGACGATTATGCTCAACTACATCGCCGCATCGTTTGCCGGGTGGTTGATCTCGACGGGCAGCGACGGCTCGAAGCCGGGTCCGCTCGCCAGCCCGGAAGCCGTGAAAGACGCTATCGCGAAGACTCCGGAAATTCTGCCCAGCGCCCGGCTGCCGGTCGTGTATGCCGTGCCGCCGAACTTCGACCTGCACGCCGGCATTTTCATCGCGATCATCGCTTCGATTGTGATCATGTTTCTGCTGTACCGCACGACATTCGGCTTTCAACTGCGCATGACGGGTTTCAGCCCCAGCGCCGCCGAATACGCCGGGGTGAACGTCAAGCTGATCACGATCCTGACGATGTTTGTCGCGGGCTGCCTGGCCGGGCTGGCGGGCGGAATCCAGACGCTCGGCGTGAATCACGGCTATGAGGGCAACCAGAGTCTCGGCCTGGGGTTTGACGGCATCACCGTCGCGTTCCTGGCCGGTAACAACCCGATCGGCGTGAATTTTTCGGCGTTTTTGTTTGGCGCGATGGACGCCGGTACGACCCGCATGGCGCTGACGGCCAACGTCGCCAAAGAACTGATCCAGGTGATCCAGGCGCTGATCTTGATGTTTGTCGCGGCGGACCAGATCATCCGGCGGTTGTACCGCATCCGCGCGGCTGCGCCCGGCGCGCGGCTGACCATCAGCGGCAAGGACTAGGGGGGCACACGGACTCATGGGCGACACAGAACTAGGGCTTGCCATTATCGCCACGATCAACTTTACGATCCGCTATTCGGTGCCGATCACGCTCGGTGCGTTGAGCGGCATTCTGTGCGAGCGGTCGGGCATCGTCAACATCGGCATCGAAGGCATGATGTTGATGGCGGCGTTCACCGGCTTCATGACCAACGTGTACCTGAGCGAGCCGCAGATTTCGTCGGGGCTGCAACATGCGCCGGTCCGCCTGAGTCTGGCGCTGCTGGTGGCGCTGCTGACCGGCGGCGCGCTCGGTTTGCTGCACGCGTTGTTATCCATCCAGTACAAGGTCGATCAGATCGTCAGCGGCACGGTGATTAACATCCTGGCGCTGGGCCTGACCGGTTATTTCTACAAGCTGAACGCGCCCACGCTGGGCAAGCTGCCAAACGTGATCGACAACCCGTTCACGCAAGGTGGGTCGTGGAAACTGTCGCTGGCGGATAATTTTACGTTTTACCTGCCGTATGACATCGGGCGTGTCTTGTTCGACAAAGACCTGATCACGTACCTGACGCTGATCCTGGTGTTTGTCATCGGGTGGGCGTTGTTTCACACGACCTGGGGCCTGCGGACCCGCTCGGTGGGCGAGAATCCGCGCGCCGCCGATACGCTCGGCATCAACGTCTACCGCCTGCAATATACGAACCTGTTCGTGGGCGGGATGTTAGCCGGGCTGGGCGGTGGTTTTTTGACGCTGGCCGCCGTCGGGCTGTTTGAGCAGGGTATGACGACCGGGCGCGGATTCATCGCGCTGGCCGTGATGATCTTCGGCAACTGGCGGCCTTCGGGCGCGCTCAAAGGGGCGCTGCTGTTTGGGTTCGCCATTGCGCTGCAAGGCCAGCTCCAGCAGTTCGGGATCAACTTCCCGCATCAATTGGTGGGCATGCTGCCGTACATTTTGACGATTGTCGTGCTGGCCGGGTTTGTCGGGCGGGCGCAGCCTCCCGCGCATGTGGGCCGGGCGTACGAGCAGGAGTGAGATGGTGGTTGGTGGTTGGTTATTGGTAAGAACGGCAGGGGCGCTGTTTGTGCTCTCAACCATACGGAGCCAGTGACGCTCGACGCATCGACCTACCGGCAGCTTTGCGTTGATGTGAGTGATGTCAAGCGGATGTTGACCGGCCTGATTCAAAAACTTGATACTGAAAACGGTTAACGGAGAACCGGTAACCACCTGACTGTATTTGGGACGTTGAGTAAATGAACCGGACAGACTTTCATGACGACTGAAAACAACGACTACGTGCTTGAAGTCGAGGGCGTGACCAAACAGTTCCCCGGCGTGTTGGCAAACGACGACGTGAACCTGGCGCTGCGCCGGGGCGAGATTCTGGCCCTGCTCGGCGAGAACGGCGCGGGAAAAAGCACGCTGATGAACGTCATCTACGGGCTGTATCACCCCGATCGCGGCACGATCCGCCTGAAGGGGCGGGCGGTCCATTTTGCCAGCCCGCGCGAGGCGATCCGCAACGGGATCGGCATGGTCCACCAGCACTTCCAGTTAGTGAACGTGATGACGGTCGCGGAAAATGTCGTGCTGGGCGAAGAGGAGAGCGTCGCGTACCGGGGCAGCGGCAGGCTGTGGCAGGCCGTGCTGGCCTGGCTGCCGAGCATCGTCGTTTTTGCGTTGGCCGCAATCATCGGGCTGGCGTTGGGCGAGCGGCGCACCATCCTGGGCGGCCTGGTCGTCGGCGCGATCAGCGGCGTGATGGTCGCCTCTCCGCCGCTGGCACGCATCACCTGGGGCATCGCGTGGCGTATCGGGCTGGCGTTTGCGGCGATTGCCATCGCCAGCCGTGTCGAGCTGATCACGCGCGTCGGCCTGACGGACGTCGCGCTACGCCAGAAAGTCGAACTAATCCGCGAGAAAAAACCGCAGGAATTCGAGGGATACGCCGTCAAACAGACGCTGGTCATCCGCGAGCGCATCGATTTCGACTGGGCCAGCCAGGCGCGTAAGGCGGACGACGCCGGGACCGGCATAAACGGCGTGCTGCTCAGTGCCAAGCAGGAGCTTGAGCAGTATCGCGGTAACGGCGTGCCGGGCTGGCTGATCGACGCGATTGACGATGTGCCGCCGGTTGCCAGGGTGGTCAGCGTCGTGCTGCTGCTGATCCTGTTGGGCTGGCACAGCGTCCAGTCGTGGCGCGGCATCTTTCCGGCACCGGACCGGCTGGCGCAGGGCGATCTGGCTGCTCTCGCCGGGATCGTGGTCGTGTATATGGTGCTGGCGTGGCTCAATCTGGAGAGCATCAGCACGCGGGCACGGATCACGCTGACGGCGCTGACGGTGGCCGGATTGGGCGTAGTGCTGTGGCGCACGATCCACCACCGCCTGACTGCCGATCGCGCTGCGCTGGGGCGCGTGTCGCCGCTGGATGGCGCGATGGACGCGTTGCTGGTCGCGCTGCACAGCGTCACGCAGATCGGCAGCCATCACACGGCAGCGCAGCGCGTGCGCGATCTCTCGCAGCAGTATGGGCTGGAAGTTGACCCCGACGCCGTGATCGAAAAACTGCCGGTGGGCACCCAGCAGCGCGTCGAGATCATCAAGGCGCTGTACCGCCAGGCGGACATTCTGATCCTGGACGAGCCGACCGCCGTGCTGACGCCGCAGGAAGGCAAGGAGTTGTTCAAGATCATGCGCGAGCTTGCCGCGCAGGGCGTCTCGATCATTTTTATCACGCACAAGCTCAAGGAAGTGTTCGAGGTGGCGACCAACATTGTCGTGATGCGCGGCGGGCGTGTGGTTGGCACGACGACGCCCGATCGAGCCACCGAAACGTCACTCGCCGCGATGATGGTCGGGCGCGAGGTCATTTTGCAGGTCGAAAAAGACGAGGCGCACCCGGCGGAAGCCGTGCTGACCGTGCGCGGCCTGAGCGCGTATGACAACCGGGGCGCGCGGGCACTCAACGCGGTCAGTTTTGATGTCCATGCAGGTGAGGTGCTGGGCATCGCGGGCGTGCAGGGCAACGGGCAGACCGAGCTGGTCGAAGTGCTGACCGGGCTGCGCACGCTGACCGGTGGATCGGTGCGGCTGTTGGGCACTGAGCTTCAGCCGGATACGCAGCCGGGCGGCGGGCTGTGGCAGCGCGCCGCCGCGTTCGTGATCGATCTGGCGGTGGTTTGCGTGCTAGCCTATTTCATCGGCTACTTTGTGTGGTATTTCAACGACGCCACGCTCGAAAACGGCTCGACGGCGACCCAGTTCGCGGCGGGCGTACTGGTCTTTTCGATCATCGACGCGCTGTATTTTTGGGGGAGTTGGCTCGCCACAGGCGCTACGTTAGGCATGTCGCTGTTTTCGCTGGAAGTGGTCGATGCGGATGAGCGCAGGCCGGGCGCGCTGCGGCTGGCCGAGCGATACCTGATTTTCCTGGCGCTGCACCTGCCGCTGGCCGCGCCGCTGCTGCTCAGTTTTGGGCTGGCACGCCGCGATCCGGATGATCGCTGCTGGTATGACCGGCTGTTGGGGCTGCGCGTCATTCGCCGCGAGCGTATCACGCCGCGCCACATCAAGGATTTCGGCACCAGCCACGTCCCCGAAGATCGCCAGCGGCACGGGCTGGTCAAGCTCTACACGGTGGCCGATAACCTCGTGCTCAACGATTTTTACGAGCGCCCGTTTGCCAAAGAACCGAACGTCGAGGAACTGCCGGGGGCGCTGCTGCGTTACCTGCTGCTGGTCGGCGGGATCATCGCTGCGCTGACGGTTGTGGCGCTCTACACGTGGAACGAATGGGTCTGGACGGCGCTGCTGGACGCCTACCATGTGCCGGTCAGTATGCGTGCGTTAGGCTCGTCGCTGACCAGCGATCAAAAAGCGGCGCTGCAATACCCGTTCATCATCAGCGTGCTGACGCTGCTCGGCGCGGAACTGCTGTTTGGCGCGCTGGCGCACCTCGCCGCGCTGCGTATCCTGGGGCTGCGCGTCGTGCGCCATGCCATCGAGCAGACGCGCGCCGC
>CAYMTN010000218.1:8832-9159 GCA_964393335.1 uncultured Anaerolineaceae bacterium
GACGTGGCACGGGTTGGGGCGTGAGGGCGAACCACCGCAGCCGCAGGGCGGCTTGATGCGCGATCCGCAGGCGATCCGGCAGCACGCGGCCCACCTGATCGAGCAGTACGACATCCGCACGCCGTCCCCGGATATCGACGGCGGCAATCTGTCCGGCGGCAACCAGCAAAAAATGATCGTGGCGCGTGAATTCAGCCGCAAACCGCGTTTGTTGATCGCCGCCCAACCGACGCGCGGCATCGACGTGGGATCGATTGAGTTCATCCACAAGCAGATCGTCGAGCAGCGCGACGCGGGCGCGGCGGTGCTGCTGGTGTCGGCGGAACT
>CAYMTN010000219.1:0-9083 GCA_964393335.1 uncultured Anaerolineaceae bacterium
GGCTCGAAGAGAATCCGCTGCTGTGGGGAACCGCGGCACTCAACCCCTACCATGTGATGCTCTGTCTGGTGGGGCTGATGCTGCTGGTCTCCACCGCGCTGGTGTTGACCTTGCGGGAGAAGGATGCCCTGCGGGTGCGGGGCCACAGGGCGCGTTGCTGCTACGGTCGCCATAATATGCTTCGTCTCCGTTTATTCTTCAGTCTGCATCAGGTATGCGATCAAATCCGCCAGACTCTGCCGGTCAAGTTTCTGGCCGAAATCGTGCGGCATAACATTGCAGTTATACCCCTCAACCTGGTAGTTGCACGGCATGAGGATCGACTCGCGCAGATATTGTTCGGTCGTGTATCCTTTTTGTGCTTCCATATTCTCGTGCATGTTAGACAAGGCCGGGCCTGCGCCGGGCTGTGCCCCGTGACAGTTCGAGCAGCCGAGATCGGTAAAGAGCTGTTCGCCGTCGGCAGGCACACCCGCCGGCAGCGGGCTTTCCATGTCAGTGCCCACCGGCACAAACTGCCCGGCTGCCGCCATTTTGTCAGCCAACCACGCGTCAAAGGCTGCCGGTTCGAGCGCGTCCACTTCGATCAGCATCTTATAATGCAGCGTCCCGCAGTATTCCGCGCAGTTGCCCTTATACGTGCCCGGCTTATCGGCCTTGATCCACATGGTGTTGGTATACCCCGGCACGGCATCGACCTTCCCGGCCAAATCGTGCACCCAAAAGCTGTGCTGGACGTCGCGCGAGCTGATTTCGAGCAGCACGTTGCGGTTGGCAGGGATCGTCAGCGTCTTGGTGGTCGTGACGCCCGTTTCTTCAGCTTCACCCAGGTAATACTCGTAATCCCAGTTGAACATATACCCGGTGACACGAACCGTCAGGTCGGCGGTGGCGTCTTCGTTGCCCGCCTTGACCTCATAGTCGGTCTTCAGGGCGCGGTAGGTCAGCCAGAACAGCACAAACACGATGGCAAAAGACAGCACGGTCCACGAGATTTCGAGGGTGCGGTTGCCGGTGACCTGTTCGGGCATGTCCGCTTTCATCCGGCGGCGGTAGCGAATGATGGCGAAGACGATCAAGCCTTCGACGAGCAGAAAAACCGGGATGGCAATCGCCAGTGTGATCTTAAACAGGCCTTGAATGTCGCTGCTGCTTGCGCCGCCCTCAGCCGGGCCGTGCGCCCATGCCTGCGCCGGAAGAACCAGCGCCACGAGGCACACCGTCGCGGCGGCAGTTAGCCACAGCCAACCAACGTAGGGAGCGTGTCGTTTCATGTGTACTTCCTGATCGGTGCGATAGAACGAGACGTATGGTCGTGCGCTGACGCCCCTCCCAACGCGGCGGGCAGGATGTTCGTCATGTGGGCGGGCGCACAGCTCATCACCGGGCTGGGGTGTGACGCGTCGAAGGTGATGGTATTCACAAATCGTGACTCAAAAAAACCTATCCTTATCATTTATACCAGATTATACCGATATTTACGATAAAGAACAGGATTAACTTCTCAATTGGTCGATACTGAACGTTTCTTGGATAGAATATATATTTTTCTACATAAATTACCAAAACAAATCATGCAATGATATTCCTTTCGCCGTTCATCAAATTTAATATGCGCCTTCATTTTCTAAAACTTTTTGACATTCTTTACGTATAATGTCAATATAGAGCTTGATTTTTTCAATGTTAGGGTGAATTCTGATGACACACGGGCGGACTCTTCGAACATTCTACACCCTGATCCTGACGCAGACTTTCTCCTTGATCGGCAGCGAGATGACGTCGTTCGCGGTGGGCATCTGGGTCTTCAACGATACAGGCAACGCGACTCCGCTGGCGCTGGCGGCCTTTTTCGCCACCCTGCCCCGCCTGGTTGCATCAAGCGTGGCCGGTGTGATGGCCGATCGGTGGGACCGCCGCTACGTGATGGTGCTCGCGGATGCCGGGCAGGCGGTCGGGACGCTGCTGTTGATGATCAGCTTCATGACCGGGCATTTCGAACTGTGGCACCTGTACGTCGTGGCGGCCATCCAGGCGGCGTTTGGCATGTTCCAGGGTCCGGCCTTCCAGGCGTCGGTTACCATGCTGGTACCGGACGAAAAACGCGACCGCGCTAACGCGATGCAACAGCTCCGGGGTCCGGCAGCAGGCATCATCGCCCCGGCGCTGGCCGGGCTGCTGTTTGCGGTAGTGGACGCGCCCGGCGTCATGGCGATTGACCTGTTCACCTTCCTGGTGGCGATCACGGTCGTGGCGCTGATCCACATTCCGCGCCCGGAACAAACCGACGAGGGCCGCGCGATGCGGGGCACCATCTGGCAAGAGGCGCTGGTCGGCTTCCGGTTTTTGTGGGCGCGGCGACCGTTGTTCGTGCTCGTGTTTTGCGCGACACTGGTCAATTTCTTCTTCAACGCGGTCGGCGTGCTGTTTACGCCGTACGTGCTCAGCATCACCGGCAGCGAAGCCACGCTCGGCATGTTGCTGAGCGTGATGAGCGGCGGGGCCATTGTCGGCGGCGTGATCATGGGCATCTGGGGCGGCACGCACCCGCGCGTGCATACCATCCTGCCGGGCATCGTGGTCGTCGGTGGATTCTTCGCGCTGTTTGGCGTCACGCGCTCGCCGCTGGCGATGGGGATCGCGCTGGTCGGGCTGATGCTGCCGCTGCCGATCGTCAACGCGGCATTCAGCTCCGTGCTGCAAGTCAAAACGCCGCCGGATGTCCAGGGCCGCGTCTTCGCCGCCGTGACCCAGCTTGCCATGTTGTTTTCCCCGATCTCGTACCTGCTGGCCGGGCCGCTGGCCGATAAGGTCTTCGAACCGGCGGTGGGCGGGGCCGGGTGGGACGTCGTCGCGCCGCTGGTCGGCACGCATGCCGGGGCCGGGATCGGGCTAATGGCCGTCGTCGCCGGGGTGATGGTCGTCTTCACAGGGCTGGTGTTCTACGCCATGCCGAGTATGCGCCGGATGGAAGCCACGCTGCCGGATTACAGGCCGGTGCCCGCCGTCGAGTCCGGCCAGGAGGTCCAGGAAATTCCAACCCGCGCCAGACCCGCGCCCGCGTAACGTCGTTCGCGTCCGCCAAGCCTCACCCTTTCCCTCCCGTTCCCTGCGCCGCGCGTGCGCCGCGAAGAGGGGTGAGGCTTTTTTCCAGAAAACGCTTGACCTTCACCTAAGGTTAAGGTTTATGATAGGGCCATGCACACACCACACGACACCTACACCATCGGCGAATTCGCCGCCGCCACCGGTCTGACCCGGCGGGCGTTGCGCCTGTACGAGTCGGCGGGGCTGATCGCGCCGCAGCGCGGGCCGAACAATTACCGGCTGTACAGCGCGCAGCAGATCGCGGACGCGCAGGTGATCAAAGACCTGCGTGAGTCCGGCCTGTCGCTGGAGTCGATCAAACGCCTGTTTGCCGTCAAACGCGCGGACCTGCCGCCCGCCGGTAAATTGCAGGCGGCGCTGCGCCTGCTCGACGGCCTGCACGACGACCTGACCGCCCGCCGCCGCGCCATCGATGCGGCGCTGGCCCGCCTGGACGACGACCGGCGCGCGATCCGCGCTCACCTGGAGGAGAACGCATCGTGAGGGGACTCGTCTGGATCATCATCGCCGCTTATGGGGCGATCCAGCTTAGCGCCAGCGTCGCGGGATGGCGCGGCGGCTTGTTATCTCGCGGGGCATTCGTCACGATGGCGGGCGGCAGCCTGATGCTGATCGCCGGGGGCTGGCTGGACGGGCGGCAGGCCGCCGCCGGACTGTGGCTGATCGGTGCGGGCCTGGTTCTGATCAGCGACAGCGCGTACTACGTGGGGACGCAGCGCCCCGGCGGGCCGCGCCTGAGCCATCACGTGGTCCGCGCGGCGCTCGCGTTGATGCTGTTTGGCGGCGCGTGGCTGGCGTGAGCGGCGCGCGTGATCCACCCGCCGCCACCGGATCATGAGGCCCCTTCCTTGTGCGCCATACGCCCCTGTCTATTCACCGACAGGCTGTACCGGCGCGTGGACGTACCGCAGCGCGACCGTCAGCGCGATCAGGACGATCACCAGCGCCACGACGAACACCGCTTCGTAGCCTAACACCTGCACAATCGTGCCGCCCGCCAGCGGGGCCGTCAGCAGCGCCACCGCCGACACCGAGTTGAACAGGCCGGAATACACCGGGCGCTGTTCCGGCGTGGCATACGCGATCACCCAGTTGATAAAGCTGATCCCCAGGCTGCCCGCCACGAATCCACCCGCCAGAAAGGCGACATACAGCGGCAGCGGCCCGACGGCAATCGCCAGCAGGGCCAACAGTGGCTGCAAAACGGCGACGCCCAGCGCAACGCGGATGAATGTCAGGCTGCGGCGGTCGCCCAACCACGAAAAGATCAGCGCGCCCGTCACGCTGCCGACCGTCTGCATGGCCAGCGCCGTGCTGACCGCCGTATCGCTGGCTATGTCGAGGCGTTCGGTCGCCAGGCCGATGTAAAACGGGGCGGCCAGCGTAAACAGCGCGGCCAACACGCGCGTCGAGATCATGGCGCGGTAGGGTTTATCTTCGCGCAGCACGCGCAGCAGGTCCGGCAGATATTCGCGCATCGAGGGCGCGGTTTCTTGCGGTACGCCGCCCGGCAGCTCGTGGATGAACAGCCCCAGCGGGATCGTCGATACGAACAGCAGGCCCGACAGGGCAAACAGCAGCGCGTAGTTATTGGGATAATCCAGCCCGCTGTCGCCCAGGATCACGTCCACAATCGGAGCCAGCCCCAAGACCAGCACGCCAACCGTCGCGTTGCCCAGGCCGAACAAACGCGCCCGCCGCCGCCCGTCCAGGCTGCTGCCGACGAGGTCCACCCAGGGCACGCCCACCAGCCCATCACCGAGCGCCGCCAGCACGTAAAACAGAAAAAACAGGCCCAACAGCAGTCCAGGCCGGTTCGGGCCGAGAAGCACGACCACTCCCGCGAAGCTCAGGATCAACAGCCGCACGGGGATATTCGGGCCGATGAACCACCATTTTTTGTTTTCGACACGCACCAGGGTGCGCGCGACGAACAACTGCGGCAGCAACCAGCCGACTTCAAACGCCTGGCTAGACAGCGCGATCAGCACTTCCAGGCCGGTCAGCTTGCGCACAAAATCGGGGATGACCGTCGTCGGCCCGATCAGGTTCATCGCAATACTAAAGATCACAAAATCTAACAGAAACAGCGGGAAATTACGCCGGTAGACGCGCTCGCGTTCGGCGTCGGTCGGCGCACGTTTTCGTTCCTGACTGGGGTGAATCGCAGCTCCAGCCATGAGGCCCCCTATGATTGGCAACCAGCGCTCGTCACCCCGCTATTCTACGGAAGGAGGGCGTTTCCGTCCAGGGGAGTCCGCGATTGGGCGGGTGTTTGGCGGTTGTGTCTATAATCTGGTTATGCTGCGCGTGGCTGAACACCAAACGCCGCCCCGGCCTGGTCGTGCGATCCGCAGCGGAAAAGACGTTATTTTTGCGGAACTCCCTGTAAGGCCATTCATAGGAGATTTCAGGAGCAGCCTATGGTCACCGAAGCACAAACCGCGCATCAGATCGACGACGCCGGGCTTGATCTGGAACCCAAAACACTGTTAGAAATGTACTGGCAGATGATCCGTGCGCGCCGGACCGATGAACGCGTCTGGGTACTGCACCGCCAGGGCAAGGTTGCCTTTCATATTTCCGGGATCGGCCACGAAGGAATTCAGGTTGGGGCGGCCTACGCCATGCGGCGCGGCGTAGACTATGCCCATCTGTACTACCGTGACATCGCATTTTCGTTCGCGCTGGGTTATACCCCGCGCGATTTTATGCTGGCCGTATTCGGCAAAGAGGGCGAGCCGACCAGCGGCGCACGCCAGATGCCGTCCCACTTCAGCAGCCGGGCGCTGGGTATGCTGGCGGCGTCCAGCCCGGTAGCGACCCAGGTCCCGCAGGCCGCCGGGGCGGCGTTGGCCTGCAAGCTGCGCGGCGAGGACCGGATCGTCGTCACGACGTTGGGCGAAGGCTCGACCAGTGAGGGCGACTGGTACGAGGGCCTGAACTGGGCAGGCGTCCACCGGCTGCCGCTGATATGCCTGGTCGAAAACAATATCTACGCGATCTCGGTCCCGATGCAGCTTCAGATGGCGGTGCCGAACGTCGCCGACCGCGCCCCGATGTTTGGCATCGCGGGCGCGATTGTTGACGGCAATGACGTGCTGGCGTCCTACCGCGTGATGAAAGAAGCTGCCGACCGGGCACGCAGCGGCGGCGGCGCGACACTGGTCGAAGCCAAAACGTACCGCCCGGTGCCGCATTCCTCCGACGACGACGACCGCACTTATCGCTCGCGCGACGAAGTGAACCATTGGAAGCGGCTCGATCCGATCCTGCGCTACCAGAATTACCTGCGCGACAAAGGGTTGTTAGACGACGCCGCGATTGACGAAGTCGAGGCGCGCGTCCGCCAGGAAGTAGACGAGGCGCAGGCGGCAGCCATCGCCGCGCCCTACCCGCCGCCCGAAGCGGCACTGTTCCCCGTGTACAAGCCGTCCGACGAAGCGTAAGCGAGGAGCCACAACCAACCATGTCTGAAATCACGCTGATCGAAGGGTTGCGCCAGGCGATGGACGAGGAGATGGAACGCGACGAACGTGTTTTCATCACCGGCGAGGATGTGGGGCCGCGCGGCGGGGTGTTTCGCGCGACGGTGGGTTTATACGACAAATACGGACCGGACCGTGTCATCGACTCGCCGCTGGCCGAGTTGAGCATCGTGGCCGTTGGCATTGGCGCGGCGATGGTGGGCATGCGTCCGATCTGCGAAATCCAGTTCGCGGATTACATCTTCCCGGCCTTTAACCAGATCGTCAACGAAGCGGCGCATATTTATTACCGGTCCAATGGCGAATGGCACGCCCCGATGGTCATCCGCGCGCCGTATGGCGGCGGCATCGGCGGCGGGCTGTACCACTCGCAGAGCGTCGAAGCCGTCTTTTCGCACGCGCCCGGTCTCAAAGTCGTGATTCCAAGCAATCCCTACGACGCTAAGGGCCTGCTGAAATCCGCCGTGCGCGATCCGAACCCGGTGATGATCTTCGAGCCGAAAAAAGGCTACCGGTTGATCCGGGGGGAAGTCCCTGACGACACCGAGGTACTCGTCCCGATTGGCACGTCGGCGGTCACGCGTGAAGGCAGCGACCTGACGGTGTATGCCTACGGCATGATGCACTATTACACCTTGCAGGCAGCGCAGACCGTCGCCGCGCAGGATGGCATCGAATGTGAAGTGGTGGACATCCGCACGCTGGTGCCGCTCGACAGACAGACGGTGATCGACTCGTTCAAAAAAACGGGCAAGGCGCTGATCGTCTACGAAGACAACCGATTCCTGGGTTACGGGGCCGAGATCGCCGCGATCCTCAGCGACGAGGCGTTCGAATACATGGACGGGCCGATCCGCCGCCTGGCCGGGCCGGACGTGCCGGGCGTGCCGTTTGCGCACACTATGCAGGACTTTTTCATGCCCAGCCCGGAAAAAATCGCCAACGCGATCCGCGAGTTGGCGGCATATTAAACAACAAACAGCGGTAGGTTTTCGGCGATTCATGCAGCGGGCGAGAATCCGGCGGCACGCCCACTACTGACTAGCCGAAAACCGGCCACGCTTTACGCATTAGTAGCAATAACGGGTGAGGACAAAACACGTATGGCAACGAAAGTCATCATGCCGCAAATGGGCGAAAGCGTCGTCGAAGGGATGGTCGGCCAGTGGCTGAAACAGGTCGGCGACGCGGTCGAGGAATACGAGCCGATTGTCGAGGTCGAAACGGACAAGGTCACGTCCGAAGTCACGGCGTCTACCGGCGGCACGCTGCTAAAGATCTACGTTTCCGAAGGGATCACGGTGCCTGCCGGGACGGTCCTGGCCATGATCGGGGAGCCGGGCGAGGATGTGCCCGATTCGGTCGAGGCGGAACACGTCGCCGCGTTCGGTCACAGGGCGATGGGTGAGAGCGCACCGGCCAGCCGCGCGCCCCAGGTCGAATCCGCGCCACCGCCCGCGCCAGAACCGGTCCGCGACATGGGGCAGCCTGAACCGGCGCACGGGATGCCACACGTCACGCCGGTCGTAGCCCGCATCGCGGCGGAACATCACATCGACGTGCGCCGGGTCAGCGGCAGCGGGCACGGCGGGCGCGTCACGAAAAAGGACATCATGGCCTACATCGAACGCGGCGCGGCGCAGCCAGCCGAACAGGCCGCGCAGGAACTGCCCGCCTGGGAGCGTCCCGGCAGCGGCGACCTGTTCAAACCGACCGACGACCTGTACAAAACCACAGTCCCGGCGGACCACGTGCACACGGCCCCGCCCGCGCCGGGCAAACCGGGCGAGTTGATCCCGCTCAGCACCATGCGCCGCCGGATCGCGGAGCACATGGTGTTGAGCAAGCTGCACACCGCGCCGCACGTGACGACCGTCTTTGAAGCGGACCTGAGCCGCGTCGTCGCGCACCGCGCCGCCAACAAAGACGCCTACGCCCGGCGCGGCATCAACCTGACATTTACCGCCTACTTCATGGCCGCCACCGCCGAGGCGCTGCGCCGCCATCCCCACGTCAACAGCCAGTGGACCGACGAAGGGATTCTGCTCAAACCGGACGTGGCTATCGGCATGGCGGTCGCGCTGGACGAAGGCTTGATCGTGCCGGTGATCAAACACGCCGACGAGCTGTCGCTGGCCGGGCTGGCGCGGCAGGTCAACGACCTGGCGCAGCGTGCGCGGGCGAACGCGCTCACCCCGGATGAGGTGCAGGGCGGCACGTTCACCATCACCAATCACGGCGTCGCGGGCAGCCTGTTCGCCACGCCGATCATCAACCAGCCGCAGGCCGGTATCCTGGGCGTGGGCGCGATCCAGAAACGCGTCGTCGTGCTGGATAATGACGCCATCGCCGTGCGCCCGATGGTTTACCTGTCGTTCACGTTCGATCATCGCGTGTTGGATGGCGCAGCGGCGGATTGGTTCGCGGCGGAGATCGTCAAGCGGCTGGAGGAATGGACGTAAGGCAGGCGGTGGCGCTGCCCCCACA
>CAYMTN010000220.1:0-9005 GCA_964393335.1 uncultured Anaerolineaceae bacterium
GGTTTGTCCTGGTTTACCTTTTCATGCCTCATCAGTCAAAACCTCACCACTACCAGTTTGCCAACTCTCTTCGTGTCGTGTGAGGCTTCAAGTAAGTCACAGACTGATAATACCATGAATCGTAATCGTATGTTGCACGCGAAGAATGAGTTGTTGTACCAAGAGACACGTGGTAGAAAATGGCAGACGAGTTACAGAATGCGCATGGATCGTGAAATTCCGAAAGAGTAATTCACTAACTGCCAGGTTTTGTACTCCCCAAACAAAATGCTCCATCTCTGTAGAGATGAAGCAAAGGACAGGGTCAGATGTTGTAATGCCATGCCCCATAGCAATGCGGTGGAAAGTCAAGCCTTCAAATGGGCGAGTTTTCCGGGAAAAAGCCGCATGAGGAACTGGATCTGCACCAGGGGAAAAACACCGCGGTGTAGACTGAAAAGCGGACTATGCAGGCGGGAAGCTGAGTTTGCACAAGCTTAAGCGGCGGTGTCACCTCCACGCGGTTGGTAAGGCCGGTCATTCAGCAGCAGGGAGAAGACCAGACGCGCCAACTTGCGAGCGGTCAGGACGATGGCGCGGCGGTGGTGATAACGCACCGCTTCACGAGACTTACGCTGATAAAAAGCTCGATAGTCGGGCAGCTTGAACCGCACCGAGTTGGCGGCTTCGACGAGATAGTAGCGGAGATAACAGTTACCGGTTTTGGCCAGCCGGCGGTTGTCGGCTTTGAAATTGCTGGATTCGTGGCGCGGCCACCACAGACCGGCGAACTTAGCCAGGGCAGCTTGGCCCTGATGAAGGGTGCGGGGCGTCCCAGATGATCGGTCATGAAGCGCTGGACATCCTGGATTTCGGCCAGGAGACCGGCAGCATACACCGGGCCAATACCCGGGATAGAGGCGAGATGGGCATAGCCGGGTAAGGTCTGCGCCAGGGCCTCGATCTGTTGATCCAATGGGGCCAACTACTGCTGTAAGAAGGTGATGTGAGCCTGTAATTGAGCGAGCATGATGTTGATCGCCTCGGCCAAGCCTGGCGGCAAGGTATAAGCTTCGCGTGCCAACTGTTGCAGTTGCTCGGCGGTGGCGTGTGGATCGGGCAGATGATTAGCGCTGGTCTGGCGCAAACCGGCAGCCAGTTCATCGAGATTGCGCTGGGCGATCTCATCGACGGTGGCATGTTCGAGCAACGCCCACCAACCGCTCTCGGCAAATGGATCACTGAAGGGTTTTTGAGGTTGATAGGTGCTCATCTTCAGATAGAGCACCACCTGGCGCGCATAGACTTTTCCGCGCGCCAGATTGTGTATCAGGTGAAAGCGATGACGCGTCAGGCGCTGCAAGGGCAGACAGTGCTCATCCAGGCTGAGTGGATGATGCGGACGCTGGCGAAAGCGGAGCCACTCGGCAATTGCGTAGGCATCCTTGACATCTGTTTTCTCCTGTTCACACAGACTGGGTTTGAACTTGGCGACGGCGCGTGCATTGACCAGGTATAGCTCCACATCCAAATCGTCGAATTCAGCCGTGTGTTGCAGATGCCAAAACAGGTGAAACCAGTGCAACCCGGTACTCTCACCCGCAATCTGCAACCGATCGAACACATCCTGAGCCATGTGCTCCGCCAGCCAGCCGACCAGTCCCTCACTGCCCGGGCGCGTGTGGGCAAAACAGACGATCCGAATGCCCATCCTTAACCACAGGTCTGGGGTTATTCGTTTTCACACAGCGGCTCGATGCGGTACTGCACACGCTCATCGCATGAGAAGTCACGAAGGTAGCGGTTTTCGTGCACCCAGTCCAACAGGTCATCCAACTGCCAGTCACTCACGCGCCATTCACGCACCGTGCCATCGGCTGAAGCAGAGTACAGGCGCTCGCCGTCTGGGCTGAACTCGACATCAAACACCCACCCCATGTGGCCCTCGAAGCGACGCAGTATTTCGCCGGACGCATAGTCCCACACGATGAGGCTGCCATCGGATGATCCGGACGCCATCGTGCGATTGTCCGGCCCAAAGTCCAGACTCCAAACTGGCCCATTGTGCCCGACGAACTGCCGAATCCGGGCACCGGTTTCGATATTCCACTCGGTGATGCTGCCATCGTTGGTAGCCGTGATGATCGTCGTTTCATCAGGCCCGAAGCTGACATCGAGCGTGCAACCTGGCTGTTCAGGGAAGAACCGTATCGCCTGTTCAGTTTTGATATCCCAAAACGCCGCGCTCAGGAAGTAGCACGAACCGGAAATAGCCCGTGTCCCGTCCCGGCTAAACGCGATTGAGGTGATGTCATGCGTTGTATCGAACTGCCGGATGATCTGACCGCTGTCGAGGTCCAACAAGACAAAGTCGCCACCCTCGTCATTTTCGCTGAAGTCCTGGGTCCCAGCCAGCGCTAGTTGCCCATCAGGACTGATCGCCACGCTGCGCCACGGGTATTCCAGGGTCGGGAAATCCAGGACTGCCTCGCCGGAATCAATGTCCCGCAAGATGAGATGTGAGCCCTGTGTATAGTTGGCGAAGTCAAGTGAGCCAACGAGCGCGTAGCGTCCTCCCGGGTCAATCGCTATTGCTCCTGGAGCAATGCTATACCCATCGTTCGGTACGCTGCGAACCAGTTCAGTCGTGCTCGTGTCGATGACCTGCAGACCTCCGGGGGCTACTTCGCCGACCACGATCCGGCTGCCATCCGGACTCGCTTCCACCGCAAAAACCGGTATCCCTCTCGTGTAACGATGAGACTCGCCCTGAGCACGGATATTCCAGAGTCGGATCGTGCCATCACTCGCCGCGGAGGCAGCCAGCCCGCCGTCCGGACGGAATGCCACGTCCCAGATCATCCCGTCATGGCCTGTGATGGGCTGATCCTGCCACCACACTTCGAGATCCCACAAGTAGAGCGAGCTGCCCATAGGGATCAGGACGGTATGGCCATCCGGACTGATCACCATCCGTCCACCGGCGGCGCCAATAGCCCGCTGGCGTATCTCCGTGCCGGTCTGCGCATCCCACTGGCGGAAGGCAAGATCGTAACCGTTGGAGAGGACCGCGGTACCGTCCGAGACAAAGGCAGCGGCAATCAGCCGGGTGCCGTGGCCCGCAAACCGTTGAACGGCCTCGCCAAAGGTGGGCGAGTCGGGCCGGATGTCCCACGTGATTGCCAGTCCGTCGTCGGAGGCAGTCACAGCCTGGGTGCCATCAGGGCTGGCAGCCACCGTGTTCACGCGGGCGGTGTGGCCCTCCAAACGCCGAAGAACATCGCCGCTCTCTGCGTCCCACAAAATCGCAGTGCCGTCGTCGGAGGCTGACAGGATGGCGCGCTGTCCGGGTACGAAGACCACATCAGTCACCGCGCCGGTGTGGCCTTCCAGGCGAAGAACCTCCTGGCCGGTCATGATATCCCACGCGACCAATGTCCCGTCGGCAGATGCAGAGACTGCCCTGACGACCTCTGCTTGATCAGGGGCGGGATCGAAGGCCAGCGCGTTGATCCAGCCCGTTTGACCCTCCCACCGACGCTGTAAAGTGCCGCCGGGCATGTCCCACACGATGAACTCGCCACGCGCGCATTCCCCGTCTTCAGAGGCGGACTGGGCGCAGCCAGCCGACAGAAGCACACTACCATCCGGACTGAAGGCTACAGCCCGCACTTCACCGTAATGGTCTGTCAAGACCAGGCGCGTGCCCAGGGAGAATGCAACATCGGCGAGTGTATTTTTCGCATCCGCCGGCGGCTGGTCCATCGTGGTCGCTTCCACCGCCAACACCAGCGCCAGATCACCGCGCCCGATGTCGGCTTCCTCGCGCGCGTTGGCCGCCAGAACAAGGCTGCGATTCACCGTAGCTTCGCGCTCGGCTTTCTTGCGGGAGTCATTGGCCTCGCGTTCTTTCCCGAACGCGAACACGGACAGGACCACAGCCACCACCAGAAACAAGCCCAGTCCGGCCACCAGATAACGCAGCCGGTTGGCGGCCTGACGCTGTGAAGTCTCGGCTTGTTGAGCGGCTTCGGCGGCTTGTTGAGCCGATTCCGCGGCTTTTTTCGCCAAGGCTAATTCGTGCGCCTGCCTTTCGCGTTCGTTTTCCTCGCGCTGGTGTTGTGCAGCTATGCTGGTTTCCAGGAATTCGCGTTCTTCATGGGTCAGAGCGAGCGGTGTCTCGGTGGCCCAGCCTTCGAATTGTTCCAGGCGTGAGCCATGCAGTAGGTAACTTGGGTCGCAGTCAGCACTCTGCCAATCGGTGGCCGCTGCCGCCAGCAGTCGCTGCTGGTGAATGTCGTGGCGGCTCTCAGCCAGCCAATCTCGCAACCGCCGCCACTCGCACAGAATAGCCTCGTGAGCAATCTCGACCGTAGGACGCCGGGATGCTGGGTCGTGGTCGAGCGTCAGCAGGCGATAGGCAGCATAGGTATCGATAACCTCGTCCATACGATCTTCGTCTCCGGCGATAGCCAACAGCTCGGACCGCGGCACGCGCCGCCGGGTGTCCTCAACACCTTCGCCCAGCGTGACCAGTCGCAGGAACATCTGGCGGAGGCTCTTCTGGCCGTCCTCATCCTGCTCGTGATACAACTCCTCGGCACGCCGGGTCAGTGCGCCGGTCGCCCCGCCTAACGCCTGGTAGGCATCATGGGTCACCGTCCGGTTCGCGCGCTGCTCGAACAACTCTGTCAGTGCGTATTGAAGCAGGGGCAATGCGCCCGACTGGTAATGCACGTCGCCGATAATGGTCGACACCAGCCCTTGCTCAAAAGACACACCTACGCGCGTTGCCGGTCTGGTAATCGCCGCTTCCAGTTCATCTGCCGAAAGTGGCATCACAGTTTCCATGCGGGTGCGCACCAGTTCACCGAACTGGGGATAATGCAGCGGACGGTCGTAGAAGTCGGCACGCAAGGTAATGATCACGCGCACGCGGCTGCGCGGATCGGTGGCGGCAGCATGCAGCAGATCAAGAAACAGGGCGCGTACCGCTTCTTTTTCAACCAGGGTGAAAACTTCCTCAAACTGATCCACGATGATGACCAGTTCACTACCATCGTCAGGCAGGATCAACCCGGCCACGCGCACTAGGCCGCGTGAGTCGCGCTCCAGGTGTTCGCGTAGATTGCCTGACTGGTTAGCGGCGACCCGTGTCAGCCCAATTTCGAGTTCATCCAGGGGGTGCGCGCCAGGGATCATCTCTACGACAAACCAACGCTCGGAACCCGGCAGATCGCCACGCCACAGGGCCGGGACCAACCCGGCTTTCACCACGCTCGATTTGCCACTGCCGCTGGGACCAACCACAGCCAGGAAACGAGACAGTTTGTCATGGTCACCCAGGCGTTGCACGAGTCTCTGAACCAGATTTTCGCGCCCGAAAAAATCGCGCGCGTCGGCTGTCTGAAACGCGCGAAGGCCTTTGTAGGGATTTTCTGGTTCGGACAGAGCGATGAATGTCGATTCGCTGGATACCGATTCGACAGTTGTATCTGAGACTATCAAGCTGAGTTCCCGCGCGCGCATAATGGCCTGTACCCGGCTGCGCACGCGCAGTTTCTGATACAACTGTCGGATATGCCATTTGACCGTTCCGACAGTAATGAAGAGGTGCTCAGCAATATCCTTGTTGCTGCATCCCTCTGTGATCATCTGCAAGATTTCTTGCTCGCGGAGCGTCAACTGTTCGACGATGCTGTCCGGGGAGCGTCTGCCCAGGTCGGCTTCGCGGCGGAAATCGGCGGCTACCTCAAGCACATCCATGTAGCGCTGGGCCGGATTCTTTGCCGTTGCTTTCTGGATAATCGCGTTCATGCCATCGGCAAGTTCAGGTGGCAGGGAATCAATATATGGCAACGGCTCGTTCAGGTGTTTGTACATACGTTCAACCGAGGACACATGCGGGAAAGGATGGTGACCGGTCAATATCTCGTACAGCATCACCCCCAGGCTGTAGATATCGGTCTGCGGCGTGACGGGTTCGCTGCGGGCTTGTTCGGGGGAGAGGTAATCTGGCGAGCCCAGTACCATGCCGGTTGCGGTGAACGTGCCTTCTTTTTTGCCTGCATCTTTTGCGATCCCAAAATCAGACAGGTAGGTGTTACCATCCTCATCCAGCAGAATATTGGCGGGTTTCAGATCGCGGTGAATGATTTCGTTGCGGTGAGCCATCGCCAGCGCGGAGGTGATCTGATCCATGAACAGCGCGGCGGCCTCCAATTCATAGGGGCCATTCGCCAGCGCGTCGCGCAGATTGCCCCCGCGCAGCCAGCGCATCACGAGATAAGCGCCTTCCGGATCGCGCCAATAATCATACAAGGGAACGATAAAGGGGTGTTCCAGACGCGCGATGAGCTGTGCTTCGCCCTCAAACCGGCGAATGAAGTCGGGGTGATTGGCGAAGTGCGGCAGGATGATCTTGATCGCCACTTCGCGCCCGACGGTGGCCTGGTACGCCCGGTGAACTACTCCAAACCCCCCGGTGCCAATTCGCTCGTGAAGCTCGTAGCCCTTAATTGTTTTGACTGGGTCCACGGCGCTGCCTCCCACACATAAAAGTGTCATTACCTGCATTATATGCGGGAATCTGTGCACCCCTTACTTTTCCCCTCCCCATCCATTACTTTTCCCCGTCTTCCCGGCAGACGGGCTTGACCGCACAATGAAATTAGTTTCATGAGACCGCAAGTCTGGCAATTGCCGATGGTCAACAAAGGTAAGATAAAATGAGGAGGAACACATGTTTACCAGGAAAGGGTTCGTTATTCTGCTGATCGCCGCGTTGGTGTTGCCCGCGCTGACGATCCATTCTTCGGCGGTGGCACAAGGTGATACGCCGCCACAGGGCCTGCGTCCCGATGCGCCGCCCTATGCTGTGCGTGGCCCGCATTGGGTCGGCACACGTGAATTCGTGATTGATCCGGACTCTGAACGACCAATACCACTGTTCGTCTGGTACCCGGCGCTGAATGCAGATGGCGCTGACGATAGCTACACCTATTCGATCAATGTCAAGTGGGAGCCTGCTCCGGAACTGGCCACCGTGGTCTACGGCCATGCCCTAGGCGACGCGGTGCCCGATCTGTCCGGTGCGCCCTATCCGGTGGTGGTGCTGTCGCCTGGCTTTGGAACCAATGTCGACCAGTACACATACTTGATTGAGCATCTGGCGTCATACGGATTCGTCGTCCTCGGCGTTGAGCATCAGGAAGGCGTATACCTGATGGAGGAAAATTACATGCGCGATATGCCCATGAGTTCGATTGAGCGCCCTCGCGATACTCGCCGCACGTTGGATTTCGCAGAAATCCTGACGGCCACGGGCGGCGCGCTTGAAGGGCTGATCGACATGGAACAGGTAGCCGTCGCCGGTCATTCTTACGGCGGCTACACCGCGCTGGCAGCGGCAGGGGCACGGTTCGATCTGGATGCATTCAACCAGCGGTGCGAAACCGGTCGTGCCGAAGGAGACCCGAATGTCTGGTTGTGTGATGATCTGGAGCCATATGAGGCCGACATGGCCGCGCTAGCCGGGCTTGATCCAATGCCTGAGGGGTTGTGGCCATCCTGGAGTGACTCACGCGTAGACGCTATCATCTCCATGGCGGGTGACTCCTACCTGTTCGACAAGGCCGGCCTGGCGGAGATCACGGTTCCCGTCCTGGCGATGGGTGGAACGGCTGACACGAGTACACCCTTCGATTGGGGCGTTGGCCCGACTTTTGAGTATGTTTCCAGTCCGCAGAAAGCACTGGTTGCGTTTGAGAATGCGGAGCACGGGATTTTTGGCAATGGCTGCGATGCCGCGCCATGGTTAGTTGACATTGACTTCTGGTGGATGTGCATTGACTCCATTTGGGATCGGCAACGCACCAACGACCTGACCAACCACTTCACGACGGCCTTCTTGTTGGATGTGCTCAAGGGCGATGAAGAAGCACATGCAGCGCTTGCGCCGGACGCAGTCCAGTTTCCGGGTATAACATACGAGGCGCAGGGCTTCAACGAGGGCGAAGCCACGGCATCCGTTTCCACTACCGCCCCTGTGGCACAGGTAGGCACACCTGTTCTCAGCGCCGAGGAGATCATCGGGACATGGCGCTACCAATCGGATTATTTCCATTTTCAGTTCCGCACCGATGGAACATTCCGGGCCAACCAGTCACGCGTTGGGCTGGATTCGGATAACCCCGAAGACCTGGGAATCTTTTCAGTAGAGAACGGTATGCTTACGCTCACGAGCGGCGAAACCACACGGTTTTGCAGCCCCGGCGACGTGGGGGTCTACGCTATATACCTGACCGAGAATGATGAACTGGCGCTTTTGCTGCGCGAAGATGGCTGCTACATGCGCGAGGCTCCGTCGACCGCGCCGCAGCTCTTCAACCGAATTGACTGATCGATAGGGGAGTAGTTTGCTGAAGACCAGGCAGATATGGCAAGGATGTGTGAGGGCAGTTGGTCATGCGCCCAATATGTGTCAACTTAAGGCCTCCAAACGCTGAAAGGTACGTGGGACGGCCTTACTTTTTCCCATGCGACAAGACGCCAGACAGCGCACGAGGTCGGTAATGGTGGCGCACAGACGGCGGCGTGTAGATAGATTACGGGCCAGTTGCCAGGCAAAATGACGCGACGTGCGGAGGGCCTGAGTGGGACTGCGATCCAATCGGTGCCAGGTGCCCAACAGCATGAACCAATGTTGAAATATGAGCGCAATCAACTTGGCATAGATTTCGCAGAGCACGCGCCAGGGGTTCTGCGTGCGCCATGCCGCGAGCTGTCCCTCACTTTTCCATAACTTGAAAAGCAGTTCGATTTGCCAGCGATAGTGTGTGATGGTTAAGACCGCGTCCGCACTAAGCACAGTAGCCGGCACATTGGTCAAGTAGATGTCCCAGGCCAACAGCGCCCAGGTCTGAGTACTGGCACGACATTGCTTCTTGCGTTCCCACTCCGCCAGGTCAGCCTGCCGCCGCGTCTTGCGTTTGATGTCTCTGATGGTGGCTTCTGCTGAGCCTTCC
>CAYMTN010000221.1:0-8916 GCA_964393335.1 uncultured Anaerolineaceae bacterium
TGAAGGCCGGACGGAGCAGGCGCAGCATATCGACGCTGTAATGCGGCCCGGCCCGGTCCACATCCACGCGGGAGAGGGCAAAACGCGGGTTACCCGCGATGGCCCGCTCGACCATCACCGCACGGTGCCGCGCGGAGGCGCGCAGGTCGCCCGCGTGTTTGTGCGGCGGAGTCGCGGCGGGCACGAACACCACCATCGACAGGTTCAGGCAGTCGGCGGCGGTTTCGGCCAGGATCAGGTGGCCCAGGTGCGGCGGGTCAAACGTCCCGCCGTAGATGCCGAGGCGACGAGTCATCAGGGCGTGCGCTCAGACCGGGTGGGATGGACGTGCACTCAATCACTCCATTCAAGCTCGCTGTCGCCGATGTGGACCGTGTCGCCAGGCCGGACGCCCGCCTCACGCAGCGCGTCGGCGACGCCCATCGACTCCAGGATGCGCTGGAAACGTGTTACCGCCTGGTCGTAGTCCCAATAGGTCATGGCGACGGCGCGCTCGATACGCCTGCCGGATACCCGATAGTCACCGTTGTCTTCGCGGGCAACGGTGAACGCCAGCGGATCGTCGCCCAACTGGTAAACGGGCAGTTCGGCCACTTCCGGTTCTTCGTCCGGCAGGGCGTCGAGTTCCTGCACGGCGCGGTTGACCAGCTCGCGCACGTTTTGATGCGCGACTGCCGAGATCGCCATCGGGTCGTAGCCGAGTTTTTGCAGATCGTCGCGGATCAACGGCCAGTATTCCTGGGCCTGCGGCAGGTCCATCTTGGTCACGGCGACGATCTGCGGTTTTTCGGCCAGCCGGTCGTCGAACAGCGCCAATTCGGTATTGATCTGGTGAAAGTCGGCGACCGGATCGTCCGCCACGCCGTCGAGCAGGTGGATCAGCACACGCGTGCGCTGGATGTGGCGCAGGAAGTCGTGGCCCAGCCCGGCCCCGCTGTGCGCTCCTTCGACCAGGCCCGGGATGTCGGCAAACACGAAATCGCGGTCGTCCAACACCACGACGCCCAGGTTCGGCTCGAGCGTAGTGAACGGGTATTCGGCGATCTTTGGCTTGGCATTGCTGATGACGGAGAGCAGGGTCGATTTTCCGGCGTTGGGTACGCCCACGATCCCAATATCGGCCAGCAGTTTGAGTTCGAGCAGCAGCCAGCGTTCCTCACCCGGCTCGCCTTTTTCGGCGATGCGGGGGGCCTGGTTGGTGCTGGATACGAAACGCGAGTTGCCGCGCCCGCCGCGCCCGCCTTTGGCGACCATGACCTGCTGGCCCGGTTCGGTCAGGTCGGCGATCACGTCGCCGGTTTTGGCGTCACGCACGATGGTTCCCGGCGGCACGTTGACCACCTGGTCAGCACCGCCGCGCCCGGTTTTGTCGCTCGATCCACCGTGCTCGCCGTTTTGGGCGCTGAAGTGCGACTGGCGGCTGAAGCTGATCAACGTGTTGAGTGTCGGCCTGACGACCAGGAAAACGTCGCCGCCTTTGCCACCATCGCCGCCGCTGGGGCCGCCGCGTGGCACGTATTTTTCACGCCGAAAGTGGACGATGCCGTTGCCACCGTCGCCGCTGCGTACATGGATTTTCGCTTCGTCATAGTTCATAGCCGGGGAGTTTAGCGCAGGGGAGATAGGGCGTCAAACCACGCCACGCGGCCAGGAGGCAGGGGCGGTGTATCACCCGCGTGAGGGCGCTGCTGGCGAAAGGTCGCGGGTTAGTGATCGCGCTCGATGATCTGCCGGGCCAACGCGCGCAGCTCGTCCAGGGCAGGCGAAGGCGGCAGCGGAGCCAGGCTCGCCAGCGCGCGTCCGGCCAATTCGCGGGCTTTGCTGCGCCCCGTTTCGATGGCGCTGTCCAGGGAGTGCCCGTCCAGCAGGCTCTCTCTGAACGGGCCGGGGGCCGTATCCGGGCTGATCACGGCGGCGGGCGCGCCGTGAGCCGAGTCGTGGGCCGAGTCGTGATTGCCCTCTTTCACGGCGGCGATGCCGCGCCCTTGCGCCAGGTCAATCCCGGCGTTTTTGCCGAGCGTTTCCGGGTCGGCGATCAGGTCGAGCAGGTCATCGGTGATCTGGAAGGCCAGCCCCAGGTTGTAGGCGTAGACGCCGAGCGCGTCGATCCATTCCGGCGGGGCACCGGCGGCGGTAGCGCCAAGCTCCACACAGGCGACGAACAGCGCGGCGGTTTTTTTGGCGATGATCTCCAGGTAGGTTTCACGGTCCAGCACGCCTTGTTTTGAGGCTTGAATCTGGAGCGTCTCGCCCTCGACCAGCGCGATCGCCGCGTTGGCCAGGATGGCGTTGAGCGTGTCGGGGTAGGGGGCCATGATCTCGTAGGTCTTGGTGAACATGAAATCACCGGTCAGCAGGGCAACGGTGCCGCCCCAGCGTGAGTTGACCGTTTCGCGGCCCCGGCGCAGCGTGCCATGATCGTTGATGTCGTCGTGAACCAGCGTCGCCGTGTGGATGATCTCAACCGCCGCCGCCAACGGGACCACATACGCGGCATCCTGTCCACCTGAGGCAGCATGGGCCAACAGGACCAGTCGCGGGCGCAGGCGTTTGCCGCCCGCGCTGAGAATATGCCGGCTTGTATCGCTGAGCAGCGGAACCGAACTCTCGGTGGACGAGAGCAGGAGTTCGTTTACAGCCTGGAGGTGGTCATCTACTGTAGCCATGCAGCCTCACATGTGTGTTAAGCCACCAATGTGCGCGGTGCCGGTCTGAACCGTTTGTGTCTTTCAGAACTTTCTAAAAGAATTATAACAAACCCGGTGGTGCGGCGTCAATTGAAACTGCCGGGCGGTGGTCACTCAAACTCGATGCGCTTGATATCGCCGGAATCCGGGTTTTCCCTGGCGTGATCGATCAGGGAAAGCAGCAGGATTTGCGCCAGCCGGAAAAAATCCTGCAACTGAGTCAGCCGTTCGATGTAGAACTCGGCCAGCTTCCGCTCATCGTCTTCCATGTCGGGGATGTTTTGCTGTAACCGCTCCGCGTTTTCTTCGAGCACACGCAGCGCCTGGTTCACGTCGCGCAGTTCTCGGCTGCTGAGGATGTTGCCCAGGATACGCCAAAAATCACCTTCGGCCCGGTAGTATTTGCGGCGATCATCTTTCACCCACACTTCGCGCACGATGCCCATGTGTTCCAGGGTGCGCATGTTGGTGCTGACGCTGGCTTTCGAAATGCCGAGCCGCTCCATCAGGTCATCCAGGCTCAACGGGTCCGGGCTGAGCATCAACGCGCCGAACAACTGGCCCATCACCTTGGTGAACCCGAAGTAACTCGCAAGCTGGCCCAAGCCGTCGATGATGCTGGTGTTGACGGATTGCAGCGTTTGATCGAATGTTGACTCAGAATCCGGATCGCCCATACGTCGCCTGACCATCACGTGTAGAAAACTCGCCACGACAGCAGAATATTCGTGTTTTCAGTCTCCAAAATGGTAACAGGCTGTGGCAGGGGATGCAAGTACGAACCTGCGGCCAGGCGTGAGGGCGTGAGGAGACAATTTTTACAGGCGGCCCTTTTAACGGTATAATTAGAGTAGACCTTGTGGGAGACATGAGCCTCCAATCAGGGGGGAAAATGAAACGAACGATCAAATTGATGGCGGGCGGCTTGCTGCTGCTCGTGGTGCTGCTAGGGACCGGGCCACTGCATGCATTCGCGGCGGATGAGTCCGCCCTGCTGCTTGGAGATTGGGCGATCACCAGCCAGTACCAGATCACTGTTGAAGCGCCAGACGCGGGGATCACATCACGTGTTAGCGGGTTCGATCCGTCGATTGACCTGGTCGGTTGGCTGCCGCCGGGATCGCTGGGGCTGCCGGGTGAGCCGGTTACCTGGGTGATCACGGTCACCAACGCGAGCGCGTCATCCGGCGTCGACGTCCTGGTGACGGACGTGCTGCGCGACGAGCTGTTGATCGACACGGTCGTCACCGCGCGCGGCAATGCGGCGATCAGCGGCCAGACGGTGATGGTGAGCATCCCGGTCATTGCGCCCGGCGAATCGGTCGAAATGCGCATCAACACGACTGTGCTGCGCGGTCCGGCCAGCGGGGTGCTGGTCAACCAGGCGCTGCTGGCGGCGACAGGCCCCGGCGGGGCCATCGCGAAAAGCGCCGTGGCCGAGGTCTTCGTGCCGACTGGCCTGCCCGCGACCGGTTACGCACCGATCGATCTGCCCGGCGAGGGCGAGCCATCGGTGGCGGTAGTTGGTCTGGCAGCGTTCGGCACGGTGGCGCTGACGGCATTATTTGTGTGGTATCGCGGGCGACGGTAAGCCGGTCGTCTGATAGGTGTGCGTTTCTCCAGTCGCTCCCAGGCCGGGAGCGCTGTTGATTCTGGGGCCGGTCACGCGCCGGGGCCGGGCGTCGGCGTGATTACCTGCTCCGGCGGCGGCTCGTAGCCGCTCGTACCCAAGATCAGCCCGGCGGACGACGCGAGCAGCTCCAGGTAGGGAATCATGTGCGCGCCGGGGCATTCGGTGAAGTCGTTGAAATCGTGATGCCCGGCCAGGTGGGTCAGTTCCAGGCGCAGCGCCAGCCAGTTGATCAGGGCCGCGCCCTGGTCGAGCTGCGGCTGGGCGGGATACTCGCGCTCGAAGTTGCCGAAAAAGACCACGCCGACGCTGCCGGTATTGAACTGCTCGACGTGCGTACCGCGCGCCATCAGGTCGCGCCCCTCGAATACCTCGCCGGAGCGGCCCACGCCAAAGTGATAACCCACGTCGGCCCATTTGCGCAGGTCCATATGCTGGTCTTGAATGGCACGCATGGTGGTTGGATCGTCGGTTTCGTACAGGACGGAGTGGTGAACGACCACCGTCCGGTAGATCGCTCGCAGATCGCCTTCGTAGTCGCGCCAGCCTTCGACATTGGTCAGGCTGTAGAAACCCGGCTCGTTTTCGGCGGCGTGATCGGGCGGACGCGCGCCCCAATCGGCACGCAGGATGATTGGCGGGCGGTCGATGTGTTTGACGGTCAGCGGGCGCGGTGGCGCGGGCGTTGGCGTGAGGGGACGATCTGCCGACCGCGTGAGGCGGTCCAGCGCCAGGTAACCCAACAGCCCGCCCGAACAGGCGATGCTGGTGGCGACGGCGGCCAGCCCGGTGATGCCGAGGAAGTCCCGGCGTGAATACCGTTTGGACGAATGTTTCATCGATCACCTGCTATCTCTACCGACGATCATACAGCGGCTGGAGGGGCGCAGCAAGGATTTTTGTGATAGATATGTTTTGTTTTACGTACGTGTTGTTTTTGTGCTACAACCATGCTAGGATTGTACTAGTATTCACATTCATATAAGACGAAATCATGTTTTATTGGCGTAACATTCCGGCATGAAAGGGGCTGGCGTCTGGTGGGCAGCATACCACACATTCCAGATATTGTTATCGGGCGACTGCCGATCTATTTGCGGGCCTTGAACCGCATGATTCAAGAGGAACAGGAGTATACGTCGTCGCACGAGCTTGGCGAGCGCCTGGGGATCAGTTCGGCGCAGATCCGCAAAGACCTGTCTCACTTTGGCGAGTTTGGCAAACAAGGCACCGGCTACAATATCAACTATCTGCACGATCAAATACGCCACATTCTGAAGGTTGACCGGGAATGGCCGGTGGCTGTCGTCGGCGTGGGCGACCTGGGGCACGCGGTAGCGAATTATCGCGGGTTTAAGGCGCGCGGCTTCCGGGTGGCCTGCCTGTTTGACGCGGACCCGGGCAAGATCGGCGAGCAGGTGGCGGGCATGGTCGTGCAGCCGATGAGCCAGTTGCGGGACGAGGTCAGACGGCAGAAGATCACGATCGGCATGATCGCCGTTCCGGCCCAGGAAGCGCAGGCAGTGGCGAACCAGTTGGCCGAAGCGGGCGTGCGCGCCTTGCTGAACTACGCGCCGATCACGCTGGCTGTGCCGCCGGACGTACGCGTCCAATACATCGACCCGGTTGCGCATTTGCAACACATGACGTACTATATCGATCCCTGACGCCTGGAAAAGCACGTGTCACGGGTTGCTTGACGCTCTCCCCAAAACAAGGGGAGAGTTTATTTTACGGCCCCCGTGGAAAAATTGGCAGGCTGGCGTACAATTGGCGCGGGGAGGACGGCTTTATGATGAACCATGTGCGACCATCCTGGCTGCTGCTGCTGGTAATGATCTGGGCGGCGATCATTGGCTGGCGGTTGGTGTGGGCCGTGCCGCCGTATGGCAAGCCGCTGGAAGTCTATCACGCCGAAGTGGTGGACGTGATGAAGTCCACCCATGACCTGCCACGCATCAAGCCAGATGTGGCGATGCAGGAACTGCACCAGCCGCCCCTGTATTACGGCGGGGTGGCGCTGCTCAGCCTGTCCGATGCCCCGCTGCGCGACCGCCCGGATCACCTGCCACAAAACCCGTATTTTCTGGCTACGCTGGTGGGCAACCGCAACCCGTATTTGCCGATGGAACCGGGCGAGATCACGGTGTATGTCGGGCGACTGGTCGGGCTGGCGGCGCTGCTGATCGCCGCTGTGGCCACGTATGCGCAGGCCCGTTTGATAACCGGGGCCGCCTGGGCGCTGCTGGCGGCGGGGCTGTTGGTCTTGCATCCTCAGGCGGTGTTTATCGCGACCAGTATCAGCAACGACGGCGCGGCGATTGCGGCAGCCGCCGTGATCGTGTGGTGGCTGACGCGCCTGGTTGTCAGCGGTGTTACGCGGCGTCGGGCGTTCGCGCTCGGCCTGTTGATCGGGATCGGCATCCTGTGTAAGCCTCACACGATCCTGTTCCTGCTGCTGTTGCCATTCCTGGTGTGGCGCTACCGCAACCGCCCGCTGCGGGAATGGGGTCTGTACCTGGCCTTGATCGCGGCGGGCCTGCTGCTGGTAAGCGGTCCCTGGATGGTGCGCAATATCCGGCTGTATCGCGACCCCCTGAGCTTGAACACGCTGCTCCTGGAAGGGACCGAACATCACAACCCGCTCGACTACGTGCTCGACCCGCTGCCCGATTTCTGGAAGTCATTTTGGCTCGATTTCAGTTCCGGCCTGGCCGGATACGGCCCCGGCTGGTTATATACCGCGATAGGAATCGTGCTGGCGCTGATCGCGGTGGGGCTGGTCGTCGTGCTGATCAAACGGCCCGATCTGCGGCTGCTCATCACCATGAACCTGTTCTTCATTGCGCTGACCATAACCGGCAGCATCTGGCAGAAAGTGCGGCTGTATGCCAATGGCAGCCTGGAATCACCGGTCGCAGAGGGACGGCACGTGTTCACCATCCTGCCCAGCCTGGTGATCGTGATGACGCTGGCCTTCCAGGCGATTCCGGCGCGGCGTGTGCGATCCGGGTTGGCCGTGATGCTGGTCGTGCTGGCTGCCGGAGTCATGCTGTGGGCGGTTGGCCCCCATCTCGATACCATCTACGGGCTGCCGCCGGTGGTGGACACCGCACGTTTTCCGGCGCTCGAACCGCCGATTTCGTTCTCGAACGGGATGCAGTTGATCGCGTTCCGGCAGACTCCCGGCAGTCTGGCAGGTGAGCGGGGCCGCTGGGTGGACCTGGAATGGACGACGGATGGCCTGCTCGATCAGGATTTTTCGGTGAGCGTGCAGGCGCTGGGCTGGGGCACGGGTGGTTCGCTGGAAAAATACGCCCAACAGGATAGCTATCCAGGGGACGGGCTGTGGCCCACGCGCCGCTGGCTCCCTGGCGCGGTGGTCCGCGACCGCTATTTTGTACCAGGTGGCAGCGGGTCGCTGCTGGGCGTGTTCGTCTACAATCTGATGACCGGCGAGTCGATCCCGACGGCGAGCGGAGAACTGGCCCTGTTTCCGGTCGCCAGCCCGTGAATTGAGGTCGGCAGCGGGTCAGCCGCGCGGTGTTTGGTTTGACGCGGAACTTAGGGTAATCTCACGCCCATCAACGATCCAGTTTCACGGCAGCTTATTGAACCTGACGTATCTTGCTAAACTGATTATGCGGCAGATGCTCGCCGGTTAGCCTCACCCCTGGCCCCTCTCCATCAAAATGGAGAGGGGAAAAGGGGCCGGGGGTTAAGGGGTGAGGCTTGCTGCCGATACTCAACAGCTTGGTCTTCAATGTGAGGATCAACAAGAGCCTGCCTGAAGCTAACAGCGGCCAGGCGGTGCTCGCCTGGCAGCGCATACCAGAGGAGTTGCAGCCATGTTTTCGGACCTGACAATTGCATTCATCGGCAGCGGCAACATGGGCGAAGCGATGATTCACGGTTTGGTCACCAAAAACCTGATCCTGCCGGACCACGTGATCGCTGCCGATCCGCGCCCGGAGCGCCTGGACGAACTGCACGAGCGGTACAAGATTCGCACGACGACGGATAACCTGGAGGCGGCCACCAAGGCGGACATCCTGGTGCTGTCAGTCAAGCCGCAGGTGTTAGACGTCGTACTGCCGGAGGTGCGGGGCGGGGCGCGGACGTGTTCGCTGGTGGTCAGCATCGTGGCCGGTGCGCCGATCCGCCGGATCGCGGACGGGCTGGCGAATGCCTCGGTAGTGCGCGTGATGCCCAATACACCGGCCCGCGTGGGGCAGGGCATCAGCGTGTGGACGGCAACCGGCGAGGTGCCGCAGATGCAGCGCGATCAGGCACAGGTGCTGCTGCGCGCCTTTGGCGAGGAGATTTTTGTCAAGGATGAGGACTATCTTGACATGGCGACGGCGTTGAGCGGCACTGGCCCGGCCTACATCTTTCTGTTCATGGAGGCGATGGTTGACGCCGGGGTGCACCTGGGATTTTCGCGGCACGTGGCGGAAAAACTGGTGCTGCAAACGATGCGCGGGTCGGTCGAATATGCGGCGCAGTCCGGCGAGCACCTGGCGATGCTGCGCAATGAGGTGACCAGCCCCGGCGGCACGTCGGCAGAGGCGATCTACCAGCTCGAAAAAGGCGGGCTGC
>CAYMTN010000222.1:0-8856 GCA_964393335.1 uncultured Anaerolineaceae bacterium
CAGTTCCTCAAGATCGAATGCCATGATCAGCGATGCCCCGATCTCGGCCAGAGTCTGAGCTTGCCGTTCAGCCTGTGACTGTTGATAGGTCTGTCTGCGTTGCACCGCTTCTCCGATCACTATCCTGGCTTGCTGCCACAGGCTGTTAGCATGCGATAACACGCCGCCAGTAAGATAGGGCGTGAAATATCGACTCAGCATCGACAACGCCCCATGATAAGCGAGCAAATCGCTACCGATAGTCATCGCTTGACGCAGAGTCTCATCCAGAGATGCCAGGAAGGCACCCGCTGGCCCACCCTCCAACTCAGTCACGAACGAGTCCAATAACTGCTCTGCCGACTCAGGCTCCAGCTTTCCGCCTAATTCAGCAACCGCATGGTCGATGTCGTGCAGAATCTGCGCCCGCTGTGCCGTCAGAATGTCCGTGATCCGCTTCGAGCCTGTTTCCTGCAAGGTTATTGGGACACGGGGTTCGACGGCAACTTGCCTGACCGCCAGAGATTGGCAACCGCAAGACTGGTGCACCATCAATTGTCCTGGAACAGTGATTTGACTGGGTACCTGCTCCCCTGCCATCAGCGCCAACAGCACCTTTACCGCCTGATACCCCACCTCGTAGAATGGCACTGCAACCGAGGTCAGCGGCGGTGTGCTCGCTCGGCCCTCAATCGAATGGTTGAATCCCACTAACGCCACATCCTCCGGGACGCGTATCCGTCGTGCTCGCAGGACTTCCAATCCACCGAGAATGAGATCATCGTTAGCTGATACTATCGCTTCAATATCGGTCTGTGGACGCAGCCCTCGTTCGTCGAGCAGCACTTGCATCATCTCGGCTCCCGTAGCACGTTCCCAGTCACGAGATGGGGTGACGAGTTGGGGATTAAAGGGAATGCCATACGCATCCAGGGTTTCGACGTAAGCGCGATAGCGTTCCTTGGCATAGAAGTGATTTTCGGGACCACGAATGAAGGCCATGCGACGATATCCATGCACCTCGATGAGGTGCATCATCGCCTCACACATGCCTTGATAACTGTCCATCAACAAACTGGTTTTGCCCGCTAACACCTTGCCAATGCTCACAAATGGCAAAGCGCGATAACGCTCGCAAAACGCCTTGATCGCATCCTCGCCAATGTAATTGCCGATTGAAGACACCCAGGCGATAACGCCCTGCACGGTTGTTGGGTCCACTAGATCGTAGGCAATGTTAGCTTGCGCCTGGAATACCCTGGGATCGTGTATGGAGAAACCTGAAAAACCGATCAGATTCACGCCTTGCGCTTGAGCCGAATCGACGATCCCGGACCACTGAGCCAAATTACCGTCATGAATCGATGGGGCCAAATAACCGATGGTTGGACGCGTCACATTTCTGTTGCGGAGAGTGCTCCAAGGTTGACTCATAGTGTTCGTCTTTATCCAGTATGGGAACAGGCTGTCGATCCAACTACCATCTTTCACTCCGGAGCCTGTGGCATCCGGATACTCGTTTGGCTGTGAGCGCAATCGAGCATTTTTATTTATTCTTCCTTATTTTATTGCATAACCCAACTGGAAACAACAAGAGGCGTATCTGGGTGCATCTCAGGTTAACTGACCCCCACGAGCTTGCATCACGCTTGCTCTAGAGGTGCTTGACCGGCACATTCGCGGGCAGGTCGGTTACGTCGCCCCCATAGCCCTCGGCTGTTGACAACCTGTTTTTTTCATGTTATTCTGTATTCAGTTAGGAAGTAATGATAACTAACTATCCATTTTGATCAAACCACACCCGGTCATTGCCGATGGTTTTTCCTAGGAGGTGAACTGTTACCACCCAGCCAGCAACCGTTTTTTCTCCCTTTGTCGAACGTATAGAGCCATTACAAAATAAGGAGCAATCTAAAATATGAAACGCGTTCTCTTTCTAACTCTGGCCTTGATCATGGCGTTGGCAGTGGTGGCTCCCGGCCATACGGCGACCCGCGCTGAAGCGCGTCAAGACAAGACGCTCGAAATCTACATCACTGGCCTGACTGAAGACACGATCAACTGGTTCCGCGACACAGCCTTCCCCGCGTTTGAAGCGGAGCACCCCGGCGTCACGTGCGACATCTTGACCGGTGGGTGGGGCGACTTTGACGTAACAGTCGCGGGTTGGATCACTACCGGTGACGGCCCGGACATCGTCTACCTCGGCTCCGAGTATGCGGCCACCTATGGCGACCTGCTCTACGATCTCGATCCGTATTTCGCAGATTGGGAAGAGTGGAGCCAGTTCCTCCCGGCGGCAGTCGATACCGTTACCTATGACGGTCACATTCGCGGCCTGCCCTTGCTGATGAGCCCGCGCCCGATCTTCTACCGCACTGACCTGATGCAGGGCGCTATTCCGTTGACCTTTTCTGACGCACTGGCGTTCATGAAGGCCAATACCATCCTCGAAAATGGTGCAGCCAAGCAGTGGGCGTTTATGGACATCGGTAACGACCTGTTCGATGCCCAGGAATTTATCGCCTACATCTGGTCTTCTGGCGGCGAACTCTACAATGAAGATGGCACGAGCGCGTTCGACAGCGCCGCCACCGCCGAAGCAATGCAGTACATGTATGACCGCCGCCGCGTGATGCGCCCGACCGAAGACACCGCCGGACTGCCGCCGATTGAAGGCACGGCTATCGAATCCGGCGCCGTCATCAGCGGCATCTTCCCGATATGGGCGATGCCCGCGACCAGCTCTGATGTCTGGAATAACATCGAGGCCGCGCCGTATCCGGCGGGCGAAATGGGCGCTCCCGTGATCCAGGTCTTCATCGACTGGCTGTCCGTTCCGGCCTATGTGCAGGACCCCGAACTGGCGGTTGAATTCCTGAAATTCATCGGCAGCGCAGACAACTCGGCAGCGCTCAAGGATGTGGCCGGTTTCACGCCGGTTCGTCAGGATGCCTGGGAACAGATCAGGGCCACCGACCCGGTATGGTCTAAGCTGCTCGATCTGACGGTTGAATATGGCCGCGCCTTCTCCGACATCCGCGCCAGCGCGGAACTGCGCCCGCTTATCGTCGAACAAATGACCCTCTTCCTGACAGATCAGCAGAGCCTCGAAGACACACAGGCTGCTCTCAAGGAAGAATACGATATGATCTTGGAAGACCAGGGTTACCTGGGGTAAGCCTCTGATCTGCCTGCGGGGGAGCATGTCTCCCCCGCACACCTTTCCTCACTTGGTCAACTGAATGCAAGACAGAGCGAGCAAACGATGGAAGAACAGGCCCGAATATTCAACCTTCAATATGCGGTTTACACGGTTGTGTTTATCGTCGTTTCCAGTACCTTGCTGGCCTATCTGGCACGGTTTGCAGCCCGCCTGCGCGGACTTTCTGAGACGGAGCAGCGCAAGGTCTTTTGGGGCTTCCTGTTCGCTGGTCCCTGGATCGTCGGGTTTTTGATTTTTGTGCTTGGTCCGGCGCTGGCGTCGCTGTATTACAGTTTTACGGACTACCAGATCGGCAGCAAGCTCGAATGGATCGGGCTGGACAATTACCGCACCATGTTGCTCAATCAGGGCCGGCAGGGCCGGCTATTTAACAAAGCGATGCTCAATTCGTTCTACTACGCCCTGATCGGCGTGCCGTTGCAGATCACTGCCGCTTTGGTGATGGCGCTGCTGCTCAACAATGAGTTACGCGGCATCCGGGCCTTCCGCATGATTTTTTACATGCCGGTTATCCTGGCAGGCGGCCCCGCGATCTTGCTGGCATGGCGCTACATGCTGTCTTCCAACGGTGGGTTTGTCAACGAAATGCTGCAAAAATTCGCCGGGTTATTTGTGGGATTTGATTACCTGTACCGGGGCTTCATCTATGTGATGGAAGCGTTTAACGGATTTTATACGGGTCTGACCACCGGCGACCCGCTTGGCCCGATCATCTTTGTCTTTCCGGGTATCATCGCCGTCCTGCTGATCGGGCTGCTGGCTGCCGGAGATTGGTCCGAAGGCAAGCGGGTTCTGGCATGGCGCAGCGCGCAGATCATTGGTATTGCCGTCGTCTACCGGCTGATAGCAAAAGGCTTGATGACGTCTCCGATTGATCCGTCATGGGTTTATTTCCTCGGCATCACCTTGCTGCTCATCACGCTATCACTGGCCTGGCAGCGACTGCCGCATATGCGGCTGATCCAGGCAGCCGGTATGGGCATTCTGATCGCGGTGGCTGTCGCGGCCCTCGAACATGCGAGTTTCGATCTTGCCAGCGCGCAGGCCCGCCGCTATGCGATCCCGCTCGTTCTTGTGACGGTTCCGTTCATTGGCTCGTTGTTCGGGCGCTGGAACCGGCAGAAATTCCTGGTGCTGGGCGGCAGCGTCACCGCATTGAGTCTGATCTTACTCGCGCGGCTGGCATCCGGGCAGTTGGATGGCCATCACCTGAACGTCGTCACGCACTACCTGACATTCGGCAGCACGCTGGAACACCCCGACGATTTGAATTACCTGGACAAAGTGTACCCGGCCAACCTGATGTCGTCGCTCTGGTTCTACGGCCTGACCGTAGCTGTCGTGCTGGGTATCGCCCTCCTGAACAATACGTACCCCCGTGCGCGTCGCGCCCTCACTTTGGGTGCGCTGGCGTTTTTTGTTCTGTTTACCGTCGGGGCGTTTCTCGATGGCCGCGCCTACTTCCAGGCGTTCGCGGACATCGCGGCAGCAGCGGGCAAGCCGGTGTACCATTTTGCGCTGTTCCGGCAGGCTACTAGCCACTTCCCCAGCCAGGATCGCGTGCCGCTGTGGATGAACAGCGAGTTGTGGTCCAAGCCATCGCTGATCCTGATTACGATGTGGAGTTCAGGAACCGGCATGCTGATCTTCCTGGCTGCGCTCAAGGGTGTCCCGCGCACCATGTATGAGGCTGCCGAAGTGGACGGCGCGAATATCTTCCAGCGTTTCTGGAAAATCACACTGCCGTTGATCTCGCCCGCCATGTTTTACAATGTCGTCATCGGCATGATCGCCGCGCTGCAAACATTCGAAAATGTCTACATCCTGCAAACGCCTCTGACGATTGACAGCCTGCAATCGGCTGCGTTCCTGCTTTATTCGCGCACATTCACCGAACTCCATATTGGCGAAGGGGCCGCCATGTCGTGGATTCTGGTGATCATTATTGTCACTCTGACGGTGCTGCAATTTCGCTTCAGCCGCAGTTGGGTGCATTACGAGGCTTAGGCTATGGCGACCCGAACGGAAACTCAACAATTGACACACATCGAACGCGCGCACATGATACAACAGTCTACCAGGCAACTGCGGATCGTGCTGCTGTATGCCACGTTGATCGCCGGTGCCCTGTTTTTCCTGTTCCCATTGGTGTGGATGGTTGGCACGTCGCTCAAAACCATTGATGAAGTGGGACGTTCGCAGCTTCACCTGCTGCCGGAAACGCCACAGTGGGTAAACTATGAAAAACAGTTTGAAAACAGCAATTTCTGGCGCTCCTACATCAACAGCGTTTTCATCGTGACGTTGGTATTGGCTGGTACCATCACGTCGGTTTCGTTCGTGGCGTTTTCGTTCAGCCGCCTGGAATGGAAAGGGCGCGGCGTCGTGTTCGCGCTGATGATGAGCACGCTCATGCTGCCCTATCAGGCGACACTGGTCCCCCAGTACGTGATGTTTCACAAATTAGGCTGGATACGCACCTTCAACCCGATTACACTGCCGGGCTTTTTCGCCGGCGGTGCGGCGCTGGTTTTTTTGTTGCGCCAGTTTATGCTGAGCATCCCCAAAGAACTGGATGAAGCGGCCATGATCGACGGCGCAAATCCCATACAAATATATTGGCACATCATCATGCCTCTGTCGCGTCCGGCAGTGGCGACGATCACGGTGTTCCTGTTCGTGGGCCAGTGGAACAACCTGATGATGCCGTTAATCTACCTTCAGAAACCGGCGTTGTATACGATGCCGATCTACGTCGCACAAAAGCTCAACTTGCAGGAATCGCCGCTTCCCTGGCAGGATGTCATGGCGGCCAGCGTCTTATTCGTGATCCCGGTATTGGTCGTGTTCATGCTGACCCAACGTTACTTCATCGAAGGCATCACGACTACGGGATCGAAAGGATAAGCGCGCCCATGCAGCAGTTGATGCACAGCTTTCCTGGGCAGACGGCTCCAGACGAGGTGCTGGCCGGTTTGCGCCAGGGTGACGTGTCGTCGTTCTGCCTGTTTGGGCACTGGAACGGTGACTCGCCCGCGCAAATCCGCGAATTGACGGACGCGTTACGCCGCGCCGCCTTCCAGGGCGGACACCCTGCGCCCTTGATCGGGATCGATCAGGAAGGCGGGCAGTTGATGGCTGTGACGCACGGCACCACCGAGCTGCCGGGGAATATGGCACTCGGCGCAACCCGTTCGCCGGAACTGGCCGAGCAGGCCGGGCGCGTGCTGGCACGTGAGCTGCTGGCGATGGGTATAAACCTGAATTTTGCGCCATCGGTGGACGTAAATGTTAACCCGGCGAACCCGGTCGTGGGCATTCGTTCATTTGGAGCCAGGCCGGAACTGGTCGCAACGCTGGGCGCAGCCATGATCCGGGGCATTCAAGACGAGGGCGTGATCGCCACCGCCAAACACTTCCCCGGTCATGGTGACACGAGTAGCGACTCACACCATGACCTGTCCGTGCTGGCCCATCCCCGCGAGCGGATGGACGCGGTTGAGTTGGTTCCTTTTCGCGCGGCAATCCAGGCGGGCGTACAGGCCATCATGTCGGCCCACGTGTTGTTCACCACGCTGGATTCCGACTATCCGGCCACGCTTTCGCGCGCCATCCTGCACGAATTCCTGCGAATCGAGCTGGGCTTTGAGGGCCTAGTGATCACCGACGCGATGGATATGGCCCCGGTGGCGCGCTACGGCGCGGTCGAAAGCGCGCGGTTGGCGCTGCAAGCAGGGGCGGACCTCGTGCTGCTGGCGCACCAGCCGGATCAATTTGAGATCGCTCACCAGTTGCGCCAGCTTGCCCGCCCCGATGCGCTGGCGCGTATCCAGGCGGCCCGGCACCGGGCAATGCGTGCCCTGCCCGCGCCGGACCAGGTTGGCTGCGCCGAACACCGGCAGATCGCACAGACGATAGCTGACCGTTCGATCACGTTAGTCCGGGACACGGGACAGCTTCCCCTCCGCCCCGGCCCGGACGATACTATTGCAGTGATCACGCCGCAGCCGCGTGACCTCACTCCGGCGGATACGTCGTCCGACGCCCATATCGGACTCGCGGACGCCATCCAGCAGCGCCACCCGCGCACGCGGGCCTACCAACTGCCAGCGGGTGAGGGCCATCTCAGCGCCCTCCTGGATGCTACCCTGGGTGCGCAGATCGTGGTCGTCGGGACGGTGGCCGCCGATCAGGACACGGCGCAGGCGGAATTAGTGCGGGCGCTCCACGCGCGCGGCCAACAGCCGATCGTGATCGCGCTGCGCACGCCTTACGATCTGATCGTCTTCCCCATGATCAAAACGTACCTGTGCGCCTATGGTATTCGCGCTGTCACAACGGAGGCCATCGCGCGTGTGTTGTTCGGGGAAATTGAGGCATGTGGTACGCTGCCCTGCCCGATTCCTGATATTTCATTCGATCAAACCTGAAAAAGGACTTGCCGTGAAGAGCGTGTGGGGTGGACTGCTGGTTATGGTATTGGCGCTCACGCCGGTGCTGGCCGCCGCACAGGGAAGCGACCCGGCCCATGCGTGGTGTGTCTCCGTTTGGTACCCATCCTCCGAACACCCAGGCGGGCTGGATACGATCACCGATAACCTCGACGTGATCGACGAAGTCAACCCATTCTGGTATGCGGCGAATGCAGAGGGTACACTCATCGCCAGCCCTGGTGCAGAAGATGCGGAGAAGTTGCAGGCATGGCGCGATGCCGGGTTGTTGATCCTGCCGACCGTCGCCCACGCTTCCCCCTTCGCCATCAGTGACGAGCACCGCGCCAGTAATATTGACGCGATTGTGTCCCTGGTCGAGCGCATGAACTATGACGGGATCGATATTGATTACGAGTCGTTCCCGCTTTCGACGCGCGATAATTTCTCCGGCTTCATCGAAACGCTGTCCGCGCGTCTGCACGCCAACGGGCGGCTGCTCTCGATCGCAGTACACGCCAAGACCGCCGATCAAGCGGTGTGGGAGAGCGCGTCAGCGCAAGATTGGAGTCGGTTGGCTCCAGCCGTTGATTTCTTCAAGATTATGACCTACGACTACACCAGCGCCAGCAGCAGCGATCCAGGCCCGATTGGCCCGCCGGAGTGGTCGGGCGACGTGCTGGCCTACGCCGCGACGGTTACGGACCTTTCTAAGGTGCGGCTGGGCCTGCATTTTTACGGCTATCGCTGGCAGCGCGGCGATGTCGTGGCGGTGACGTGGCAAGGCGTCCAGCGCACCATCGAAGCGTTCGATCTCACCGTCAAGCGTGACCCGGCTGATATGGAAGCGCGCGTCGAACTCAGCGCGCGCGGCCTGCCCAAACAGACGTTTTATGTTGCCGACGCCACGGGGCTGGAGTATAAACTGACCGGCCTCCTCCGTACCTATCCCGACCTGGGCGGCGTAGCGATCTGGGGAATAGGTGGTGAAGACCCTGCTAACTGGGACGTTTTACGCCAGTTCCAGCAGGGCGGATGCAACCCGTGACATGACTGAGGGTGGTTTTCCCTCTCCCGCCAGGCCGGAGATGGGAAAGGGGGCGATATTCAGGTACCTCGCCTACAGGGCGGGAGAGAATCTAGGGGTGGGGCAGTATGCTCAGAACGCGCGACGACAAAGCCACACACGGCCAGATCCGGCGGCACAACCGCGAACTACTG
>CAYMTN010000223.1:0-8798 GCA_964393335.1 uncultured Anaerolineaceae bacterium
TTTTTTTCACAAATATCACGCTGGCAGGGGCGAAGACCCCTGCCAGCGGTGGCCGGTGCGGGCTAGTTGTCGCCCGTGATCGTGAAGAGCGTGCCTGCACCGCGCCCGAATACCTCCGGGAAGTAGAAGGCGTAGGCCTGGCTCGGCATGGTCTGGTACTCACCAGGGAAGCTGGCCCGGACCTGGTAGGTGTACACGTAGGTGCCGCGCGGCAAGAAGTCGGCGTACAGGTTCACTTGCTCATCGCGCATTTCAGTGTGATCCCAGTACCACCAGCCCCAGTACCAATACGGGTTGTAGGTCGGCTGGAGCGTGGGCGGGTTATTGAGCTGGCTGGTCGTCAGCAGCGATGTGTCGATCGGCTCGGTGCCTGCTGGCAGCGGATCTTCCAGCACGAAGTAGTAGATATCCTGCGGCAGCGTGATCGTGACTCGCACTGTGATCACGTCGCCGACCTGCGCGCCGGTGACCGGCTCGCCATCGCGGAAGAACTCGCGCGCGACGGTGATACCCCGGCTGACCGGCTTGGCTTCGGACGCCCACAGCCGCACGCTGAGGTGAGCCGTGTAATACAGCACGCCGTCGCCTTCGCCGCGAATGAACGTCACGCGGTTGATCTCGTCTTTCAGCAGGTCTTTGACTTGCACGCGCAGCACCTGGCCCTCACGCACCGTGTCCGGCGTGACGTGGCCCTCGGTGAGCGAGTCGCCATTGACGACCAGCGCGTAGTCATAGTTGCCGCGCAGTTCACCGCTGGCAACCATCCAGTCGGTTAGCGCCATCACGGCCCAGGCCGTTTCCTGCGTCGTCTGCCAGTGATCGCCCTGGCGGGCGACCATCAGCCAGCGCACGATGTTGGGCACCAGATCATTCTCTGGCTGGACACGCGCCAGCGCGGCGAGCGCCATCGCGGTCGTGCGCGTGTCGCTGCTCCAGTTCCACCAGTCGCGTTCTTTTTCTTCCCAGTGCGCGCCGGTAGCGGACAGGATCGCGCCGGTCTGCAAATCGCTGATCAACTGGGCCACTGCCGGATCGGCAGGGTTGAACTCGTGATAGGCCATCAGCAGGAACGATAGCGCCCAGTAATCCATCTCCAGGCGTTGGCCGAGCAGCGCGTCGAGGTCCGACTGGCGTGCCTGGCCATCGCGGGCGAAGACGTACAGGTAGAATGCCTGGCGGTTCAACTGCCATACGGGCGTGTCAATGCCGGGCTTGATGAAATTGCTGCGGACGAAGTTCAGCGCCCGGTCGATCATGCCCTGATCGATATCGAACCCGGCATCACGCGCTTCGATCAGCCCCAGGGCGGCGTAGGCGGTGATGTACGGGTTACTTTCCATCAAGCCGAACCAGCCCCAGCCGCCATCGGGATTCTGTTCGTTGCGCAGTTTGGTGAGCGCTTCGTCCAGCACGGTGCGCAGGCTGGCTTCCAAAGCCGGATCGTCCAGGCCCAGTCCTGCCAGCGCGCGGTACGTCATCACATTCGGCAGGAAACGGCTGATCGTCTGTTCGATACACTGGTGTTTGTAGTTCTTCAGATAATCCAACGCGTCGATGGTGGTTGCCGCCAGCGAGGGATCAAGCTGGATCGTCAGGTCGCCCTGATCGACGTCCAGGCGCGGCGGCAGGCTGATCGCCTCGGTCCGCGATCCTTGCTCGCGCAGGACGCCGCCGGTCCCGACCGTATCCGGTGCCGTGTAGCGGTAAACCGGGATCGTGCCGTCCGGCCCGGTCGCCAGCGTCGGTTTGCTGGCGTCCTGGTAGCCGTTTTCGCCAATGGCAAAGAAGGTCAGGTCTACAAACGGCACGTCGTCCACCGTGACGATCCACTCGACACGCGCGCGCTGCCCGGCGTCGATGGTGACGGTTTGAGTCGCGTCGCTCTCAAAGGTGACGCCGCTCGCCTGCAAGGTGGCTTCGACCTGCTGCGGCGCGTCGGTGTTGTTGTTGATCACGGAGGCCAGCGTCACGCGGTCGCCTACGACGAAGAAACGCGGTACGACAGGCCGTGTCAGCAGTGGTAGCGTGCTGACCACGTCAAGTTCGGCGCTGCCCACGCGCGTATTGACCGTGATGCCGCGTGCATCGACGTGCCACGTCGTCAGATTGTCCGGCAGCGTCACCGAGACACTCGCCTGACCGGTGGCATCCGTCACCACGCGCGGTGCCCACAGCGGCGTCTGCTGGAAATCCTGGCGGACGGTGACTTCGGGGGGGCCGCCGGGTGCACCGGCACCGTCCATCGCTTCACCCGCCATCAAACCGGCTGTGCTGGTTGCGGAGGGTGCTGCCATCGGCATTTCGGCTGCCGCTTCGCGCTCGGCTTGCTGTTTCATCAATTGATCGGTCATGATGTCGAGCAGGCTGCCAAGCGCCACGTCGGTATCAACGTAGTTGTATTGGAAGCCGTAAAACGTATCGACCATTGGCCCGCTGTTCGGCGGCATCAGCGACAGGATGGCGAGATCGGTCACCGTGACGCCCACTTCGGCGCTGACCGGTTCCCCGTGCGGATCGGTGGTTTTGACGTCAAACGTCACCGTCTCGCCAGGTTGGGCGAGCGTGGCCGATGGGGTGATCGTCACGTCGATCACCTGGTTCACCGGCTCGACGCTGAGCGCCAGTTCGCCGGTCCGGAAAGCCGGGTTGAGGTTCTCGGCATCCGTGCCTTTCATCAAGGTAGCCGTAATGTGAATGGTCGGGACGTGCTGTTCGGTGATCGGCAGTTTGTAGACCAGGGTCGATCCTTCCACGCGGAAGACCTCGGCCTGCTGGATGCCCGCGCGTTCGACGGTCATCAACACGTAGGAGATGCCCGTGAACGGAACGGGAACCAGCACCTCGGCGGTGTCGCCAGGCTGGTAGGAATCCTTGTCCGCGATCAGATCAATCGTGTTGCTGGGACGACCCCACCAGACTGACGCCGAACCGGTTACCCAGAAACGCAGCGTACTGCTGTTGACGCGCTCGCGTTCGTCGCGGCTGACGGCTCGCACGCGGAAGATACCCGCATTAGGCGGTGTGAAGGTGTAATGGGCGGTGCCATCATTCCCGGTCACAACTTGGCCGGTTTCAACTTCGATTTCTGTGCGCTGCCAGTCGTACTGGCCGAACTGACCTTCGACCGGCACGCGTTCCCAGCGAATTTCGACGACGGTCAGCTCGATCTTTTGCTCGCTGAGAGGCGCGCTCTCCGGCGTGACGGCGATCAGGTCGATGTTCAGCGGCGTGTTTTCGCGCCCGAAATAGCGGTCGGTGCGCATGCCGACATACACATTCGCCGGGTGCGCCAGAACAGACGCGCGCCCGCTGATGTACTGCCCGCTTTCGTCGCGGACTTCGCCTTCAACCGTGATCGTCATCGGGCGGATTGAAGGGGCCTTTGTGCTCTCCGCTTCAGCGATGACGCGCCCGTTGGCGTCAGTCTGCGTGCTGCCGCTGCCAACACCCCACGAGTAGAAATAATCCTGCGTATCGTCACTGAAGGAGTAGCGCCCCGGACCGGTGTAATTGAACCACGCAGGCTCCCCGGTCGCGTTCCACGACAGATCGGCGCTGCTGACCGGGCCGCCAAAATAGTACGAGGCCGCGATCACGGCTTTGAGCGGATCGCCCTGGATGATCGTGCCGTAATCCGGCGTCACTTCGACTTTGTACTCCGGCACACGAAACTCGGCGATGGTGAACATGAGCCGGGCATCGTACCCGCCGCGATAGCTTGCCGTAATGGTGGCATTGCCCAGTTGGGCGTCTTCCGGCAGGTCCAACTCGCCGTCGAACGTGCCGAACTCAGACAGCGGCAGATCGTCCTCATACAGCAGTTGCGATCCCCAGTTCACGTCGATTTGTACGTGTACTTGGGTGGCATCCGGTACGCTGTAGGTCATGTCTTGCCGGTTGCGCAGCACGCCCCGGAAATACACGGTTTCGCCGGGACGATAGATCGGGCGATCTGTGTAGAGATACCCGTTTGCGTCCGGCAGGTCGGACCCGCTCCACGACTGCCAGACACCGTAGGCAACGTCATTTTCGGCGATGGCGTACATGAAATTATCGTCGCCGTTCGTCGGCGTGCGAAATACCCCGTTCTCGTCGGTGGTTCCGGTGGCGAACAGCGTGCCGCCGTCGCGGTAGACACTGACTGCCGCGTTGGTAACCGGCTCGGCGCTTTCGATATCGGTGACCCAGATCAACAACTCATCTGGTGCGCGTTTGACCGTCAGGTTAGCCGTGACGACGCCTAACCCCATCCACTGAGGGTAGGTTGAGTTAAGCGTCAGCACCTGCAAGAAATAGACGCCAGGGGCCAACTGGCCGCCCTGGTCGGACGCCAGCAGCACCTCATCCACGCCGTATTGTTCCGGCCCGGCGTCAAGTTGCTGGCTCCAGGCACGCAGCAGGGTTGTCACCTGTTTGATGCGCTCGATGTCGTCGCGGTAGCCGCGCATCACGACGCCCGCGTTTTGAGGATCGACCTTGTAGAGCGCGAATCCGACTGTTGGTTTGGCGCTGACACTCATCGCAATGCGTGTATTGTCGCGGTACGCATTGGTGATCATAAACCGGTTGGTGGCCGGCAGCGATGCCCAGGGTTCGATTACACCGGTCGTAAACGAGAACGTGTAATCCGTCTCAATGGCGTTGCCGTAAACGTCTTCTGCGCCGCGTTTGAACCGGATCGTGTAGCTGGTTTCAGGCCGGGTCGCAAAGTCCAGATAGAACGAGCTGCTGCCTGACACGATCGGTTGCCAGGTGATGCCCTCCGGCGTGATGATTTCCGCTTTTCCCTCGAAGGTGTCGGTGTTCATCGGAGACTTGAAGCTGATACTGACTCCGTTGCCGGGCCGGACATCACGCTCGCCATTGCGCGGACTCGTGTCTGAGATGCCGGGATAGGGCACCGTGCTAAACGCGTAGCTGATGCCGTCTTTTATCGTCGCTTCGCCGGAGGCACTGCGTGCTGTTGGTGCGACGCCGAGCGTGTAGACGGACTCGATGGCGAGCAGCGCGTCGGGTTGGAAGGTCAGCACGCGGTTGTCATCCGACCAGCTCACCGCACCGGGCACGCGTTCGCCGTTGTGCAGCAGCATGAACGCTTCTTCAGTGCTGGGCTGGTCCATTGGTTGGCTGAACTGGATCGTAACGTTTGTTTCCAGCCGAATGCCGGTCTGATTTTGGTAGGGGTACACGTTGAGGATTTCGGGCGGCAGCGTTTCGAACTGCCAGCTATAGGTTTCATCCAGCGTTGCGCCCATCACGTCGCTTAATCCCGCCTGCACGGTGACGGTGTAGGTAGTGCCACCTTTGAGCGGTTTGCTGGGCGTGTACATGTAAATTGACGTGTTGAGCCATTCACCTTCGCCGGGGATATCGGGATCAAACGCCAACGGCTGCGGCAGCCCTGCCAGTTGTTCGGTGGAAACGAGCGGCACCACCGGACGGTTGAAGGACACCGTGATCGTCGCATCAGCGGCGACTCCTTCCGCATCCGGCGCGGGAATCACCGCCGAAACGTTCAAGTGCCCGATGGTTTGCACCGCAAACTCGTACGGTGATTCCAGCGATAAATCATTCGCGGCGGTGGCTCCGGTCCCGATGGTGACGGAATAACGCGTCGCACGCTGCCATCCCTCGACCGGGATAAACGTCAGGGTATGGTCATCCTGCCATGTGAACGCGCCCGGCGCGGCTGGCTCCATCTGCCACGCGGCTTCGACGCTGGCCGCGTTCATGGCCTGGTCAAACGTCACGGTGATCACCTGGTCTGTCAATACTTCTTCACCAGGGTAGGGCCATACGTCGATGACGTGCGGCGGCAATTGGTCTGCATTGTTCTGAGCCAACGCGCTGCCGCCGGCCAGGAGCACCAGCGCTCCCAACAGGATCACGGCACCGCGTTTGCCGGCGTGTCTAAAAACCAGAAGTATTCGGTTCACGTTTTCAACTCCCCTGATAGCTCGTTACCATGCTCTTAGGACGTGCTAACCACCTGATAGGTTCCCGCACCACTATTCATCTGTCATTATAGGGCCGAATGGGATGATCCGCTGTGTGTGCGACTTCGCCAGGAACCGGCGGAGGGAAACAACGCCCTGCCGGTGTGTTGAAGCGCCAGCTCCCTAACTCCTGCGCGAATGTGCTATCTCGCGCATGATCCGCAATAATTGAGATAGACAGCACGAGCGCTGACCAGACTCAAATGAGGTGAGAACGTGAAGCCAGCAGAACAACAGATCGCGGAAGGTATCCTGTTCATGGATTACTACCAGCTTACCATGGCTCAAGTGTACTATCGCATGGGGCTGCACGAGAAGACCGTGCAATTTGACCATTTTTTCCGGGGATACCCTGACTATGGAATTCACAAGGCGGGGTACTGTATCAATGCCGGGTTGGAATGGCTGCTCGACTGGATGCAAAACGCGCAGTTCGACGCCGGTGATATCGAATACCTGCGCGCGCAGAAAACACGCACCGGTTCGCGTGTTTTCGACGACGATTTTTTGAAATGGCTGTCGGCCAACGGAACGTTTGAGGGCCTGACTATTCATGCCATCCCCGAAGGGCGTGTCGTGCATCCGAACGAACCGCTCACGGTCGTGCAAGGCCCGATGATCCCGGCGCAGTTGTTGGAAACATCGCTGCTGAATCACCTGAACTACCAGACCCTGATCGCCACCAAAGCAGCACGAATGCACCGCAGCGGGCGCGGTCAGGTGTTGATCGATTTTGGGCTGCGCCGGGGGCAGGACACAGGCGCGAATGCAGCCGTACGGGCGGCTCTGATTGGCGGCGCGGATTTTACGTCCAACGTGGGCATGTCGCGCGTATTGGGTTACCCACCCAAAGGGACACATGCGCACAGCATGGTGCAGATTTTTATGGCGCTCGGCATGGGGGAACTGGCCGCATTTCGTGCGTATGCGGACGTGTACCCGGACGACTGCCTGCTGCTGGTCGATACGATTGACACGCTGAAAAGCGGCGTTCCGAACGCGATCACGGTGTTTGAAGAATTGCGTCGCAAGGGACGCGAACCGGTCGGCATCCGCCTGGATTCGGGTGACCTGGCGTACCTGGCGATCCAGGCAGCGAAGATGTTAGATGATGCAGGATTCCCCGATACGGTGCTTGTGTTGTCGAATAACCTGGACGAACTGGTGATCTGGCAGATCATCACGCAGATCAGGGACGAAGCGCCGCGCTGGGACGTTGACGCCGATCATCTCATCGACCGGCTGTCATACGGCGTCGGCACGCGGCTGGTGACGTCATGGGGTGAACCGGCGCTCGGCGGCGTATATAAACTGGTGGCCGTATGCGATAACAACAAGTGGATTCCGGCCATCAAAATCTCCGAGTCGGCAGACAAAACGCCGAACCCCGGCCACAAAGAAGTATGGCGTATGTACGACCGTCGCGGCAGGGCTACGGCGGATTTGCTCACGTTGGAGCATGAAGACCCACGCCGGATGGCACGCGTCGTGCTGCGCCATCCCTCCGACCACACCAAAACTCGCGTGTTGGAGCACGACGAAATCTCGGAGGTCGAACCGCTGCTGGTGCAGGTCGTCAAAGACGGCAAGCTGACGTACGATCCCCCCTCGATTGAGGCCATGCGCGTGATCCGCGAATTGGACATCGAGCGGCTTGATCCGGGCGTCAAACGCCTGCTGAACCCGCACATTTATCACGTCTCTCTGACAGAAGAACTGTGGGATATGAAACACAACTTGATCGCTTCGGTCATCAAAGATGCCAACGGATCGAATTGACGCCTGCCGCTCCGCGCCCCACCATAATCAGGCGCGGGGCGTTTTTCGTGTGCTGGTACGTGAAATGGTACAATACGAATCCTTTCTTTAAATTTTCTTTACCCAAAGATCGGTGACACGATGGCTGATATTTTCCCCGCGCTGATTTTGAACGGTCGCCCGGCTGCCGGAAAAAGTGAGCTAATCCACTTTTTGACCCAACTCCCTGATGATGTTCGCCGTGACAGGTATCATATCGGCCAGGTATATGAATTGGATGATTTCCCGATGCTGTGGACGTGGTTCGAAGAGGACCACATCCTGCGGCATACGTTCGGCAGGCCCGGTTTGCATACGGACGAGGACGGTTTCTTTCGGTATGAGGACCTGTGGCACCTGTTGATCGAACGTTTGAGCCTGGAATACGAGAAGCTCAAGCGAGACGATCCGCATCTCGCTGAGACGCACACCGTTCTGATCGAGTTCTCGCGCGGGGCCGAACATGGCGGGTATCGCGCGGCCTTCAGCCACCTGAGTGATGTTATCTTGCAGACCGGGGCGATCTTTTATATCGACGTGCCCTACGAAGAATCGCTGCGCAAGAACCAGCGGCGATTCAACCCCGACAAGCCCGACAGCATTCTGGAACATGGCCTGCCAGATAACAAGCTCGAACGGCTCTACAAACGTATTGACTGGGATGAAATCGCCGCGCCGAATTCGGAAACGATAACCATTCGCGGCGTTCCGGTGCCCTACGCGGTTTTCGCCAATCATGATGACGTGACGACGACGTTGGGGCCAGTCTTTGAAGAACGGTTAGCATCCACGTTAGGGCTGTTATGGGGGCGCTGGTCCCGGCTGCACCCAGCCTAATATCGGGCCGTTTGGCTGCCGGTTACGTGCTATTGGTCATTTTGCCGACGATATATCGCCTATCGGGCTTGCGTGAGTTACGTCGCTTGGCTACACTCAATGATCGATGGGGGCGACAGTCTCCAGCGTTTTCGCAGTAGTGTTTTTTTCACGGACATTTAGTTTTGA
>CAYMTN010000224.1:0-8736 GCA_964393335.1 uncultured Anaerolineaceae bacterium
TGTGAAGTATCCAGACACACAGGACCCGCCGCGCATTTCCCGATTTTTCCCGCGTATTCAACAGCTATACCATCGCCCGGCACTTTTCAAAAATACAGCCAAAAAGAACAAAGATGCTGAACCTTGCTTCTCATGAAGCCTGAGTCAAGGTTCAGCATCTTGCGCAGGATGCTACGAAAGCTTATTGGACTACTTCAAATTCCGCGTGGAGTGTCGCCTGCGAATCGGAACCAACCCAGAGGTCGAAGGCCGCAGCATCCTGCACCCATTTGCCGGCGCTCGTGCTCCAGTATTTCAACTGTTCCGGTCTGAGATCGAAGGTGACGGTCTTGGTCTCGCCGGGCTGGAGCGGAACCCGCTCAAAGCCCTTCAGCTCGCGCATCGGGCGCGAGTCGCTGCCGGATTTCTGGTGGATGTACATCTGCACCACCTCGTCTCCCGCTACCTTGCCGGTGTTGGTCACATCGGCAGTCACGGTCAACGAATCGCCCACCTTCACCTGCGCGGCTGAGACCTTCAGGTTGCTGATCGAGAAGGTTGTATAGCTCAGGCCGAAGCCAAAGGGATAGAGCGGCGAAGTCGGGCTGTCCCAGTAGCGCGAGCGGTACCAGGGGTGGTCCTCAGGTTGGTGCGTGATGGTGCGCGCGTAGTACATCGGGGCGTGGCTGCCGCTGCGCGGGAAGGTCACCGGCAGCTTGCCGCCTGGGTTGGCATCCCCAAAGAGGATGTCAGCCACCGCGTGCCCGCCTTCCGTCCCCGGTTCCCACGCTTCGAGGATTGCTGGGACGTGTTCCGCTGCCCAATTGATGCTTAGCGGTCGCCCATTCAGCAGCACCAGCACCACCGGTTTGCCCAGGGCCACCACTGCCTTGAGCAGTTCTTCCTGCCGCCCCGGCAGGTCGAGCGATCCCCGCGAGGCTGCTTCGCCGGCCATAACGTCTGTTTCGCCCAGAACCATAATCACCAGGTCTGCGTCCCGCGCTGTCCCAATCGCCTCCTGGAAGGCTGCTTCTGCCGCTTCAGGTGTCTGCGCAGGTTTCTTCTTGCTCGGATCAAAGTCCTCAAACGGTGATGGGAAATCGCGCCGGATCTCAGGCCCGGGGGCGTATTCAACGCGTGCATCGGGCAGTTTGGCGCGGATGCCTTCCAGCACGGTTACCGCCGCCGGTTGGTGACCGAAGACCATCCACGAACCCTCCGTGGCTTCCATAGAGTCGGCCACTGGACCGATGACAGCCACGTTCTTCAGGTTTTTCGCCAGCGGCAGCAGCTCGTTCTCATTGCGTAACAGGACCATCGAGCGTTGGGCCGCCAGCCGTGCAGCCTGGCGGTGCTCCGGTAGCGCGACGACCTGATCCAGCAGATTCTCGTTGATGTAGGGGTGCTCGAAGAGTCCCATGTGCACCTTGAGGGCGAGAATGGGCCGCACGGCTGCGTCGAGATCGGCTTCTTGTAGTGTGCCATCCTCCACCAACCCGGCCAGATTCTGTAAATAGGTGTTGCTGGCCATATCCATGTCGAGGCCCGCGCTCAGCGCGCGGAAGGCGGCGTCGCGATCATCGCGGGCGAAGCCCTGGACGACGAGGCTGCCCACTGCAAACGCGTCGCTGACAACGAAGCCCTGAAAGCCCCACTCGCCGCGCAGGATGTCATGCAGTAACCAGCGGTTCCCACTGGCAGGGACATTGTTGAGGTCCATGTAGGCGCTCATAAATGTCCCGACGCCAGCTTTCACTGCGGCCTCGAAGGGCGGGAAGTAAACGTTGCGCAGTTGGGCTTCGGACAGGTAGACCGGATCGTAATCACGCCCACCGTCGGCGGCTCCGTACCCGGCGAAGTGCTTGGCGCAGGCGATCAGATGGTCCGGCGCGCCAGGGTACGGTCCCTGGAAGCCGCGCACCTGGGCAGCCGCCATCGCCGCGCCCAGGAAGGGGTCTTCGCCAGCGCCTTCGACGATGCGGCCCCAACGGGCATCCCGGGCGATGTCGAGCATCGGGCCAAACGTCCAGTGCAGACCGGCGGCGCGGGCTTCTTTGGCCGCTACCGCTTGCGCTTGTTCGGCAACGGCGGGATCCCAGGACGAGGCCATAGCCAGCGGCACGGGGAAGATTGTCCGGTAGCCGTGGATCACATCCAGGGCGAAGAGCAGCGGGATTTTCGATGGACTCTCTTCAACAGCGATTTTTTGCAGCGCGTTGAATTTCTTCGTGTCGTTGAGCCACAAGACCGAACTGGCCCCCCCGCTGCGGATAATGTCTTCGGGCTTTGGCCCTGGAATAAAATCCGCGCCGCCAATCTGGGTGAGCTGGCCGACCTTCTCCGCGAGGCTCATCTGCCCCAGAAGCGCTTCGACACGCCCGGCAACGTCGGTTTCCGATGGAACGGATGCGTTTGTCAACTCGTTCATACTATCTCCTTTGAAAGTATTGATTATTCAGCCATTTTACGCGAGTTAAGAGTGGGCATCGAGCAGCGCCACCCAAAGCGGGACTCCGCTCAACCGCCCATTATTCCCGGTTACGGGCTGTATGCTGAGTACTCCATTGCAGCGATCCTCCCCTGGTAACTCCTCAACATCAGCAAGGAAATGATGCAGAGAACGAACTCCGAAACCGCCTCCGAAGCCCAAATCCCCGTCAAGGAGAACAGGCTGGAGGCTAGCAGCAGGACCGGCAGCTTGACGAGGGTGATTCCCCCCAATGTGATCTGTAGTGCTTCCTTTGCCCTGCCGGTCGATTGGAAATACGCGGCGCCCATCACCGATACACCGCCCAGCGGACAGGCAAACGCCATTAACCTTAAGGCCGTCTGTCCTTCGACGATAATCACGGTTTCCTTTGAAAGCAGCGCGATCAGTGTGGCCGGAATGAGCAGACAAAGGCAGCCAATGAACAGCCCATATACAGCCGACGAACCGAGTGAATAGGTCATGGTTTTCCGAATCCGGTCAAATCTCTTCTGGCCGAAGTTATGCCCCACAATCGGCTGCATCCCCTGGACGATGCCTATCTGCGGCGTGTTCAGCCCGGCATAGAGCCGGTTGACAATGGCGAACACGCCCAGCGCACTATCTCCGCCGATCTGCTTCAGCAAGTTGTTGGTGACGATGACAACCATGCTGGCGCTGATACTTTTTATGAAGGAGGGAAACCCGATGAGAATGACCTCGCCAATGATCGACCAGTCCGGTTTGAAATAAGACGCCTTTATCTCGTATGACCGTTTTTTCTGAAGAAGAAAAAATAGATGCTCATACCTGGCTGAAATTATGCCGCGTTGAACCAACCTTCCTTTAACTCACTCAGCGCATCTTCACCGGCTGCAAGGGTAGTTCCGCCAAAGGCCTTTTCAGCCATCCGCGCAACCTGCTCGCGCGTCTTTCTGTTTTTTGTTTTGCTTTCCATGCCTTCCTCTCTTTGCCAAGTAACTTGGAAACATATTGACACACAGTAGCTCTTGTGGAGCAGCCGTAGGGGGCACAACGTGCTTATCGAATGAGAGAGCTTACTTCCTGGGCTTGTTAAATTCCGGTGGCATGTCCGCGACGATGGCGCACAGTCGGTTAACTAGGTCGTCGACCAGACCGGCGATATCGTCGGTTTCGTGGTCGTACCAGGCGTTAAACGCCGTGTCGTGTAGGGCGCGCGTGAGGAAGGCCAGAAGCATCGGTGTGTTGTCGTGGCTTGCGGCGTCCATACGCTGGACCATCAACGCCGCTATCCGTTCCTCAAGGCGGTTGCGACGCTCCATCACGGCGCGCCTGAGGGCGCTTGTCTCGCGCAGGAGACGTATGGTACTGCGAACGAGATCTGGCTCCGCCAGGCCGTACTCTATGGCCGGCACGAGGGCATTGCGGATCGCGAGCAGCGGTGGCTCAGAGAGAGGGCGCGCAGCGAGCTCAGCGAACAACTGCTCCCCAAGCCGGTCGGCGCGCTCGGCCATCACGTCTTCTTTGGACTTGTAGTAGCGGAAGAACGTTCGACGGGAGACGCCCGCGGTCCGAGCGATCTCCTCGACAGTGACCGCCTCGAAACCGCGCGCGAGGAACAGTTCCTCGGCAGCGGCACTCAGGGCATCTCGCACGACCTGCTGCTTGCGCGTCTTGAGACTCGCCGGGGCGGATGGCACCGCTTCGGCAAACAGTCTGGCTTTTTGTCCCGTGTTTTTCTGGTCTGCATCACTCATAGGCGAATTATAGCATTAAGTGCCGAAAATGTCACTGAGTGCCATTATGATTGCAAATGCTGTCAACGTCGGTTCCGCATGGTGCGAAAACTAATCCACGCAAGAGATCGACAGTCCCAGACCAGGGACCGAGTTCCTGGAAAACCCCGTACCCCCAAAAACTCCATGTAACAGCAAATTGAGGCGAGATCAGTCTTTGACCTAGCTGGTATAATGGTTGTGTGTTTTACTGCAGGGAAAGGAAAGGAGATGTTTTGGTTTTGCGTGTAGTAAATTGTCTCAACGCTGATTGAGTCCATCAGATTAGGGCTCAGGTCGGCCAGCGACAAGGATCTGAAATCTTATTGTTGCGTCGCCAACGAGTGAGCTACCGTTCTCGGTGGAATCATCCACGACTATTGCCGTGGCATTGGTAAGAAAAGAAATCGGTTAGCACCAGTTTTTAAGAGCACAGACCTACCATAAGGGACCATCATATGCAATATACCAACCCAATCCTCTCAGGTTTTTACCCGGACCCCAGTATTTGCCGCGTGGGAAATGATTATTATCTCGTCACCAGCAGCTTTGAGTATTTTCCTGGTGTCCCCATTTTTCACAGCCGCGATCTTGTCCACTGGCGGCAAATTGGTCACTGTTTGACCCGTTCCAGCCAGCTTCCGCTCAGCGGCGCACCTAGCTCTGGGGGCATCTACGCGCCGACTATCCGGTACCATAATGGCACATTCTACATGGTAACGACCAACGTGGGTGGCGGGGGGCATTTTTATGTTTGCACGCCACACCCGGAGGGCGAGTGGTCAGAACCGGTTTGGGTCAGTTCTGATGCAGACGAATTGAAGTTCTCAATTGATCCATCCCTGTTCTTTGACGATGACGGCAAGATCTACTTTACCTGCACGGGCGCTGGCCAACGGATTTACCAGTTTGAAATCGATATTGCCACCGGGCAAGCGTTATCTGAAACGCAGATGATCTGGGCAGGAACGGGCGGAAAATACCCGGAAGCTCCCCATCTGTACAAGATCAATGGCTTATATTATTTGTTGGCAGCGGAAGGGGGAACCGAATACGGTCATTTTGAGATCATCGCCCGGTCGAACGATCCCTGGGGGCCGTTTGAAAGCTGTCCACATAACCCCATTCTGACGCATCGGAGTACAGAACATCCTATTCAGTCCACGGGACATGCAGACCTCATTCAGGCGCACAATGGTTCGTGGTGGCTGGTATTTTTGGCCGTGCGACCGCATGGTTATCCGCCAGTCCATCATCTGGGCCGGGAAACCTATCTGGCTCCTGTTGAATGGGATCCTGATGGCTGGCCCAGGGTGAGTCGGGTTGATCTTGTCATGAATGTCGACCTTCTACCCCAACATACCTGGGATCATACAATATCCCATCGGGATGATTTTGACTTGCCACAACTTCGGATGGAGTGGAATTTCCGTCGGAACCCCAATCCTGCCAGTTGGTCTTTAGCTGATCGCCCTGGCTGGCTGCGGCTCACCGGATCCTCAGCCACCTTAGACGATATAGAATTGACTGCCTTTGTTGGCCGTCGCCAGCAGCACTTCCAATGCTGTGTAACAACTTGTCTGGATTATCAACCTGACAGTGATGGAGAAGCCGGGCTGACCGTGTTTATGAACGAGCGCCATCACTACGAAATTTTCGTAAAGCGGATTGATGGGAACCGCCAGATTGTTGTGCGCCGTCGGATTGGCAGCCTGGTGGCAATCGTCGGGCAAGAACCGATTGGTGCTGGGGTGGTGATGCTGCGCATTGACGCCGATCTGGAGTCGTACAGGTTCTCGTATTCCGTTGGGATAGAAGAACCGCGACAGCTTGCCTCTGGCGAAACACGTTATCTATCGACCGAAGTGGCGGGTGGTTTTACCGGAGTCTATTTGGGAATGTATGTCCATGGAACCACCCCTGCTGACTTCGATTGGTTTGATTATGAACCTCTTGACTGAGTTGATTCGACCAGGAAACGTATGGATGGGGTGAAATCATTGCCGGCATCGTCATAGCTTGTGATATGTCCCAGCAGCGGGTCTCGCAGATTCTGTATGTATAGCGCGATCGATGAGTTCTGTGTGACTTCATCATGCCCCTTCTCTCAAGACTGCTTGCACAGGGAATATCTCTCGAATCTGAATGGATGTGTGAGGTAGCCAGCATAACGGACGGACGACTTAAATGACCCCCACAACTACGCCCCACAGGTTCTGGTAGCAACTGAACCGACGGTTATTGGAGTATACCTTATCCACACTATTGCCCGAACAGCTCTTTACTGCCATAATAATGATTATGGTATGGATACCATGGTAGTTTCCTTGATAGCTCGAGCGAGTTTTCCATATTTGGGCGGACAGAAGTAAGCAACACCCTACCGTGCAAACAGAGCACTGAATCGGAAACATGGCGGCAGGCGTCTCACCATGTTGGGTAATTTACTAACGAGGGGAAAATGTCCACTATTCGGGATGTGGCCCGACGTGCAGGTGTAGCCCCAATCACAGTATCGAGAGTGATCAACAATTCAGGTTACGTTAGCGAAAAAACACGCCAGCGGGTTGAGAAAGCTATTGCTGAACTGAAGTATGTCCCCAACGCGCTTGCCCAAGGACTCCGGTTCAACAAAACCTATGTGATAGCGCTCGTCCTATCGGACGTTACGAATCCATTTTGGACCACAGTGGTACGTGGGACTGAAGACGCAGCAAGCGAAGAAAACTACAGCGTCGTCTTGTGCAATACCGACGAGGATGTCGCCAAACAAGACAAATACGTGCAACTGCTCCTCCGGAGACAGGTGGATGGGTTCCTCCTGGTCCCAGCCTCCGATACGATCGACACGATCAGATTCATCCAACAGCAAAGAGTATCGCTGGTTATTCTGGACCGACAGCTTCCTGGCGTTTCGGCGGATGTCGTTCGCGGCGATTCGGAAGGCGGTGCTTATGAGCTTACGCGCTACTTGACCGATTTGGGGCATCGGCGTATTGCCATTCTGTCAGGTCCTGAAACAACGTCAACAAGCACCCAACGGGTAGCGGGATACAAAAAGGCGCTGGAAGATGCCCATCTGAACGTAGATTCGGAGTTGATAAGCTACGGCAGGTTTTACCAAGAGAGTGGTTATGAACGGACCAAGCAACTCCTGGCTCTTGCCCAACGTCCCACTGCGTTATTTGCAGGCAATAATTTCATCGCCATCGGCATGATGAAGGCCCTCTATGAATCCGGCCTGCGGATTCCCGAGGATATGTCGGTAGTTGGATTTGATGATCTTCCCTCCGGCCTGCTGGTCCAACCGTTCCTGACCGTGGCCGCTCAGCCCGCCTACGAAATGGGCTATCGAGCAACGAAGTTATTGCTGGAACGTATCGCGAACCCCGGAGAATCTTCGTGCCAGGAGATCGTACTCCCCACACAATTGGTTATGCGTCAATCCTGTCGATCCATTTAGTGTTTCCCGCCAATGTCATACTTACGGCAAGATCCTTCAGTGAGTGGGTCTCCGGGTGTCGTCTGTCGCCTGACACGCATCATGCATAAGGCGTTCCGGTGCTTCGCAAAACGCTTTGAAGACCTCATCGGTGACATCACCTGGCACTTCGCAGCCAGCACTCAACATGTAACGAGTGCCCATCGCTATCTGGATGCACTCTAAAGCTCGTACCTGGCATACCTCTGGTTCGGTCTGGAGCATATCAGCGACCGGGTCGAGATTGCCCTTGAAACAAACTTGTGCTCCGGCGTAAGCGCGTCGAGCTGTGGCTAAATCCACCAGGTGGTCGACATTGAACAGGTCGGCTTGCGAGTGCACCATATCATCCAGGATGTGTGTTGTGTTACCACATATATGAAGCTTAACCATTCCGCCTGCTTCATGCACCGCAGCGCAAACTCTCTGTTCATAGGGTAAGGCGAACGCCCGGTACAGAGTCGGTGATAGTAAGGAGGCAGCAGCGTCACCAGCCCCTATCATGGGCGTTCCGACCTCAAGTTGTGCAAGGCAAAAGTCGATCACTATATTGGTTAGATACTCAAGAAGTTGGTGCGCCAGGAGGGGATCGTCGTAGAGCATCACCATGAACTGGGATACGCCACACACCGAGCAGGCCTCAGCAAAGGGCATATCTACCCACCCTAACACAAGACATTCGTTACCCACAGCCCTAACCATCTCCTGCGTGGCGCGGACGCGGTCGTTCATACGCGTTTTAGGATCGGATGGATCGGGGTGCGCCAGCCTATTCAAATCACCTCTACCAGCTACCAGGGGAGAAGCCGCAAACGGGGTCTGATTTTCCGGAAAAACCATGTCGGCACCCAGATCGGCAGTGATCCGAAACGCATCGCTGCAAGCAGTGATCGCATCAATGCCGAATGTGTTCCTGATATTGATCTGAGCTTCGGCCAAAACATGCCCATTGGTGGCAAATTCCCGATACGTTACCCCCAATCGTTTCTGGGCGAAGAACATCAAGAGAGGAAAAACGGGCACCCGGTCTGCCGGCTCTCCGGAAATAACCG
>CAYMTN010000225.1:0-8703 GCA_964393335.1 uncultured Anaerolineaceae bacterium
GGTATAACCATTTTCCGCTGCGGACGTTGCGGCCCCGCCCATCGATACGCGCGATTATACCGGAAACCGCGCGCGGCGTGTATGGTGGGGGCGTATCCGTCCCACGTTATGATGGGTTGGACGCGCGTGTATGTCACGATCTTGTATGACATCCGTCAGGATTCGGTTTGCATGCCACGCGAACGCCGCGTTACCTGGGACGATTACCCGGTTGTGTGATAAAATGCAGGCAGGCTGATCGAATCCCCTGACGTTGGCGCGGTCGGAGCAGGCATTCATGCAAGAATCCCATTTATCTCTACCCCGTATCACAAGCCGGTGGGCCATGGCGCTGCTGGCCGTTGTGTCCCTGGCGATCGCAGGGGCGCTGCTGGTGGTGTATGCCTACGCGGCGCTCACCTGGTATGACGAGCCGTTTATCGGATTCTTGCCGCTGCGCAACCTGGAAGTCAGCGACAACCGGTCGCTGACCGATGCCGACTGGCCCGCGCTCGATCTCGGCGTGCTGCCCGGTGATCGCCTGGTGATACTGGACGGCGTTGACCTGGCGGCGCTGCCGGTGGGTGAGCGGCTGGAAGCGTTCCGGGATATCTTGAGCCACCACCAGCCGGGTGATCGTATCCCCCTGAGTTTTCTGCGAAAAGACTCGGTCAGCACCAGCAAGCCGATTGGTGCAACCTGCGTTGACGTGCCGGATACGATTGGGCTGCGCCAATGCGGGATGGTCGTGCGGCCACAGCAGGTGCCGCTAAGCGATCTGGTGGCCTATTTTGGCATTGGCTGGATCGCGGGGTTGGTGTTGTGGCTGATCGCGCTGCTGCTGTTCCTGCGCCAGCCCGAAAACGCGCACGTACGTTACATCACCCTGATCTCCTCGACGGTGGTCGTGTTTTTGGCGGGCCGCTTTGATACGATCAGCACGCACGAAGCCGGGTGGGCGTGGTTGATGATCACGTGCCTCGGCGCGGCGCTGCTGGTCGTCTTTGCGCTGGAATTCCCGTACCGGTTTGCCGTCGTGCAGCAGGTCCCGATCTGGAGCTGGTCGCCGGTGTTCGCGGCGCTGGTGATCGGTGGGGCCAGCGTGGCGTTGTACCTTTCCGACGACCCGGCCTATAACCAACTGGCATTTTTGCTGGCGCTTGGTGCGCTGCTCGTGGGTGGGCTGCTGCTGTTTGGCATGATGATCTGGCGGCGGGCGCGGTCGGCCTCGCCGATTGTGCGCAACCAGAGCACGATGATCATCATCGGGCTGGTTCCGGCGCTGCTGCCGATCGGGTTCTGGTTCGGATCGCTGCTGATCGCGGGGCAGGCGCTGGCCGGATTGGTGGCGTTTAACCAGGTGCTGCCGGTGCTGTTTCCGCTGAGCGCGATGTACGCCGTGCTGCAATACCGGCTGGTCGATACCGACCGCGTGATCACACACTCGATCTTGTACGCCGCGCTGCTGGCGATCATGACGGTCAGCTACTGGCTGATCATGACCGGCATCGCCCTGTTGATCGGCAGATCGACGCGTAACACGGCGCTCAGCCCGGTGCTGATCGTGGTCGGCATTTTCCTGGTAGTGGTTGCTTTCAACCCGCTGCGCGTCTTTTTGCAGCGCCTGATCGATTCGGCGTATTTTCGGGCGCGGCGTGCCTATCAAAACGCCCTGGAACGTTTCACGCGGGACGTGACCAATGCCGTCAGTCTCAGCGAAGTCGTGACGCTGGTGCAGGACGCACTGGAAGACGCGCTCGCCCCGGCGCACGTGCTGCTGTTTGTGCGGGATGCGACGACCTATGAATACCGCGCCCACGACGACCCGCAGACCGGCGAGCGCCCGACCGACATCACGTTTTCGCCGGACAGCGGCCTGATCCGCTACCTGCGCGAGCGGGCCGGGCTGCTCTACCTGGAAGAAGGCCGCCCGCTGCCGCTGGACGTGGTCAGCGACCGGGCGCGGCTGGCGGTGTTGGGCGCGCCGATCATCGTCGGGCTGCGCGGCCAGCGCCTTCTCAACGGCTTTTTGGCGGTGGGACCGCGCCGCAGCGGGATGCCGTACCTGCACGAAGATTTGCGCTTCATCGAGAGCCTGAGCGATCAGATCGCGCTGGCCGTCGAGCGCGCGCAGGCGGTCGATGACCTGGAGCGCCGCGTCCGCGTGCAGGACGTATTGAGCCAGGTCAGCCGCGCGCTGAACTTCGCCATCGAGTTCGACACGCTGCTCGAGCTGATCTACGCGCAGTCGTTACGCGTGATCAACGCGCCGTGTTTTTATATCGCGCTGCGCAACGCCAACACGGACGAGCTGTATTACGTTTTTTACAACGAGGGCGACGACCGCATCGCGGACATGGAAGGCCGGCGCTGGCGCATGGGCCGCGACCTGATCAGCGAGATCGCGCGCACGCAGCAGACGCTGCGCACCGATGATTTCGTGCGCGAATCGCTGGCCCGCGACCCGCATACGCCGCCGCACAACCCCAACCTCAAGGCGTGGATGGGCGTGCCGCTGCTGGCGGATACGGGCGAGGGCGTGTTAGGCGTGATGGTCGCCGCGACGACCGAGGCGGGGGTCACGTTCAACGACGAACAGCAAGACCTGTTTTGGGATATTGCCAACCTGGCCGCGAGCGCGATTGACAAGCTGCAACTGTTCGACAAAACGCAGCAGCGCGCCCGGCAGCTTGGCGCGATCAACGAGATCGCCAACCAGCTTGCGTCCGAGATGGGCAACGTTGATCGCCTGCTGCGGCTCATCACCGAAAACGCCGTGCAGATTCTCAACGCCGAGGCGGGCAGCCTGCTGCTGGTCGATGAAGAAAGCGCCGACCTGGAATTTCGCGTCGTGGTCGGCGGCGGCGGGCAGGAACTGGTCGGCACGCGCCTCCCGGCAGGGACCGGGCTGGCCGGGGCGACGGTCCAGCGCGGCGAGCCGATCATCGTCAACGACCCGTCGCGTGATGCGCGTTGGTACGGGGATATTCGCTCGTCCACCGAGGAACAGGCGATCTCATTGGGCGGCAACGGCCACCAGGAATCCGGCCCGGACGAGCAGCCCGACGGCGGGCAAAACGACGGATTCCGGTCCGGCGCGATTCTATCCGTGCCGCTGATGGTGGCCGGGCACGCCATCGGCGTGCTGCAAACGCTCAACAAGCGCGATGGCAGCATCTTCATTCAAGAGGACGCCGACCTGCTGGCCACGTTTGCGGGGCAGGCGGCTATCGCCATCGAAAACGCGCGCCTGTTCGACATGACCGACCAGCAGCTTGCGCTGCGCGTGCAGGAGCTTGACACCATGCAGCGCATCGACCGCGAGCTGAACCGCACGCTGGAGCTAAAAAGCGTGGTCGATATCACGATGGACTGGGCCATCCGCGAAAGCGGCTCGGCGGCGGGCGCGATGTTCATCCGGGACCGCGAGCAGGGCACGTTGTTGATCGTCGCGGCGTATGGTTACCCGCCGGAAGCGCCGTTCGGCAGCACCCGGCGCGCACCGTACCCGGAAGATCGCGGCGTGATCGGGCGCGTGGTCCGCAGCGGGCAGCCGTCGCTGATCACGGATGTGTCGATTGACCCGGATTATGAAGAGACGCTGCCGGGCTGCGTGGCGCAGTTGACCGTGCCGCTGTTCAGCGCCAACCGCGTGATCGGCGTGTTGATCCTCGAAAGCAACCACGAGGGCGAACTGGACCTGCTCGACCTGGACTTTGTCGCCCGCCTGGCCGAACACGCCAGCCCCGCGATTGCCAACGCGCAGCTTTTCCAGGAACTGCAACGCGCCAACGAGGCCAAGAGCGAATTTGTCAGTTTTGTGGCGCACGAACTGAAGAACCCCATGACCAGCATGAAGGGGTACACCGACCTGTTGATCAAGGGTGTCGTCGGCCCGGTCAACGAGCAGCAGTCCGACTTTTTGACGACGATCTTCAACAACGTGGCGCGCATGGAAACGCTGGTCAGCGACCTGAACGACCTCACCAAGCAGCAGACTAACAACCTGCGTCTCGACCTGATGGCGGTGGATTTCCGCAACGTGGTGCTGGAAACGCTGCGCGCCCAGCAGCGCCAGATCGAAGACAAGGACCAGGTGTTAGAACTCGACGTGCCCGAATCGTTACCGCTGGTGCGCGGCGACCAGAACCGCCTGATCCAGATCATGACGAATTTTGTCAGCAACGCGTTTAAGTACACGCCGCCGGGCGGCGCGATCACGATCCGGGCCGAGGTGGCGCGTAATGTCTGGGACCCGCAAGGCGCGCCGCAGGTCATCCACTGCTTCGTGCGGGATACCGGCATCGGCATGGATGACGCCGATCTCAGCCAGCTCTTTACGCCGTATTTCCGCAGCGAAAACCCCAAAACCCGCGAGCAGCCCGGTACCGGCCTGGGCCTGACGATCACCAGGGGCCTGATCGAGTTGCACGGCGGTACGATCTGGGTCGAGAGCGAGCTAAACGCCGGCACGACCTTCCACTTCACAATCCCGGTCGCCACCGAACAGGCTCAGGCTCGCGCCCAGGTGTGAGCGGGCGGTATGGGCGGGCAGGTAGAGGCCGGGGCGGTTTGAAAACCCTCACCCCCGCCCCTCTCCCGCCAAGCAGGAGAGGGGAGAAATCGTCACCGAGAACAGGTCCTCTCGTCTACTCTGTGGGAGAGGGGATACAGGGGTGAGGGCCAGAACAGGCGATTACCCAAGTTGATCAGCAAAATTCATCAGGTCCTCGTTTTTGGCTGATCGCTGAACGCTGATGGCTAAAAGCTATTTTCACAGGAGGGCCTGCTCGACAAACCGGCTTCTCAGCCCAACAGACCGCTCACCACCTGGTACACGCCGAATCCGAACAGGGCCACCGCCGAGAGTCCGCTGAAGACCCGCCGCATGACCGGCCCCAGGCGGCCCGCCGTCGCAAAGATCGCCACGAATCCCGCAAAACTGCCGACCAGCGCCAGGTAAAACGCGACGATGAATCCCGCGCCCTGGTTGGCGGCTCTGTCCCAGCCTTCGAGCAGGATCGGGCCGCCGACCACGCCCCAAAAAATATACGGGTTGGGATTGAGCAGGTTCACCAGCACGGCTCTTTGCAGGCTCTGCCGCGCCGTATCGATGCCGGGGGCCGTGTCGGCATGGACGGCGCGCATGTCGTGGTAAGCGTGCCACGCCAGGTAGAGGATGAATACGCCGCCCGCGACCTGTAAGACGCGCAGCGACCAGCCGGGCATGTGTGTCAGCACGAACAGCACCAGCGCGATAATCGGCCCGTCGCTGAACAGGGGGGCCAGCACCGCCGGCAGCGCGCGCCGCCAGCCGTTTTTGAGCGTCTGCGAAAACAGGTAGGCGTGGAACGGGCCGGGCGACACGCCGGCGGAAAAGCCAAGCGTCAGCCCTTGCAGAATGTAGATCAGCATACGGCCACCTCATGTGTGCCAGTCGTGCGCGTATGTATCCCATTGTACCGGGTTGGGCGGCCAGGCGGTTTGGATATTTTGCAGCAGCCTGGATCACGGCGCGTTTATCATGGAGTGGCAGCGATGACCAGAAAGCAGGGGACGGCGTGACATGGGGCGTCACGACCGTGTTTTGGGGGACATCGTTTACAACGGCGACCGCGCCACCGCCTGACGTATCTTTCTCTCGTGGGTGGCGTTTTTCCGCGATGCGAGATGAACGGCGTTCAGTTGATCGACCGCGTGCTGCCGCCGTCGATGCGGATATCTGCGGCGTTGATGTAACCGGTCAACGGGCTGGCAACAAACGCGATCAGATCGGCGACTTCTTCCACCGTCCCCAGCCTGCCGGTGGGATTGGACAGCACGTCTGTCAGGATGTGTTGTTCGATAGTCTCCCACTCACTGCCCCAGCCGAACTGCGCCGCCAGCCCCCTGTAGAACCGTTTCACGCCGTCGGTCGCAATAATGCCGGGACTGATGGTATTGACCGTGATCCCGGTATTCGCCAGCGATTTCGCTAATCCGACCGTGAGGTTGACCAGCGCGGCCTTCGTGGCAGCGTAAGACGACATGAAGGCGAGTGGCTCGGTGGCGTCACCGCTGGCGATCTGGATGATGCGCCCCCAGTGCCGCTCGCGCATTGGCGGGACAAGCTGCTGGATGAGACGTGCCGCGCCGACGACGTTGACGTTGTAAAGGTTCAACATCTCGCCGGGGGTATCGTCCAGCCAACTGCCATGCGTGTAGGTCGCCGCATTGTTGATCAGAATGTCCACGCGCCCGGTGAAGCGGCAGGCTTCTTCCGCGATCATCCGTGCGCTGTCGTCGGACGCGAGATCGCCCGCCACCCTGTAGACCGTTCCCCCCGCCGCCTGAAGCGCGTTGGCCAGCCCTTCAAGCCGCGTGCTGTTCCGCCCGTGCAAGATGACCGTTGCGCCTTCTCGAATGAAAGTCCGCGCGATCCCTTGCCCGATGTCGCCCCCAGCACCCGTGATCAGGACACATTTTCCTTGCAGCAGCAGGTCCATGAGCCGTTTCCTCGATAGAAGATGCTTCTGAGATGTGGGTAAGTGTGGTGGTCAAAATACATCCCACTCGCCTGCGGAGATTATAATGTTGGAGACACCGGCGCGACAATCACCACAACCCGATTTGACGGCGTCATGACAGGGTCGTCAACTCGTTTATGTCCATAATGCACGGATGAATCTGATGGTTTGAATGTGTCTCAAACCTGCAATACGCGATGGTCCAGTACCCTCGGCCTATTCATGCTCCATTCATACTGAGATAATGTTACAATAGGAATAGCAGCCGCGCGGCGGTCAAACAAGCCACTCGTGACGGGCGGACGGCGTTGGCGGGGAACATACGGCGTCACACGGACACCCCAGCACCTTGTATCGGACGGGTAGACGATATCGAAGGGAGCAGGCGCGATGTTTACACGAGGACTGTACAATCGTGATGGCGAAGTTTTGGGTTATCTCTCTGGCACCCGTGTCTACAATACAGAGGACGACCAGACCGGCGAACTACGTGGGCGGGTGGTCGTGGACCTGAACGGCGACCGCCGCTGGCTGATCGACGGCGACGCGCTGCTCGATCTGCGCGGCAACGTGATTGGTTACCTGGGGGAACGTGTCCCACAGGATGAATAACGCACAACGATTGGATGGTGTGTGGCATGAATGACGAGCTCAAGAAACTAAACTCGATGCGCTTTTTAGAGGCGCAGGGCGTCGAGTACGAGACATTCACCTACGACGACGGTATCCAGGGCGGCATCCGGGCGGCTGAGGCGATGGGCCTGCCGCCGTCGCTGGTGTATAAAACGCTGGTCGTGCAGATCAAAGGCGGCGAGCATGTGCTGGTGATGGTTCCCTCCGACCGGACACTCGACCTCAAACGGTTCGCGCGCTCGATCGGCCAGAAAAAGGCCACGATGACCACCAAACGCGGGGCCGAAGCCGCGACCGGCCTGAAGACGGGCGGCATCGGGGCGCTGGCGCTGACGCACAAACGGTGGGACGTTTACCTGGATGAAGCCGCCAAAGAACAAGACGCGATCCTGGTCAACGCCGGGCAGCGCGGCGTCAATCTCAAGGTGAAGGTCGATGATTTGATGCGCGTGTTAAGTGCCAAGATGGTTGAAGTAACCGACGCGCCGGATCAGGCTGGCACGCCAGATCACCTGGACGCGCCGGATCACCCGGACGTGGAGGAAGAGGGCGAGTAGACGTGCCGCGCGGCGCGTATCGCTGGAGTGGGGGGGGCACATGAAGATTCTGAAGCGTAAGGCGGCACCACAAGCGGACGATGACCAGGACGTGCCGGTTGGTTTTAACCCCAACCGGGACGGCTGCCTGTACTGGCTGACGGAAGACGGGTACATTATCGCGCAGGACGTCGCCTGCCAGCACGAATACGTCGAGCAGACGCCATGCCCGGACTGCGGCGGGGACCTGGTCGTGGTGGCGCACCTCAACCGCGCGGGGCAGGGACTCAGTGAGCTGGTGACGCTGTGCCGCGCGTGTCACACCCGCGTCAACCTGATCTTCGACATCAGCAACGACATGTACCAGGCATGGTGGGCGGAACAGCTTGGGCTGATGTATGTGTGCCAGTACGACGGGCCGCCCCGCGAACCGGTCGCGCCGGCATAGGCAGCGCGCCGTGTGTACGGGCCGTTTACGGATCGATGACCAGGGCGACTCCACGAGTCGCCCTGGTGCGTTGGCTGTCCGCGTTCAGGTGGCGCGGCACGTAAAAAACCGGCTGGCCGTTTCGCCAGCCGGGTATCGAAGTCGATCAGGCGCTTGATCCAGCGCTGCCGCGCCGTGCCGGATCAACTGGTGGTGATGTATTTACGCAGCTTGCCCGCTAGATTCGAGAGCGGCATGGTTTGCAGCCAGACTTTGCCCGGCCCGGTGATCGTCGCCAGGAATAACCCTTCACCGCCGCCTAACCAGTTCATGACGCCCTTGATCATCTCGACGTCGTAATCGCAGGTCGGCTCGTACATGGCGATGTGGCCGGGATCGATCTTGAGCCGCTGCCCGGCGGCCAGTTCGATCATCTGCACTTCGCCCGCGATCTCGACAAACGCCAGGCCGGGACCGGTCAGTTTTTGCAAGATGAACCCTTCACCGCCAAAAAAACCGGTGCCCAGCCGCTTGCGGAAGTGCATCGACAGGTCCACTGTGTGTTCGGCGCACATGAACGCGTCTTTCTGGCAGATCATGCTGTGGCCCGCTTTGAGGTTGA
>CAYMTN010000226.1:0-8603 GCA_964393335.1 uncultured Anaerolineaceae bacterium
ATCTGGTAGATGCGGTTGATCACCTGGTCGGATTCCTCGACCCACACGTTGAGCATCTCGAACGGGTCCGCGACCAGTTGGTGTACGACTTTGGGCGGCAACGGCATCAGGCGCACGGCCTGCGTGAAGTTGAACAGCGCCGAATACGGGTCCGTGATGGCGCGCATCAGCCATTTTTCGCCGCTGAAGATGTACTGGCAGCGTTTTTCGTTGGAGAGCGAGCGGAACGTGCGGAACAGCGTTTCCTGGTTGTCCGGCTGGCGGTCGTAATTGAGCAGGCTGTCCACCTCGTCGAACAGGATGGCGATGTTTTTGTCCGGGTGGCGGGCGTGCAGCGCCGAGACCACGTCCTCGAACTGGACCGGGTGCGCGTCCTGCGAAATCTCGACGCCCCAGCGCCGGTTGATCAGCCAGAAAAATGAGCGGTAATTGGTCGCGCCGTGACAGTCCAGGTAATACGGCATGTACTCGCTTTCGGCGGGTTTGAGCAGGCGCTGGATACGCTGCAACGTGGACGTTTTGCCGATGCGCCGCCCGCCGATCAACGCGACGCTGTGCGTGCGTAACTTGCTGCGTACTTCGTTGATCTCGCGTTCGCGGCCAAAAAACATGTGCTCCGGCACCGGGCCGCGCGTATAAAACGGCGAGACGGTCGTCAGGCTGACCTGATCGAGCACCAGGTCGCTGAGGGCGCGAGTCGGCACGCGCGCGCCGATCAGGTGTTTGATGTCGGCCTCGTCCAGCACCAGGATCGTAAAATCGACGCGGCGCAGCGGCTCGATCACATCGTCGATGTCGGGCCGCCCGGCGATGTTGACCACAAACGCGAACTGTTCTTCGAGCGGCAGCGGCGCAATCGCGCGCAGCGCTTCCTCGCCGAGTTCCTGCGCGCTGCGATTGGAGTACAAAAACAGCACGGCGCAGTTCGGCGGCGGCAGTTTGAGCCGGAAGGGCCGCAGTTTATACACCACCAGCCGCATATCGGGCGGGACCTGCGGAGCCTGCACGACTTCGACCACGTCCAGCGCCACGCCCAGGGCGCGCACCAGCGCATCCAGCGGGCGGGTGATCGCGGCGGGATTCTTGCGCAGCGCGGTCAGCAGCCGCTCCCAGATCAGCGACACTTCGCGGCGGGCGGTGGTATGCACCAGGTCGCCCATCGTCGAATCCCAGCGGCGGTCGACGTGCAGCGGCATGCCTTCCGCACCGGCGCGATCATAGGCGCGGCGGTAACTTTCACGCAGCGGTGGCAGCGCCTCGGCCATGACGCCGTGCAGCACGCGCAGCACCGTGATCTCGTCGGGGTCGGGCGACGGAATGAACCAGCGCGTGACGCCGCCCTGGACCGATCCCAGGGCGCTGAAGGCGCGCGGCTCTTCGCGCACGATCTCAAAACGCTCCGGGGCGGGATGCGCCTCATCGACCAGCGGCACCATCGCCGGTGACGCGGCACCGGGCAGCGCCGCCAGCGCCCGCTGAAACACGGGATTCTGCTCCTGTTCGCGCAGAAATTCGTACAGGTCTTGAAACGTGAATGCGCCCGCCAGGGTGCGCCGCGCGGCGTCGCGGATTTCCAGCAAAAAGCGGCTCAACTGGCGTTCCGGCGGCACGCGGGCCGGTCCCCATGCCGTGTACATCTGTGAGAGCAGGTCACGCGGCGGCAGTTGGCCGAAGCCGGTGACGTTCTGAATCCCGTTCACGTACCACGTCTCGCTCAGCGCGATCCCGACCGGGAAGCGCGGCGGCTGGCGGGCGGCGTTTTCCATCGCGCGGCGCGCGGCAGCCTCGAACTCGCTCAGCGACTGGCTGGCCTGATCGACCAGCGGCATCACGTCGCGCACCTGCGTGATCTGCTTTTTGACCAGTTCGCGCAGCAGACGCCACGCGTCCCCCCGCGCCTGGGCTATGATCAGGTTCGCGGCGGCGGTCAGGGCCGCCCCGGCGTGCGTATCCAGATCGGCCACCGACGCCTTGCGGCTGCCGCCAAATCGCCCGCCGCTGCCGTGCGCATCGACCTGTTGGGCCGCCTCGAACAGCGCCGCCTGGCTCAAACGCCACGCGGCGTCCGCCTCGGATCGCTGGTGATCCAGCTCGGCCAGCACGGCCTTGACCAGGCGCTCCAATTCTTCGAGCGCGCTGGTCGCCCACAGCAGCCCGCAGCCCATGCCGTACGCCAGATCGACCGGGGCCGTCAGTATTTTCGCGTGCAGGTCGCGGCGCAACGTCCCCAGCTCGGTATCGACACGGCTGCGCAGCGAATCCGGCTGGATGCCAACCGTCCCCTGATCGACGACTTCGGCCACCAGTTCGCGTTCCAAGCGCCGCCAATCGCTCTGCACGAGGTCGATCATGCGGCTCGTTTCGCTGCGGGCGACGCGTGTTTCCAGGCGGCGCACCAACCCGGCAGCGCTCAAGTCGTAACTCCACTCGCGCATCCGGTCGGATACGCCCGGCGTGTGCAGCACGTCACTGTCGAGCAGCGCGGCGCGCGCATCCGCCAGCATGGCGGACGCCCAGCCTGCCGTCGATTCCGCCACCTGGGCCGATTCCGCCACCTGGGCCGATTTCGCCGCCCGCAGCGCGGCCTGCGCCAGCCCAACGGCGGCGAGGTCCATCGCGGCGCGCGTCGGCATCGCCAGTTTGCTGACGCCAAACACGCTGTATCCCGCGAAACGGTCCACGCCTTCGTGAAGAACCGGCGCGGGCAAGGCGGGCGCTTTTTCCGGTTCGACCTGGCTGGCCGCCATCCACGTGACGGCACACTCGGCCAGCGCGTTTTCAGGCGGCTCCGGCGCGGCGTCCGGCGCGGACTCGTTCGCCCCGCCGGCAGTCGCATCGTCCGTCAGCAAAATCATATCCAGGGCGCGGCGCGGTTGGGCATATTCCAGGCTATGCCCGATCACCGGCAACGTCGAGGGATACAGATCGGGCTGCAACGTATAGGCGTCGATCTCGCGCAGCGCCGCGTACCCGTTCGCCATCGCCAGCATCTGATCGGAGTCGTAGCTCATCTCGTGGCCGCGCAACGAAAAAATGCCCATGATCGTCACCGGGCGGTCACCGGCCAGGGCGCGCAGCCGCGACACCACGTCGAAGACCATGCCGCTGCCTTCCGGCTCGGCCAGTGACGCCAGCACGTAGATGCGCCGCGCCAGCCGGACATCGCGCCCGGTCCCGACTTCTGTAAGCCAGCGCACCAGCTTAAACAGCGTTTCGCCGACCAGCGCTGCGTTATCGTACAGCATCAGGCGGCTGTAGGCGCGCACCCGCGCGGGGTCGTCGAGCACGACCCGGTCACGCGGGGAATGGGGCCACCACTTCGCCACGCCGATTTGCGCGTAACGTCCCGGCACGTCGCTCCAGGCGATGGTATCCATTTCCAGCGTCAGGCGTTCTTCACGGGGCAGCGCGGCTTCCTCGCGCAGCGAGCGGCGGCGAGCGAGCGCCAGCAGGCGCACGTTGGTTTGCAGCTCGCGGCGCGTCAACATCACGCCGAGCATGTCGTGGACGCGGGCGACAGCGTGCAGCCCCACCTGCCCCAGTCCGATCACCAGCGCTGCTTCGCGCAGGTCGTTATGAAAAGGGCGGGCGCGGTCGCCAAACTGGCCGAGCGATCCGAGTATGATGTCTGATGATGGTTCGGGCATACCCCTGGCGGCTCCGTAGATGAACCCAGCACGATCATAACACGAGCCGGGGTAGATTAATCTGAAAAATTTTTGAATTATCTGCGCCGGTTTACTTCGCGCGGTGCAGGTCGTGGCGCAGGTCGCGCAGCGCCTTGTCGTACCGGTCGGCAAACTGCGCGCTGTTGATCGCGGCCCAGTCCAGCGCCAGTTTGCGCGCGATCAGGTGCGCCGCGTCCTGGCTGCGCCAGTAACCGACGTGACTGATCGGACTCCACGTGGTGAGCCAGGTGCCCGCCCGCACGGTGCAGTCGATCACGCCCGCCGCGTCATACGACCGGATCGGTTGCAGCGGGAACCCGATCGGGTCTTGCGGATCGACCATGTTCAGCCACAGGCCGCTGTCCGGATCGCACGCAATCGGCGAATCGAGGCTCTCGGCCAGCGTGCGTTTGTCCGCGCTGGGATTGTTGCGCAGCGCGTACAGCGCCAGCGGCGACCCCATCGTGATCATGTTGACCAACCGCAGGCGATAACCTTCCAGGCGGTAGCGCTGCGCGGTGCCTTTGGTGTGGTCCCACACGTGGTCGGACGCGATCACGCCGCCCAAACTGTGCCCGATCACGGTTAGCGGGGCGTAGCCGTCATCGTCGCGTTCGGCGGCGCTGGCCGCGCCGAGCGCCTCGAATCCATCGGCCACGCGGCGATGAATCGCGTGGTACACGCGGTTCTGCTCGCCGCCCCCATACGCGATCACGTCGCCCAACAGCCCGACCAACTGCTTGCGCACCAGAAAAGCCAGATTGAAGCGGCGCAGCAGCCACAAACCGCCGAACCCCATCAGGCTTAACAGCGCGTTTTGCGAGTCCTGGGTGACGGGCGACCAGAAGACCACCTCAAAGCGCAGCGCGCGCCTGGCGCGGGCATCGCGGGCCGCCACGTCGCGCAGGTGCAGCCGTTTGACCGCGCGTTCAAACTCACTGCTGACATTTTGCACCAGTGGGCGGGCGTATTCTTTGCCATTACTGCCCCACCCGATGCCATGAACGATCAAGACATTCAGCGCACGCGCCATCGACCTCTCCCCTCTGCTGATCAATCCGTGAGCATAGTCTAGGACTCCCGGTGTGGTTGTCAAGCGCAGCGCAGAATGGATAGCCAGTTCCGGGCACGCGCCGATTACGGAAATTCGCATGACGCTAAAAACCCGCCTGCTGTGTCGATGGAAGTACCGGCGAAATCGAGGGAATCAAAAGCCGCCCCGCAACCATCGCCGGGCGGCCAGCAATCACCCAACCGGATCAGCCGCTGAAGGTGTAATACAGGATCAGCCGGTCGGCCAGTTCCGGCAGGCACGGCGAAATGTCGTACCACTGCGCGCCGGTGCCGACGCTCCACAGGTGGAAGCCCTTGACATACGGGTCTTCCTCCAACTCGTAGGTAAATTGGAGCGCATCCTGGATGATCATGTCACACGGGGGCATGATCGTGCCGCCGCCGATGCCGACTTCGGTCAGGTAGACCGGCAGTTCCGCCGCTGCGGGGAGCATGAGCAGCAGCCGCTGGTAGATAATGCGGTGCCGCAGCGCGATCCACACGTCCGACTCGGACACCATTCTGTCATCTTCCAGGCTGTAGGCGTGCAGCGCGATGCCGTGATGCCGCCCCGACGCGCACGGGTGATCGAGCGCGTACTGGTACGCGGGCAGCAGTTGGTTGAACGCCTGCATGTCGGGGTTGCCGCCAGGGAACGAAAACAGCAGCAGGCAGCGCCCCTGCTCGTCCGCGATTTTCATGGCTTCAATCGAAAACTGGGTAATCGTTTCGAGCGTTGCGCCGCACTCGTTCATGACCTCGTAATAATCCGCGTCGACCCGATCCCAATACGGCTTCAATCCGGACAGCCAGCGGCGCGCCGTCGCGGCGGGATCGGTCGTATCGCGGAAGTCGCTGGGGCAGTCCCGCAGCCCTTCACCGGACAACAGCGAGCGGTAGACGATCACCGTTTGCGGCGAGATGCGCTTGATCTCGTTGAGCAAGTCTTCGGAGTCGTTCAGGCCCTTGACCGTGCCGACCGGGTACCCGGCGGCCAACATGCGCCGCACAAAACTGAGCACGGCGTCACTCTTGGTGCCGTTGAGCACGTGCAGGCCGAGCAGCGTCGTCTGTGGCGTATTGCCGGACAAAATCTCGCAGGCGCGGATGCTGTCCAGCTCGGCGGTGACCGCGCCGCCCTCGACCAGCGGCAGCCAGCCGCCGCTCGTGCCGGCCCAGCGCGTGCCGCCCGCGTCGGTCGTGACCTGGCTGACGACCAGCTTCTCACGCTCGGATGCCGCCCCCGTGATCGGGGATGTCAGGTCCGGTGCGCTGTAGAGCGACACCTGCGGCGCGGAGACGATCACGCGGCACAGCTGGACGCTGACCGTCGGCGGCAGCGCGGTATGCAGCGGTTCCGGCGTGTAGTCCGTGCCGACAATCGGGCCGTAGGTGACGCCGGGCGGCGGCGCGGGTGGCGTCGGCTGCGGCGTGATGGTGTACTGCGCCACCAGCGCATTGACCAGCGTGGTATCCGGCTCAATCGGCGGCGGCGCTGTGGTGGCGGTCGGCTCGACAACCGGCGTCGGCGTCACGTACACCGGGATCGGGTCCGGGCCGCCGCACGCGACCAACCCGGCTCCGCCAACCAGCACCAGCAGAATAGCGATCAGTGTGGTTTTTTTGTGTGTAGTCATGGCATAGAGTTTAAACCACGCCCTGCCTGTGTCCAAAAAGAGGTTATCGGCCCGGTATCTGGCGGTTAGCCTCACCCCTGAACCCTGTCGCTACCCGCTGACTTCGGTCACGGTCGGGACAAACGCCACCCGCGCGCCAGGACCCGCCGCCTCAAGCGCCGCGCTGATGGCGGCCAACGCGCGGCGGATCTCGGCGGCTTTGGCCTCGCCCAGCCGGTATTCGAGATAACCCGAAAAATCCCCCTCGGCAAACGCGGCTTGCAGCGCATCGACGGCGGTCTTCATCGTGCGCGCCGGAACGTACCGCCCGCGCCGGACCAGGGGACGCACTGGCAGCCGCGCGTTGAGATACAGCGGGCTGAACAGGTTCGGCTTGACGACCAGCTCGGCCAGCGCATCCAGCCGGACATCCGGGTCCAGCGGCGGCACAGCCCCAGCGGGCCGCACGTCCAGCCGCCCGCTGTAACGTTCGCGCGCCAGTCGATCATAACGGGCCTGGGTGTCGGGCGGCAGCAGGGCGTAAATCTTATACATGAGGTCCACCGCCGCCGCTTGCAGCTCCTCCTGGCGGCGCTTGCGATCCGCCGACACGCTGACGGGCGGCAGCGGCGGGCCAATCGTCACGCTGACGCGCGGAAACTGCAAGCGCAGCATCCGCCCCCACACCTGGTACGTACCGCCAAAGGCCATCGGCACGATCCGCGCGCCGGTCGCCTGGGAGAGATACGTCGCGCCGGATTTTACGTCGTTGATCGGTTTTTCCCACGTGCCGCCATCCGGGAAAATGCCCAGCCGTCCGCCCGCTTTGAGCGCGTCCACCATGCGCTTGAGGCCCTCGCGGTCAACTGCGCCGCGTTTCATCAGGATCAGGCCCAGGTGCTTCACGATCAGGTTGGCGGGCCACAACAGCCTGAAATCGCCCGGCCCGACCAGCACGGCACCGGGCGGCATCAACACGAGCAGCAGCAGCGCGTCAAAGGTTGACATGTGATTTCCGGCGAAAATGACCGGTCCTTCGGTCTGCAAATACGCGCGCCCGGTGATCGTGGTGCGCGTCAACCGTAAGATGATCTGCCCGCCTACCCGAAAAATGCGGCGCAGCAGCCGCGTGCGACGATCCAGCATCGGCACCCCCTTCATAGTTATCGGCAGCAGCGCCCAATCTTAGCGTAAGTCGGGTAATTCACGAAAATTCGTCGTCAAAACGTGGCAAAGTCGGTACAATCGGTCGCACCCAGAACAACTAGGACCGCATCCCACCAGGAGAGAGAACGCGTGCAAGACGATATTCGAACGACTCAAGAGATTTTTGGCGACCTGTTCGGGGGATTAGCCAGCCTGGGCGCGCGCGGCGTCGATGGTTTCGTGATCGCCAAAGCCCTGGCCCGGCTGTTGATCCAGCAAGGCATCCTTTCCAAAGAGACATTCATCGCCACCATGCGCGAAGTTGCTAAAGAAGAACTCGAAGAATCGGATGAGATCAGCAACTTCTTAGGCGAAACGTTTACCGAAATCCTGGAACAGCTCCAGGCTCGCGCCCAAAAAACCATCAGCCCAGGCGAAATCGATACCCAACAGTAAGTGATGTCACGGCTCACCATCGAAACCAGCCTGGAGCGGATCGCGGCCCTGACGGCCCAACACCGCGACGATAACCAGGCTTTCAACCATTACATCGACATCATGTGGGAGCGCGAACGGCGTACCGATGCCGAGCTGGACGCGCTGGTGGACGCGATCGCTGCCCGCGTGATCCCGCACATCGACTGCACCGCCTGCGCGAACTGCTGCCGCTCCCTGCCAGTCGGCCTGACCCCCGCCGATATCCCCTCCCTGACCCGCGCCACCGGCCTGCCGCCGGATACGATCACCCGCCGCTACGTCGCCCCGTCCCAGTCGGGCGAATGGGGCGTCTTGTGTGAGGTTCCGTGCCCCTTCTTGCGCGGGAACACGTGCTCCGTCTACAGCAGCCGCCCGCGCGCCTGCCGCGACTACCCCGCCTTCACGCCGGATTTTCGCTGGCTGCGCGATTATTTCATGCGCGGCGCGGGCCACTGCCCGATCATCTTCAACGTGATCGAGCATCTCAAGCGGCATCTGGGATGGTGCTAGTACAGGTCGGCAGAAAAAACACGCAGGTTTTGGTGGGGCGCTGCCCCATACCCCGCCACCTTTTTCAAAAGGTGGGCTAAAACTTTGACTGGCCTTCCGGCGCGGCGCGCCGGAAGGCGGGGTCCAGGGGTCA
>CAYMTN010000227.1:0-8555 GCA_964393335.1 uncultured Anaerolineaceae bacterium
TGGGCTGGCACAACGCCGGGTTGATCCTGGCGGCACTGCGCGTGCTGGGGCTGGCGGGCGTCGGCGCGGTGACCTTCGTGATCGCGGGCATCTTCGCCGGTCTGGACGAAATCCGCACGCTGCCCGCGCTGGTCTTGCGCCGCCGGGACGCGGTCGCCTTGCCGGATGCGTGATCGCGTGCGGCGCGTGTGCCCCGTGCCCCATGCAGCGGCGCTTTGCCCCGTGCCCCACACGCCCTTTTTGAAAAAGGCGTGACCGAAAACTGCCCCGCCGCGCAGTGGAACGTCCCTCTCAGATCGAGTACAATGACGCGATGACAGACTCGTGTGCAGCGCAGTCAAAAAAGGAGTGGCGCGGTGAAGATTTTTGTTCCGGGGCGCATCTGCCTGATGGGCGAGCATTCGGACTGGGCCGGGGGCTACCGGCGCATCAACGCCGAGATCGAAAAAGGGTACGCGCTCATTGCCGGTACTAACCAGGGCATCTACGCAGAAGTGACGCCGCACCCGACCTCGCTGGTGCTCAGTTCCACCACTCACGACGGCCAGAAACACGGCCCCTACGAAATCCCGATGGAACCCAAAACGCTGCTGGCCGAAGCGCAAAAGGGCGGCTTCTGGAGTTACATCGCCGGGGTAGCGTACCAGGTGCTGACCCATTACCACGTGCGCGGGCTGGTGATCGACAACTACAAAACCGACCTGCCGGTCAAAAAAGGGCTGTCATCCAGCGCCGCGATCAGCGTGCTGGCCGCGCGCGCTTTCAACCGCGTCTACGACCTCAAGCTGACCACGCGCGGCGAAATGGAGATCGCCTACCAGGGCGAGATCACGACTCCTTCGCGCTGCGGGCGGATGGACCAGGGCTGCGCGTTTGGCAACCGCCCCGTGCTGATGACGTTTGACGGCGAACGCCTGGATACCACCGAGTTACGCGCCGCCAGCGAGTTATTTTTCGTGATCGTGGACCTGCAAGCCCACAAAGACACGATGGAAATCCTCGCCCGGCTGAATCGCAGTTTTCCGTTTGCCGAAAACGAGATCGAAGCAGGCGTGCAAAACCTGCTCGGCCCGATCAACAAACGCGTCGTGCTTCAGGCGGTGAACGCGCTCGAACGCGGCGACGGCGAACAGCTTGGCGCGTTGATGACCGAAGCGCAGGAGTTTTTTGATACGTATGCCTGCCCGGCCTGCCCCGAAGAACTCACCGCCCCAGCCTTGCATCGCGTCCTGGAATACGAACCGCTCAAGTCGCACATTTGGGGCGGCAAAGGTGTCGGGTCGCAGGGGGACGGCACCGGGCAGTTCATCGCCCGCAGCCGCGCCGACCAGCAGGCCGTGATCCAGATCATCGAGCGGGATTTGCACCTGCCCTGCCTGGAATTGACGCTCACGACCGGCCCCACCGTGCGTAAAGCCGTGATCCCGGCTGCCGGGTTTGGCACGCGCCTGTTCCCGGCCTCCAAGGCCACCAAAAAGGAGCTGTTCCCCATCGTGGACCGCGACGGGATCGCCAAGCCCGCCATTCTGTTGATCGTGGAAGAAGCGCTCAACGCCGGGCTGGACGAAGTGATCATCATCGTGCAAGAAGACGATCTGCCCGATTTCGAGGCGTTCTTCAACGTGCAGGTTTCCATCGAAAACTACAACAAGCTGCCGCCGCACTTCCAGGACTACGCCCGCCACCTGCTCGACATCGGCCAGCGCGTCGAATTCGTGATCCAGCGCGCGCAGGAAGGGCTGGGCCACGCCGTGTACTCGGTGCGCGATATCGTCGGGGACGAGCCGTTTCTGCTGATGCTGGGCGATCACCTCTACCGCTCGGATACCGAGCGCTCGTGCGCCCAACAGTTGATCGACGCCTTCACCCGGCATGGCGTCAGCGTCCTGGGGCTGCGCCGCACGTCCGAAGACCAGATCGCCAATTTCGGCACGGCGACCGGCGTCTGGATGGAAAACGGCGAGATGCTCAACGTCACCGAGTTTGCCGAAAAACCAACGGTCGATTACGCCCGCTCGAACCTGCGTGTTTCCGGCCTGCCGGAAGACGAATACCTGACCGTCTTCGGGCAGTACATCATCAAGCCGCAGATTTTCGAATACCTGGCCGAGCACATTCACAACAACGTGCGCGAACGCGGCGAATTCCAGCTTACGTCGGCGCTCGACCGCCTGCGCAAAGAGGACGGCTTCCTGGGGCTGATCATCGAGGGACGGCGCTTTGACATCGGCCTGCCCGAATATTATTTGGAGACGCTGCGCACGTTTCGGGAGCCGTGAACCGTTGTCGGTTTTCCGTAAACCGTTATCCGTGAACCGTTACCCGTTCAGGCACGTCACAAGCGCAACGCGGATCACGGTCAACTGTTACTGAGCCTGACGTATCTTGCTAAACTGATCGTGTGACAGAGACTCGCTGGTTAGCCTCACCCCTGGCCGAATGGCGGCTCCATTCTGATGGAGAGGGGAAAAGGGGCCGGGGGTTAAGGGGTGAGGCTTGCCACCAGTGCTCAAAAGTTTAGTTTTCAATGCGAGTATCAGTAACTGTAAACCGTTGTCCGTGAACCGTTACCCGTTCACACCCATCAGGCGCGAAACACGAATAACGGTTAACTGTCAACTGTAAACGTTCTGTCACGAAGGAGAGCGCAACGAACATGACCGCTATCCGTTTGGTCCAGGCAGGCATCATCGGGTGCGGTGGCTGGGCGCGCCACCGCTACATCCCCAACCTGCTCGGACAGCAGGATACGACCCAGATTGCCGCCGTGTGCGAGCCGTCGCCGGAGGCGTATGCCGCCGCCGCGCAGATCTTCCGCGACCACGGCCTGGAGCCGCCGCCCAACGTGCCCGATCTCGATCGATTTCTGGCGATCCATGCCGCGCAGCTTGACGCGGTGTTTATCCTCACGCCGCACGCCTACCACCACAACCACGCCACCGCCTGCCTGGAAGCCGGACTCGACGTGCTGCTCGAAAAACCGATGGTGATGAACGCGGACCAGGCGCGCAGCCTGATCGCCACGCGCGACCGCACCGGTCGGCATCTCGTCGTCGCGTTTCAGGGCAGCCTGTCGCCGCAGGTGCGCACCGCCGTGAAGATGCTGCGCTCCGGCGAATTGGGCGAGCTGCAAAGCATCAGCGCGACGATCTGGCAGGACTGGCGCGAGAAGACCAGCGGCACGTGGCGGCAGCAGCCCAAACTGGCGGGCGGCGGCATGTTGTTTGATACCGGCGCGCACATGCTCAACACGGTCGCCGATCTCGCCGGGCAGAACTTCGTCGAGGTTGCCGCGTGGATGGATAACCGGGGCACGCCGGTCGATATCATGGGCGTGATCATCGGGCGGCTGGAATCCGGCGCGTATGTCACAATGCACGCCTGCGGTGAGACGGTCCCGACCTGCAAGTCGGATATTCGCGTCTTTTGCAGCGATGCCATTTTGCGCACCGGCGCGTGGGGTGACACGCTGGAGATGCAGCGGCGCGGCAATAAAACCTTCCGCAAGGTGAAGGTGGCTCCCTCTAATGGGCCGTGGGAGCAGTTTTTACTGGTGCGCAGCGGGCAAATCACCAATCCCAGCCCGCCCGAAGTCGGGCTGCGTATGGCGACGCTGTGGGACGCGATCCGCGCATCGGCGGCGCAGCACGGCGCGCCGGTCCGCGCCGGGAAACAGGGAGCATAAAGTCATGACGAACTTGCCGCGTATCACCGTATGGAATGAAGGCCGTCACGAAAAAACAAAAGACGACGTCAAAGCCGTCTATCCCAACGGCATGCACGCCGTGATCGCCGAGGCACTGCGCGCGCAGGGTTTTAACGTGCGCACCGCCACCCTTGACGATGATCCCGATCACGGCCTGTCCGACGACGTTTTAGCCGCGACAGACGTCCTGACGTGGTGGGGCCACAGGGCTCACGCCGCCGTGAGCGACCACGTCGTAGACAAGGTTCAGCAGCGCGTGTTGGACGGCATGGGCCTGATCGTGCTGCATTCCGGGCATTTTTCCAAGATTTTTAAGCGGTTGATGGGCACGACCTGCAACCTGACCTGGCGTGAGATCGGGGAAAAGGAACGCCTGTGGGTGGTCGAGCCGGGACACCCGATCGCGGCGGGTCTGCCGCCCTATTTCGAGATTCCCCACGCGGAAATGTACGGCGAGCGGTTCGACATCCCCGCGCCCGAAACGCTGGTATTCGTTAGCTGGTTTGCGGGCGGTGAAGTGTTCCGCAGCGGCTGCACCTTCCGGCGCGGCAGAGGCAAAATTTTCTACTTCCGCCCCGGCCACGAAACGCTGCCGATCTACTACCAGCCGGAGGTACAGCACGTCATCGCCAACGCCGCGCGGTGGTGCGCGCCGGACTCCATCGCGCCGACCGTGTTCGGCAACCGCGCCGAGCCGCTGGAATCGATCGCGCCCTGAACAACACAGCCGGGGTGATGCCCGGCCCCAGTGAAGCTCCACCGCCAGAGGCGGTGGCTTCTTGGTCAAAGCAGGAACACTACGAAGTGAGGTTACCTGCTCGCAAGAGTCGGTGAACATCACCGCCGAATGAACATTTTCGGTGCAGCTATATATGAATGTACTGGTAGAACCGATTACCTGTACCACTACCAGAGGTAGTGGCTTTAAAAAGCTGAGTAAAAATCACCCTGTCCGGTTGTTTCTTGACCGGACAGGGCTGGTAGCAGAAAAGTGATGAAACTGGTCGCAGACTCAGTAGGGGAACTCGGACAGAACGTCCTCTACCGTTGAAACCCGGTTCGACGAGATCGAGAAGATCCAGGGGCCGCGTGCCCACGTGAACGATACCCATCCACGTACTGAGCTGTAGAAATAATCGACCTCCCCGACGCTTTCCACCGCGAAATTGCCGACCTGGCCATAACGCCGCGCGTGATAGAACAGTTCGAGCATCGTCTGCGCGGCTTGTTCCTCCGACAGGGATTGACCGATGGCCACATCGACGAACCGGTTGCCGCCCTGGTACTTGGCGGCGGCGGTGCTGACCATCCCATAACTGCGGTGGCAGAGTGGTGGGTTGGTTTCTTCGCGCGAATAGCCAAGCCCCAACAGGCATTGGTTGGTTGGGCTGGATGGCTGAAGCTGTGTGATCGGGCGGCTCGTGCGGGCATAACTGCCCAGCGACGCCGGTAACAGGTACTGGACGGAGGCGGATGCCGGCGGCGCAGGCCGTGCCGCCAGATCATAGGGAGCGGCGAGCGCGTCCGACAAAAACGGCCCTTGCTGCGCCTTCACATGATCGTAGGCCACGCTGCCCACAAAATACCCGACACCGGCCAGGATGATCGTTGCCAGGGTGACCAGGTACGCGCCCCGCACGACAGATGGCAGGCGATTGAACCGGGCCTTTGCGTCGGCGGATTTTCGGACCGTGCGCTCCCCGATCATTCCCAGCGACAGGGCCAGTATCTGGATCAGCCCGAAAACGTCCCACCACCTGACGCTGCGAGGCGCGGTTACGCTGTCCTCCAGGTCGTCGGCCAGGAGCAGCTGGCGCAGGTTCGCCTGGTCGTCATGCGTGGTCCATCCGGCATCAAGCGACACCGCCGGGTCTGATCGCGGCGCTCCCTCAGGAAATTCGACGACTGGTGCCTGCATGTTGTCTTGTTGTTTGGCCTCAGCCAATCGTTTGAGGTCTGCCGGGCTGATCTGGCTGGCCAGGGCGTCAAACGCGTCATCCGTCATGCTTGCAACCATCACATGCTCTCCTTACCGATCACCGGTACCGGACCACACTTTGTCGGAAAAAAATACACACCCGGCGGAGTGGCCCGCCGGGTGTCGCTGCACCTATTCCGGGCACTGGTTGGTTTCTTCTGAAGACCCATCGTCTGGCTGCACGGGCGCTGTGATCTCGCTGTAGTATAATTCCGTGCCCGCCTTCAACCCGACCGTCACGACGTCCCACTGGTAGTACCCGGCCAGGGTGATGATCACCGTGCGCGAGTCGCTGGTATCCGTCTGGTAGTAGGGAACGAGGGGCACCGAGCTGAAGCTGGTCAGTGCATACCCATCCGCTGCCGATTTCTTGTCCTTATCCTTGTCCTTGTCCCTACCGGGCGGTACGACCGGATCGACCTCCGTGTCTTTGTCACCACCGCCACCAGTTTCATACCCTGTGTCGAACTTGATGCCCGCCACGCCGGTCGTCGCGTCGGTTCCCCATTCGTACTGCTCGCTGACCCGCACGACGTTGCCGCGCAGTTCCGCCGGAAGCCCCAGCGTCCAGTGGCTGATCGACGGGTCACAAGCGGATGTAACTTGATAGGCGGCTGTCGTGCGATCGTTTGCTTCGTCATAACTGCGCCCGACAAGCTGGACCGAGTGACAACCCAGTGGGGCCACTTCCGGGCCTTCCTGTTTGGCTTCCGGCTCCACTTCACATTCCAACCCGGTGGCGGGATTCAGACCCTGAACGGTCTTTTCAAAACCGCCGACTATGAACTGCACGACAAGCCCCGCCATGAGCATAATGAAGATTCCGGCTGGCACCAGGACCGAATACTCGGTCAAAGCCTGGCCGCGCTGCCATTTGATCCATCCCGCCCCGTGTTGTTTCATGACCTTACCTCGTCTTTCGTGCTTTGATCGCGTGATTGAGAGTAAATAAAGACTGATTGATGATCTTGCCGCTGACTTCATTCTATCCCGGGACAATTGACGAAGGCCAAAGGATTTGTCGAGAAATATATACAATGCTCAAGAACGTATAGATTGGGCGGTCCGCGTTGGACAAATGGGAAAAACGTGCGGCATGACCGGCCATCCGGAAGGCTCTTGCGCGAGGATAGTGTCAAAATTCGTAAACAATTCGGGGGCAAGTTCAATGGTCACGATAATTGTCTTAATTAATTGTGTTTCTTGAGTACGAATAAAGGCCGGAGGCGTTTATGGCTCCCCGGCCCGTACCCATCATCGTCGGGTAGTGGCGACATCTTGACTGATGAAGTATCTTCTTGTACGCTCTTTTTGTAGAACATGCGTATTATTTTCGTTTATGAGCATAGAAAGGAATCTCCTATGGAGTTGTCAGCAGAACAACGTGAAGAACTACTCAGAGCATTAAAAGCCCGTTTTGAGAAAAACATGAACCGCCATAAAGGGCTTGAATGGGCTAAAGTACAAGCAAAGCTGGAAGCTAATATTGAAAAACTGTGGTCACTCAATGAAATGGAAAGAACTGGCGGTGAACCGGATGTTGTTGGTCATGATAAAAAGACGGGCGAATACATTTTTTATGATTGTTCAGCGGAAAGTCCTAAAGGCCGCAGAAGTGTTTGTTACGACCGTGAAGGGCAGGAATCAAGGAAAGAATATAAACCAGAAAATAACGCTATTGATATGGCTGCTGTCATGGGAATTGAACTTTTAACGGAAGAACAATATCGAGAGTTGCAGAAACTTGGAAATTTCGATACGAAAACGTCGAGCTGGGTGAAAACACCTTCTGATATTAGAAAACTCGGCGGCGCCCTCTTTGTTGATCGCCGCTACGGCCATGTCTTCGTGTATCACAACGGTGCGGACTCTTACTATGGCGCTAGGGGGTTCCGTGGCTCGCTAAGGGTCTAAATTTTGCACAGACAGCTAAATTTGAGAACGGAACACCTGAAAAAAAGAAAGAGATTTTCGCAGATTCAGGTTCGAACCTCACCCTCAATTTCGGAAAACTCTTTCTGTTCGGCCCAGGGTCAGGCGTAAAGTGGTTTAATCTTGAGAACCCTGATGGCAATCAGGTCCTCCTGGTACAGGCGTAAGTATAAGAGCGCATTCCTGCAACCAATCGAGAGGCCGAAAGGCCTCTTTATGAAAATGGTAATGGTGACATTTTAACTGATACACGCCAAATTGTAGTGATACACAAAGAGCCGAAAGGCCCATTCATGAAAGTGGTCGGACTTGGAAAATGACAGGGTCTTGCGGACAAAACGGGCCAGACGTTGGCGCGAGGTGTTGAACCAGCGCTCAATATGGCTGGTTTGCCCACTGCCCTTGCCCACCACCTGATGCCGTTCAGGATCAAAGATATGCTGGTACGCTTCCCAGAAATCGTTGAACGACCAGCAGCGCACGTAAGCGGTGGGAATCCACCGCCACAACTGTAGACAACTGGTCTCACTTCGATCACCGATACACTGGGCCACGATTTGCCGTGTGCGACGACACAAGGCCACCCAAATCCAGCGTTTATTGGCTTTTTTGAGGACAAATGACCACAATTCATCCAGTTCGAGCACATCATCCCAACGCGCCTCACTCAAAGTATCGGCCAGCGGCGGCAGGTGTTGGCCCCACATTGCCAGCCAGTCCGCCACCGTCCGCCGCGAAACGCCAAATATCCGTTCGATACCCCGCAGGCTCACCCGTTCCAGCAGCGCACGTTGCACCTGGCTGCGTGTCTGCTGATCGTAGCCACGCTGCGCGTGCAATGTGCCATAGCAAGTTGCAGGTCTTGCAGTGGTATTTCTGCGATCCTCTGTAATCGTGGCCGTTTTTCACCAAGTCCAGGCTTCCACACCCTGGGTATTC
>CAYMTN010000228.1:0-8513 GCA_964393335.1 uncultured Anaerolineaceae bacterium
ATGCTCAGCGCGCCAATTGCTTTACGCACGTTTTGCCGCAGCTCAGTTTGCTCGGTTAATTGATCGGGGGCTTGTTTCATGGGACTTACCAGGCGATCAATGACATTATCCAGCGATGTGCGCCGGTTCTTGCCGCGTGATAACCAGGTATAGCTCAGGTTGACCGTGACGCGGTACAACCAGGGTGCAAGCGGACGGTCTGTATCGATGCGCTGTGCGTTGGCATACACCTTCAAAAAACAGTCCTGCAAAATATCTTCCGCAACCGCGGGATCACGCACAATCGCCAGCGCAGTTCGATACACACGAATCCGGTAGCGTTCAAACAGGACACCTAACGCATCCAGGTCCGCGCGCTGCAAACAAGCAATAAGTTCGCCATCCGAAGGAACAAAATCATCAAAAGACATGGAACCTCTCCGCCAACTTATGTAATTATACTGACAAAAACCACATTTGGTTCAAATGATAATTTGGTACAATAATGTTCTCGCGTGCTGATAACGCGCCAGCTATAATGTCATCCGGCAGTGGCATCAAAAGCAAATGTATCCTAAGATTATAAAACCTTCTTGTAAATGCTCAAAGAGTTTCTGTGTAAGGGTCTGTTCTGGGCGTCGCACCAGGGGGTGTTGAATGCAAAAGTGTGCAAACTGCGGGCATCAAAACCGGCCTGGAGTCGTTTTTTGTGAAAACTGTGGCGCAAGCCTGATCGGCAAGCTGCCGCTGGATACCAAATCACTTGAGTCGACCTCAAAAGAGGAAAAGGAACAGCTTGGCGTCGATTCCAGCATCCTCACCGATGTTAAGATTCAGGGACAGGTGACCTTCAACAAAGGCGACAAACTCCGGTTAGGTATCGAAGGCAGCCCCGACCCAATCGAGTTTGAGCCCAAAGTCGAAACCATCTTCGGGCGGCGCGACCCAGCCACCGGAGCCATGCCCGATATCGATCTCACACCGTTTGCCGGATACCGGATGGGCGTCAGCCGACGGCATGCAGCCATCCGGCAGGGCGATGATAACACCCTTGATCTGTGGGACCTGGGCAGCAGCAACGGGACGTTTTTGAACAGCCAGCGGTTGAGCGCGCACCGGCCTTACCGCCTGCATGATGGTGACGAATTACGCCTGGGGCAGATGATCATTCATCTCGCTTTCCAGACAGCGCCCAAACCAGAAACACCCAAAGCACCGGTTGCTGTACGGGCTGGCCAGGCTGAAGCGGAGCCTCCGGCTGAGGAAAAGGCACCAGCGACCGGCGCTCCTGCAACGGCCAAAGCGCCAGAACCCGCCGAACCACAACCTGCCGAGGTCAGCCAGGATTCTACGGCACAGCCTGCCCCGGCTGACGTCAAACCGGAAGCGGGAGAATCCGCTGCGGCGCAGCCCCTGGTTGAAGCCAAACCCGCCATGCCGGACGAAGCCAAACTCGCCGTATCGGAAGCGACTATGCCGTCGCCACCCGCCGAGGTCAAACCAGACTCGCCTCTCCAAACCCAACCCGGCGTACCCGATGCGCCCGAAGCGCCGAAGCCTGCGGAGGCTCAACAGCCCCCGGCTGAGGCAAAACAACCTGAACAAGAACCGTCGGTAACGACGCCGGTTGACGTGCCAGCCGAGAACGCCAAACCGGAAAACGGCGCGTCCAGCCAACCGGACGGCAAATCACCACCCAAGCCAGATCAGCCACCTGACTGATCGGCACACAAACAGCGCGGCTGAAACCTCTCAACCACGCTGTTGATTTTTCCACAGGCTGGGTTGTCACCTTGCCGTGACGCTCACCGTCCCAAAATCCTGATCACGTCGTTCCTGGCGCGGGCGGCGGCGTACAACACCATGCCCATCTTCACGTCTTTTTCGACAAGCACGGCCAATGCAGCGCGGCCCGCCGGATACACGATCATCACGCCATCCTCGCCTTCCATGAGCAGGCGTTCCAGATCACCCTGCGCCAACCGGCCAAGCGTGCGCTCTGCCAACCCGATCAAGGTAGCCGCCATCGCCGCCACCTGAGGGCTACTGGTAGGATTCTCGGTAAAATTATCATCGTTGCCTGGTGGATAAGCCGATACCAACAAGCCGTCAATGTTGACGATCACCGATGCGATGATACCGGGCACCGCCGTATGCAAAGTACGAAGCGTCCGTTCCAGTGTTTCGCTACGATACTCTCTTACCATCGGTTTCTCCCACAGCGCAAAAGCCCAAACCAAGTATAGCGTAGGTCCGGATTCTGGACCAAGTGGGGCTATTTCATCATCGGTATCTTGAGATTGTGCCGTTTGGCAGCCGCGATAGCCTCAGGATACCCCGCGTCAACGTGCCGCGCAATGCCCATACCCGGATCAGTGGTCAGGACGCGCTGCAAACGGCGCGCGGCTTCGGGCGTGCCGTCCGCCACGATCACCTGTCCGGCATGCTGGCTGTAACCAATACCCACCCCGCCCCCGTGATGAAAACTCACCCAGGTTGCGCCGCCGACCGCGTTGATCAGCGCGTTGAGGATCGCCCAGTCCGACACCGCGTCAGACCCGTCGAGCATACCTTCCGTTTCGCGGTTAGGGGATGCCACCGAACCGGAGTCCAGGTGATCGCGGCCAATCACAATCGGCGCAGCGACCTCACCGGATGCGACGAGTTCATTAAACGCCAGCCCTGCTCTGGCACGCTCGCCATACCCCAACCAGCAGATACGGGCCGGCAGTCCCTGGAACTCGACTTCCCGCTGCGCCAGTTTGATCCAGCGCGTGAGGTGTTCATCTTCAGGGAACAAGTTGAGGATCGTTTCATCCGTGCGGTAAATATCGTCCGGATCGCCGGACAACGCCACCCAGCGAAACGGACCTTTGCCTTCGCAAAACAGGGGGCGGATATAGGCGGGAACAAACCCGGGATAATCGAACGCATTCTTGACACCTTCGTCAAACGCAACCTGGCGAAGATTATTGCCATAATCAAAAACAACCGATCCGCGCGCCTGAAAATCGAGCATCGCCTGGCAGTGAAGCGCCATCGTTTGACGGGCACAGCGCTGGTACCCGGTGGGGTCTTGCTGGCGCAGCGCCAGCGCCTGGTCGAAGGGCATTCCGTGTGGCACGTACGACAGGGCATCGTGTGCCGAGGTCTGGTCGGTCACCACGTCGGGCACGATTCCACGTCTGACCAGCTCCGGGAACACATCAGCCGCGTTGCCGATCAACCCGACTGACAGCGGTTCGCGGCGCTCTTTGGCAGCCATGACACGCATGAGCGCGTCGTCCAGATCGCCGGTGACCTGATCGACGTAGCGCATCCGCAAGCGGCGCTGCGCCATGTGCGGATCCACCTCAACGATCAGCGCAACGCCTTCGTTCATCGTGACGGCCAATGGCTGCGCGCCGCCCATCTCGCCCAGTCCCGCCGTCAGGACCAGCTTACCTTCTAGACTGCCCCACCCTTCTTGGCGGGCCAGCGAACCGAGCGTTTCATACGTGCCCTGCAGAATCCCCTGCGTGCCGATATAAATCCACGAGCCAGCCGTCATCTGCCCGTACATGATCAGGCCCTGGCGCTCCAACTCGTTAAAATGCTCTTGAGTGGCCCAATGAGGAACGAGATTCGAATTCGCAATGAGCACACGCGGCGCATCCGGGTGAGATTTGAACACGGCCACCGGTTTGCCGGACTGGACCATCAATGTTTCGTCGTTTTCGAGGGTACGCAGGGCGTCAACAATCGCGTCAAATGCATCCCAATTGCGCGCCGCCCGCCCGCGCCCACCATACACGATCAGGTTATCGGGGTCTTTGGCAACATCCGGGTCGAGGTTGTTCATTAACATGCGCAAAGCGGCTTCTTGCAGCCACCCTTTGCAGCTTAACCGGGTACCGCGCGGGGCATGAATCACACGTGACATGCGTTTCTCTCCAAAATACCATCTAACAAATATTTATTGGTTATTCTATCACTTCAAGCCGAAAAAGACAGCCGTTACTCCGGTCATAGGAACGGGCGACGTGGAAAAGTTCGCGCGTTATTGTACAATTGACATGGGGACCGTTACCGCTCACAAGGCAAACTTCCCGGCCCTGCTGCCTATGTCACGATGATTAAAAGGAGTTTTACGCCATGCAATACACGTACCTCGGACGTACCGGGCTGAAGGTCAGCCGCCTGTGCCTCGGCACGATGAACTTTGGCCCTTACACTACCGAACAAGACAGCTTCGCCATCATGGATCGCGCCCTGGAGGTAGGCATCAACTTTTTTGACACGGCCAATGTTTATGGTCGCAAAAAGGGTGAGGGCATCACCGAGCATATTATCGGGCACTGGCTGGCCCAGGGCGACGGACGCCGTGAAAAGATCGTGCTTGCGACCAAAGTGTACGGTGAGATGGGCGAAGGGCCGAACGAATCCCGGCTCTCTGCTTACCACATCAAACGCGCCTGTGAAGAAAGCCTGCGCCGTCTGCAAACCGACCATATCGATCTCTACCAGATGCACCACATTGACCGCCGGACTCCCTGGGAAGAAATCTGGCAGGCGATGGAACAGCTCGTGCAGGAAGGCAAAGTGATCTACGTAGGCAGCAGCAACTTCGCCGGGTGGCACATCGCACGGGCCAACAGCGCTGCCGCCCAGCGCCACTTCATGGGCCTCGTCAGCGAACAGAGCCTGTACAATCTCTCGGCCCGCACCATCGAGCTTGAGGTGATCCCCGCCTGCGAAGCGTACGGCCTGGGACTGATTCCCTGGAGTCCGCTGGCGGGTGGCATGTTGGTCGGATTGGCCCAACTCAACGAAGGGCGGCGGAAAGAGGACTGGGTTCAGGAACGTATTGAGAAAAATCGCCCACAATTGGAGCGGTATGAAGCATTCTGCAACGACCTGGAAGAAAAACCCGCCGACGTGGCGCTTTCCTGGCTGCTGAGCAACCCGGTCGTGACCGCGCCGATCATCGGCCCGCGCATGATGAGCCAGCTTGAAGGCAGCCTGCGCGCGCTTGAGATTCAGCTTACTGACGACGCGCTGAAAACGCTTGACGACATCTGGCCCGGCCCCGGCGGCGCTGCCCCCGAAGCCTACGCCTGGTAGACCCATCGATCAAAAAACAGGGCAGGTGATCCCGGCCTGCCCTGTTTTCGCACAACACTGTTCTTATCCTAAAAGAGCTTTTTTCTCGTCAGACGGATCACGTTTTTCGGATGGCATGTGCGTCGCTCTCGCCCGCTGTGTGACCTGGTATTCTTCCCAGAGCATCACAAGCGCCAACAACACGACGCCGACGACAATGCAGCTATCCGCCACGTTGAACACCGGCCAGTATTCGACGTTGAAGAAGTCCACCACGTAACCCAACCGCACGCGATCAATGACATTGCCAAGTGCCCCGCCCAACTGCAGCCCCAACGCTAACCGTACCAGCCACGCGCTGCCGGAAAGCTGGCGATAGTAGTAAATGATCACCACAGACACGATCACCGCAATGATCAGAAAAATCGATCCACCTTGGGGGAACAGTCCGAACGCCGCGCCGGTGTTATGCACGTGGGTAAAACGAAACACCGGCTCAACCGCATCAATGGGCATCCACGACCGGTGCAGAGCAAGGTGAGCCACGACATACGCCTTACTCACCTGGTCCGCGAAAACCGTGAGCACGGTCACGAGTACAAGAAACAGCCACCACCATGCACTCCCGGCAAAAAATGGCCGCCTGATACGTTGTGTCTGCTTGTGTGTGTCTTCCACCATCACATCCCGGCGCGATAATCACGCGTTTCGGCGCAACGCATACACAATTCCGTGTACGGGATGGCCTCCAAACGCGCGATATCGATTTCGCGGCCACACTCTTCACAGATGCCATACATCCCGGTTTCAAACTTGGCGAGCGCTTCTTCCACCTGGCGCAGCCGGGTTTTGACGGCTTTTAGGGTCGAAGCATCTATCGTCTGGTCATAGACCATCGTCGCGTCGTCGGCCTGATGGTTGGTGTAACCGGTGCCGGAGATATCCAGCACGTCGGCGGTTTGCATCTGCTCCAATTTGATCTGATATGTCTCACGCAAATCGAGCAATACGTGGTGTAGCTCTGCTTTTGTCGTCGTCATGGACCAAAGCCCTCATTATCCAACAATACGGGTTAAACCATCTACACGCCAGTCATTAACGCGCTGTTCTCATTGTAGCGAACAGCAGAGGGACCGGCAAAAAACCAGGGGCGAGCGGACATCTGCTCGCCCCCGGCTGGGTTACACCTGACGCACGCCAATCGTGACCGTTTCGTCGTCAAAATCGAACGCGTCACTGTGCGCCCCATTAACCGGCACACCCTCAAGCAGCGAATCCGCAAGAGTCTCGCGCGCGATGTAGTCGCGGAACGCTTTGATCGCAGCCCGCAAGCCGTCGCTGGCCTGGTACGTCACCAGGATATGATCGCTGATGTCGAAATCCGCTTCTTTGCGCAAGGTCTGCACGCGGCGCACAAACTCACGCGCCATGCCTTCCTGCCGCAAATCGGTGGTCAGCACGGTCGACAACGCCGCCACATAGCCGTAGTCCTCGGCCATAACGTATCCTTCCGCCGCCGACTGCTTGACCTCGCACTGGTCCGGCATGATGGTATAGTCCTTGCCATCGACCGTGATGGTGATGGCATTTCCTGCCAGCAGCGCCTTCGCCCACCGGTCGATGTCGTCCTGATCACCTCCGCGCAGCGCCTGCTGGACCTTCGGGAAATCGCCTTTCAGCGCGCGGCCCAGCACTTGCGGCAGCGGGTTCAAGCTGAAGGTGGTCATCTGTTCTGCCGAGTCGATCACGCGCACTGCCTTCACATTCAGTTCCTCGGCGATTGTCGCGGCCAGGTTAGTGACCACGTCTTTTTCGGCGCTGAAACGCGGCACGAAGACCGCTTCGGCCAGCGGCTGGCGTACCTTGAGGTTGGCGCTGTTACGTGCCGCGTGCCCCAGGCTGACCAGCCTTTGCGCCAGACGCATATCGGTCATCAGCCTGTCGTCGATCAGCGCGCCATCCCAGGATGGCCACATCGCCAGGTGGACGCTTTCCGGCTCGCCAGACGTCGCGCCTGCCGCCAGATTGCGGTAGATCGCCTCGGACAAAAACGGCATGGTCGGTGCCAACAGCTTGGCGACCACCACCAGGCATTCATACAACGTCTGGTAAGCAGCCAGTTTATCCGTGTCGCTCTCCGACTTCCAGAAGCGGCGGCGCGACCGGCGCAAGTACCAGTTGCTCAGGCTGTCGACAAACTGCTCGATAGGCCGCGTCGCGCGCGGCACGTCGTAGGTTTCATACCCCTGCGTGACCTCACGCACCAATGTGTGCAGCTCGCTCAGAATCCAGCGATCCAGCGCGTCACGCCCGGCCACCGGCACGGCAGCCTGGCCCGGATCGAAGCCGTCGATGTTGGCGTACGTCACAAAGAAGCTGTAGACGTTCCACAGCGTCAGGTAAAAGTTCCGCACGACCTCGCCGACCAACTCAACCGAAAACCGGCGCGGTTCGCCGGGCGGCCCGGCAGTGTACATGTACCAGCGGAACGCGTCCGCGCCATACTGGTCCAGCACACTCCAGGGTTCGACAATATTGCCCAGGCTCTTGGACATCTTGCGGCCCTGCTCGTCCAAAATATGGCCCAACGAGATGCAGTTCTTGAAATTCACGCTCTCGAACAACATCGTAGCGATGGCGTGCTGGCTGAAGAACCAGCCGCGCGTCTGGTCGACGGCCTCGCAGATGTAATCCGCCGGGAACTGCTGCTCGAACAGGTCCCGGTTTTTGAACGGGTAACCCCATTGGGCGACGGCCATCGCGCCGCTGTCAAACCACGCGTCGATCAATTCCGGCACGCGTCGCATCGTGCTGCCACACTGCGGGCACGGGAACGTTACCTCGTCCACGAAAGGACGGTGCAGGTCCAGGTCAGATAAATCTCGCCCGCTCAACCCGGCCAACTCGGCCACACTGCCGATACAGTGCATGTGGTTGCAGTCGGGATTCTCGCATTTCCAGACCGGCAGCGGCGTGCCCCAGTAGCGTTCGCGGCCCAATGCCCAGTCGCGCAGGTCTTCGAGCCAGTTGCCAAAACGCCCATCCTTGATGTGTTCCGGCACCCAGTTGATCGTCTGATTCAGCTCGATCATCTTGTCCCGATAGCGCGTCGATTCAAGGTACCATGTTTCGCGGGCATAGTACAGCAGCGGCGTGTGGCAGCGCCAGCAAAACGGGTAGTTGTGGACGTAGTCCTCGGATTTGTACAACAGTCCGCGCGATGCCAGTTCCTTTTTGATCAGCGGATCGGCATCTTTGACCCACATGCCGGCCCAGGGTGCAACCGCATCGATGAACGCACCGTCTGCGGCGACCGTCTGGATCACCGGCAAGCTATAAGCACGCCCCGCGTCCATATCGTCCGCGCCAAATGCCGGGGCGATATGCACGATGCCCGACCCATCACTCATACTCACGAAATCACCGTGAATCACGTAGGCGTAATCTTCCTC
>CAYMTN010000229.1:0-8508 GCA_964393335.1 uncultured Anaerolineaceae bacterium
CTTGTTACGCGGGAGGTCAACACCCTCAATACGTGCCATAAAACCGTGTTCTCCTCGCACTTCGGCGGGCATGAACCCACCGGACGGAATGGTTATTTTAACGAAAAGCCGTGAACTTGGCTAGGGTTAACTTCCCTTGCCGCCATTATCACATCCAACATCGTTTGTTTATGGGGAGGCTTCGCCCCACTACAGCGCCGTCAGGATCAACGGTGGGCCTTCGGGCGAGATGGCAATCGTGTGTTCGAAATGCGCGCACAACGAGCCATCTTGCGTGACCACCGTCCAGTGATCGTCGAGCACCTGCGTCCCCGGTCTGCCGGCATTGACCATCGGCTCCAGCGCGAACGTGATACCCGGCACCAGCTTGATGCCGCGCCAGTTCCGCGCGCGCTGGCGGCCAGAAGGCCACCAGTTTGGCACCTGTGGTTCTTCGTGCATGGTCCGGCCCACGCCGTGCCCGGTGTATTCGCGCACGATGCTGTACCCGCGTGATTCGACGAATTTCTGGACCGTGCGCGAAATGTCGCTGGTCAGCCTGCCGGCCTGCGCCACTTCGATGCCTCTGTAGAGCGCCTGCTCGGTCATATCGAGCAAGCGCTGTGCTTCGGGCGAAATCGCCCCAACGCCCATCGAAAAGGCCGAATCTCCGACATATCCATTGTAGATCGTGCCACAGTCCAGGCTGATGATATCGCCATCCTGCAAAATACGATCCGCGCTGGGGATGCCGTGCACCAACTCATTGTTGATAGACGCCGTGATCGTCGCCGGAAAGGGGTACGGACTGCCGGGCGGGTAGCCCAGAAACGCCGCCTTCGCCCCGTGCTTATGCAGCACGTCCGCCGCGATCTGATCCAGTTCTTTAGTGCTGATACCGGGACGCACCGCCTCGCGCATCGCTTGCAGCGCCTGGGCGTTGATGCGGCCAGCCTCGCGCATGATCAACAATTCGTCGGGCGTTTTTGGTATTACAGCCATCGTCGTTATCTGTCTCGTAGAGGGCCGCCGTCCCGACCGGGACCACGCGCCACTCAGGTAAACAAAACCGGTTGAGGTCGGTCCCGCAGGGGCCGGATCGGTGATCCGCCCCATCAGTCACAGCCGGGAAGACCTCTGAGCAGGAACCTGCGGGTTAGCGCAGGAACCCATCATAGTTGCGCATCGTGAGCTGCGCTTCGAGCTGGCGCATGGTATCGATCACCACGCCGACCACGATGATCAACCCCGCGCTGCTGATGACAAGCGCCGGGTTGCGGCCAATGGCCGCCTGGCCTAACACCAGGCGCTGGATGATCTGCATGAATCCAGGCAAGATCGCCACCGCGCCCAGGAAAACCGCGCCCACCAGCGTAATGCGGTTGACGATGCGGTTGATGTATTCCTGCGTGCGCCGCCCAGGCCGGATGCCGGGGATAAACCCGCCGTTCTTTTGCAGATTTTCGGCCAGGTTCTGGTTCTGGATCATCACGCCGGTGTAAAAGTACGTGAAACCGACGACGAGCCAGAAATACACGAACCAGTAGGTAAACCCGCGCTGGTTGCCAAACGTGTTTTGAATCTGGGTGGCCAGGCTGCCGCTGAAGAACCCCGCGATAATCGCCGGGAAGGTCACAATCGACTGGGCGAAAATCAGCGGGATCATGCCCGCCGTGTTGACTTTCAGCGGGATGTGCGTTGCGCCCCCGCCGTACATCTTCCGGCCCCGCACGCGTTTGCCGTACTGCACCGGGATGCGCCGTGTCCCTTCCTGGATGACGACAATCACCACGACCGTCACAATCGTCAGGGTGACAAACGCCGTCAGGTTGAAGACGAAGTGCGTTTGCAGCAGTTGGTACAGGTTAGACGGGACGCGCGCCACGATACCGGCGAAGATGATGATTGAGATACCATTACCAATGCCCTGCTCGGTGATCAATTCACCCAGCCAGATCGCAAACATGGTACCGGCGGTCATCGTCACGATCACCGACAACGTCGTGAGCAGATCGCTGCCGCTGCCAAACCCAAAGCCGGGTATCAGTTGGGGAGCGCCGCTCACACTCTGGTTCACCTGGCTCTGGAAAATGTTGATCTGGCCGATCGACTGCAACGCCGCCATCGGGATGGCCAGGTAGTAGGTATATTGGTTGATTTTTTCCTGCCCACCCGGCTCTTTGGAGATCGCTTCCAGGCGGGGGATGATGGGAACCAGCAATTGCAGAATGATCGAGGCGGTAATGTACGGGTACACGCCATTTGCGATCACGCTGAAATTGGATACGGCCCCACCGGATAACAGGTTGAGCACACTCAGAAAGCCTGCCTGCTCCCCGCTAAAAAGCTGATCCAGCGCGCTGCGATCCACACCAGGGACCGTCACATGTGCCGCAAACTGATAGATGATCAGGATCAGCAGGGTATAGAGCATTTTGCGCCGTAGGTCAGGCAATCGGAATGCGTTCCGCAGCGCCTCGATCATAATCTAGTATCCTTATTCGCTATCGCTATGCCACTCAAGATCGCTGTTTGTACCAACGCCAGCCGGGTGCGGGCCAACCGCGCCTCACCCGGCCAGATAGCTCGTCTGGCGGTTACTGGCTCTCGTGCTTGGCACGCCGTTCAGCCAGCTGCTCTTTGCGCAGCTTTTTGACCGTCACCAGGGGGCGAGACAGCCAGGGTTCGACGGCGTCGAGTGTTTCGACGCTGCCGCCCGCCTGTTGGATTTTTTCCTGCGCGCTTTTCGAGAAACGGTGCGCCGCAACCGACAGTTTGACCGCCAGATCACCGCGCCCCAAAATCACGACCGGCTTATCAGCCTTCTTGACCAAGTTGCGTGCAGCCAACGTTTCGGGCGTCACGCTGTCGCCTTCGGCAAACACGCGCGCCAGGTCATCGACGTTCACTTCTTGAAATTCCACGCGGAAAATGTTGGTGAACCCGCGCTTAAACGGCAGACGCCGGACCAGCGGGAGCTGTCCACCTTCAAAGTACGCGCCTTTGCCGCCGCCACTGCGTGCGCCCTGGCCTTTGGTACCACGCCCGGCGGTTTTACCCTGACCGGCGCTGATACCACGCCCAACGCGCTTACGCGGTTTGGTCGACCCTTCTGCGGGGCGTAGATCGTGTAACTTCATGCTTCGATTTCCTCCACCTCAACCAGGTGGCTGACTTTGTTAATCATGCCACGCACGGGCGGTGTATCGGTATGGACCACCGTCGAATGCATGTGAGTCAGCCCCAATGCACGGACCGTCCGTTTCTGGCGTTCTTTGTACCCAATCGGGCTTCTAACCAGGGTGATGCGTAGTTTTTTCTCACTCATCGGACTGGCTCCCGCGCTTCCAGAATGGCTGAATATCCGCTGCGTCTTTGCCGCGCATGGCTGCCAGTTCTTTCACGTCCTTGAGGCCATCGAGCGCGTCAATGGTGGCATACGCCACGTTCAGGATGTTGGCGCTGCCCTGGCTTTTGCTCAAGATGTCACGCACGCCGGCGGCTTCCAGCACGGCACGCACCCCACCACCGGCGATCACGCCGGTACCGGGAGACGCAGGCTTGAGCAGGACCAACGCACCGCCACGTTTGCCAGTGACGGGGTGTGGAACCGTTGTGCCTGACAACGACACTCGCTTCATATTACGGCGAGCGCGATCCGATGCTTTGCGAATGGAATCCGGCACGCCACGCGCCTTGCCAACGCCGATACCCACCTGCCCCTGGTTGTCGCCTACGACCACCACTGCGCGGAAGGCGAAGCGGCGGCCACCTCTGACCACCTTGGCAACGCGGGTAATATCTATTACGCGCTCATCGAGTTCTTCGCGGTCATCATCGCGCCGCGGTTCTCGTCTTCCCATGTTCCTCTCCAGTTACCAGCCTGCACCGCCGGGAGCCTGTGCCGGCCCCCGGCCAGTGAATCGCCTGGTTCAATTCACTAACTCAGAACTCTAGTCCGGCTTCGCGCGCGGCATCGGCCAGGGCCTTGACCCGGCCATGAAACTGATACCCACCGCGATCAAACACGACGTGCTTGACACCGGCGGCCTGGGCGCGCTTGGCAACAAGCTCACCGACCAGTTTGGCGGCTTCGGTTTTGTTTTTGCCCTCGACCTGACTACGCAGCTCGCGGTCAATCGTCGAGGCCGAAACCAGCGTGTGGCCCGCCATGTCATCGATGACCTGGGCATAGATGTTACCCAGACTGCGGAATACATTCAAGCGAGGCCGTTCTGCCGTGCCTGAGATTTTTGCCCGTACCCGGTGATGCCGACGGATGCGTGCATTGCGTCCTTTTTCGCTCATTGACTGTCTCTCTCTTACGACACTCCAGCCTAGCCGACCTTACCTGCTTTGCCAGCCTTACGACGGACAAACTCGCCCTCGTAACGCACGCCCTTGCCCTTGTAGGGTTCCGGGGGACGCAGTTTGCGAATGTTGGCGGCCAGCTCACCGACCACTTGTTTATCAATTCCTCGGATGCGGATCAGACGCCCGCGATCTTCCACCACAAACTCGACGTTGGCTGGGGGTTCGACCGGAACCGGATGCGAGTACCCGACATGCATAACCAGCGTCGCGCCTTCCATCTCGGCACGATAGCCGACACCCTCGATCGTCAGCACGCGCTCAAAGCCCGTGCTCACGCCGGTCACCATGTTGGCGATCAGCGCGCGCGTCATACCGTGCAGCGCACGGTGGTGGCGCATATCGGTGGGGCGCGTCACGACGATCTGGTCGTCTTCTTGTTTGATGGTGATATCAACCGGGAAGCGGTGAGACAACTCCCCATTCGGGCCCTTGACGGCGACGTAACTGCCGTCAATTGTGACCTGAACCTTGTCCGGGATCGGAATCGGTTTTTTCCCAATTCGTGACACGGTTCTTATCCTTCCTCTGTGCCTTACACACGAACACTTATAGCGCCGGGGCACTGGGCTGGGGCTGGGTGGGGTGTAGAAACGCTGGGCGAACATCGTGAAGCCGGGGCTTCGACTCCTCGCCCTGCTGCTCTACTGGCACCCGCAAGTCCCAGTTCAGGCGTCAAATCGGCGCTTTACTCGTCGCCACCTACCAGACGTAGCAGAGCACCTCGCCACCCAGTCCCTGGCGACGCGCTTGTTGGCCGGTCATCACGCCTTTGGGCGTCGTCAGGATGGCAATTCCCATCCCGCTCAGCACCCAGGGAATCTCGTTTTTGCCGACATACAGGCGGCGACCAGGCTTACTCACGCGCTCCAGGTTGGTGATCACGGGACGACGTTCACGCCGTTTGCCCCAATATTTGAGCGTGACGTGAATCATCGCGACCGGCATCTCATCGCCCACGGTAACGTCTTCGACGTACCCCTCTTCTTTCAGAATATTCGCAACGGCCAGCTTGGCCTTGGAACGGGGGATTGCCACACTGGAATGCCCGGCCATCAGCGCATTACGAATTCGCGTCAACATATCAGCAATCGGATCACTGTTCATGATTTGCTCCGGTCATTTACCAGCTAGACTTGACCACCCCAGGGATTTTGCCTTCAAGGGCAAGTTCCCGAAAGTGGATGCGGCACAGCCCAAAGCGGCGGATGTAGCCGCGCGGACGCCCGCACACTTTACCCGAATTCGGGTCAACGTACTGGCAGCGATTACGCACCCGCACTTTGTACTTGCGGTGTTTTTCACGCGCTACCATCGACTTTTTCGCCATAGGGTCTTACCTTCCCCAGAACCTAAATCCGCTCTGACGTACTAAAAGTTAGTGCTCACGGAACGGCATGCCCAACAACTTGAGCAGGCGGCGTCCTTCTTCATCGGTTTGGGCGGTGGTCACGATCGTGATCTCCAGCCCGCGCACCTTGTCGATTTTATCGTATTCGATCTCGGGAAAGAGCAGTTGTTCCCGCAACCCCAGGGTGTAGTTGCCCCGGCCATCGAACGAATCCGGGCTGACGCCGTTGAAGTCACGCGTGCGGGGCAGCGCGATATTCGTCAGGCGGTCCAGCAAAGACCACATCCGCTCGCCGCGCAGGTCAACTTTGACGCCAATCGAGCGCCCTTCACGCAGCTTGAACCCGGCGATGCTGTGGCGGGCTTTGGTGATGACCGGCTGTTGGCCGGTGACGACGCGCAGGTCTTCGACGGCGGCGTCCAGCGCCTTCGCGTTATCCAGCGCTTCGCCGACGCCGATGTTCACGACCACCTTGGTGACACGCGGCACCTGCATCGGGGTTTGGAAGTTAAACTCTTCCATGAGAGCCGGAACAATCTCTTTACGATACAGTTCCAGCAAACGATTCGTTGCCATATTCCTACCTCACTCTGCCAGGACCGGTCAGTCGATGTCCTGACCGCACTTGCAGCAGACGCGAATTTTCGTGCCGTCTTCGTCCACACGGAACCTGACGCGCGTCCGCTCATCACACTGCGGGCAGACCAGCATCACGTTCGAGAGGTCAATCGGCCCTTCATACTCGATGATGCCCGGCTGAACCTGCCCTTGCCCGGCGCGAACGGGGGCCTGGGATTTCTTGACGATGTTCACCCGCTCGATCACCACGCGGTTCTGCTTGGGCAGCACCCGCAGGGTCTCGCCGCGCATACCTTTGTCTTTGCCGGCGATCACTTCGACCGTGTCGCCCTTTTTGATGCGTTGCATTCTTGCCTCACTCCAATCTCAGGCTGGCAGCCTACAGGGTTTCGGGTGCCAACGAGACGATCTTCATGAACCCTTGTTCACGCAGCTCGCGCGCGACCGGCCCGAAGATGCGCGTCCCGCGCGGGTCTTTGGTTTCACCCTGCAAGATCACCGCGGCATTGTCGTCAAACTTGATATACGATCCGTCGTTGCGGCGGTACTCTTTGGCCGTGCGTACGATCACCGCGCGCACGACTTCGCTCTTTTTGACTGAACCTTGCGGCGCAGCGGATTTCACAGTGGCGATCACCATATCGCCGACCGTCGCTGTCTTGTGCTTGGAGCCACCAACGATCCGGATGACCAGCAGTTCGCGCGCCCCTGTGTTATCGGCCACTTTCAGTCGTGATTCGTTTTGGATCATCTTTGTCTTTGCCTCACTCAGGGCCTTACCCGGTTACGCTTCCAGCTCCGGCAATTCCAACACTTCTTCGACCGCCCAGCGCTTGGTTTTGCTGATCGGACGACTCTCAACGATCTTGACCAGCGCCCCGACCGGAATCGCGTTGCTTTCGTCGTGGGCCTTGAACTTGGTGGTGGTCTTGATCACTTTTTTATAGAGCGGGTGGCGCGTGGTGCGTTCGACCCCGACCACTACCGTCTTATCCATCGCATTGCTAATCACCCGGCCAACCAGCCGCTTGCGATTATTCGGCATCGCTTTCCTCCTGAACGAGTTCCGCAGCCAGTTCACGCTCACGCAGCACGGTCAGAAGGCGCGCGATTTCTTTTTTTAGAATGCGGATGCGCGTATAGTCTTCCAACTGGCCGGATTCCCACTGGAACCGCAGATTGAACAGCTCTTCTTTTGCGTCGTCAAGGGCCCCTAGCAGTTCGGCAGGGGTCATGCGCCGCATCTCAGTGGTTTTTGTCATTACGACACCTCCTCACCAGAAATCGGGTCGGCGCGCTTGACAAACTTGGTCGAAATCGGGAGCTTGAAAGCGGCCAGGCGCAGCGCTTCGCGCGCCAGGTCTTCTTCGATGCCCGACATCTCGAACAACACGTGCCCCGGCTTGACGACGGCCACGTAGTGATCGACCGCGCCCTTACCCTTACCCATACGACTTTCTGCCGCACGTTTGGTGACGGGCTTATCTGGAAAGATGCGAATCCACACGCGACCACGGCGTTTGATGTGACGCATAATCGCCCGGCGGGAAGATTCGATCTGACGGCTGGAAATCCAGGCCGGTTCAAGCGCCTGCAACCCGTAATCGCCAAACTGCACGGTGTTGCCTCGCATGGCCTTGCCCTTCATCCGGCCACGAAACTGCTTGCGGTGTTTAACCCGCTTTGGCATTAACATGGTCGTCTACTCCTAGACAGTCAGAACCGGGCCGCAGCAGCCCTGGCCCGTGGGTGGGCGGTTCTGCTTATTGACTCACGTATACGTCGGTAGGCTCGATCGGGCGTGGTTCTTCGCTCAGAACTTCACCCCTATAAATCCACACCTTGACGCCGATCCGGCCAAAGGTGGTCAGCGCCTCGGCGGTGCCGTAGTCAATGTTCGACCGCAGCGTATTACGCGGCACCCGGCCTTCCATCTGCCATTCGCGGCGGGCCATTTCGGCCCCGGCCAAGCGCCCGCTGACCTGAATCTTGATGCCTTCGGCTCCCTGGCGCATCGCCTGGCCGATGGCGCGTTTGATGGCGCGGCTGTGGCCGATGCGGCGCTCAAGCTGGCCGGCGATATTCACCGCCACCAGGCGCGCGTTCAAGTCGGGCTTGTCGATTTCTTCGACTTCAACCTTCACCTGTATGTTGGTGATCTATTCAAGGCCCTGCCGCAGCTATTTGACCCTTACGCCCTAGCGGCCAAACACGAACCCCGGATTGGC
>CAYMTN010000230.1:0-8441 GCA_964393335.1 uncultured Anaerolineaceae bacterium
CGACAATGTACCCGTGACTGACATGCCAAAAGGGTTCATCGGCAGGTTTGGTGCTACAGCGGGACTGGATAGAACACAGCGATCATGTGATAAGGCTGAAGTTGATGTTTTTTCCAAGTCATGCTCGCAGAAAATGGAATGCCCTTTGGTTTCCCGCGCTTCAGATCGATCAAATTGACCCACATGATGATTTGTTGGTCATCCCGGCGTCCAGCGCGACAAGGTCTGGTGTGTGTTCGTCCGCGCACATATCCTAACTCGTGTTCACGATTACTGTACCACACTCGCCCAGGCGGAGGAGATTCCAGCCAATTGGTTTTTGTCCGGCGGCTTACAACCTATCCGTAAATTGCTGGGCGCAGCAAGCAGCGCCCCTACCAAGACGACTTTACGGATGGATATTTATCCAAATATCGTTGATACCGCGCGTTTTGCCGAGATATCACCTGTTTCGCTTCATGTCACGATTGCACGGTGTATTCTGGGGTACGGGAAAATCCAAACGGTTGGGCGATTCGGCCAGCGTACGGATCACTGACGACATAGTATCGTTGACCTGCACACGCACAGCACAGCGGTACGCCATCCCGCACGACTTCACGCCCGTTCATGATCTCCTCCCCGCACCGCTCGCACACGACGCATTGGCCCGGCTGGCTGATGATAGCCTCCAGCGAAACCGTGATCTGGACCGGTTCGATCACCAGTAGTTCTTCATCCGGCATGATCTGATAAGCGCATAATTGGCTGTGCCAGCGATCCGGTTGATCAGGGGCATACCAGGCAGCGTGCATGCGGCAATCCGGGTGAGGATGAATACGGAATGCCTGCATAGAGACTGTGTCCACAAATGTGGCCGCAACCTTGCCAAAGTCGAGCAGGTACATGGTGCGGCGACCAACCCGGCAGCCGCTGGCAGCGGCAACGCCGTCGGCGGCACAGCCATCTGTTTCCATGAATGTGAACAGGCGTTTATCGGCTTGAGGCAGTTCAAGCCCCAATACCTGCCCCGCAGACATCCCCATACGCACGCCGAGTACCTGGCGTGGGCACAAATGCGAATGTTGCGCGGCGCTGGTTGCAAGTAAAACTTCCAGGGTTGACACAGTGATAATCCTTTCGTTCTGGATTCCGGTGCGCTGCCCGTCTATACGATGGAGAGCACAAGCAGTCCAGCGAACGAGGTCAAACAACCCGCTATCAATAATTTATCAAGCGGGCCCGGAGTCAACGGCAAGGCGCGCGCCTTCCCAGGAGCAAAAGCGCGCGTTTCAGCCGCTAATGCGATCTCTTCGGCACGGTGCAAGGCGCTGGTGATCACCGTGACCGACAAAAAGCGTAGGGCCTGCCAGCGCTGCGCGCGGAAACCTCCCCGCATACGTAAGCTGTGCCACGTGTGTTCGCTTGACTGTCGCAGGCTGGGCAGTAGATTAACCGCAATACCCATCGAAAATCCGAGGCCCTTCAAGCCCAGCCGTTCCAGCAGTCCGGCCACCTCGGTGATTTCGACATGGCTGGAGAAGACATCGATCACCAGGATAACCACCAGGGCGCGCAGCGCTATACGTAAGCCAGCGACTAAACCTGCTTCCGAACAGGGAATTCCCATCACCGTCAGGTCACAGTCGTACATCCAGAATGCGCTGGGCACGATCAGCAGGCCCATCAGCAGCAGCCAGCGCCACCGCAGCAGCCGCCGGAATGCCTCTCTATAGACCAGGAAACTGGCAGTCAATACAACGCCTGCTGCCAGCGGGGCCAGGGGCTGGGGCAAGAAGAAGATCAGCACAAAGACCCAGATCAACAGCGCCAGATAACCAGGCGTGCCAACCCGCCATCCAGAAGTGGGAACGACGGGGGAGTGCACCACGTTCCTGGGGCCGATCATTTGAGAATCCGAATTTCTTTGAGCTGGCGCGGGTTGAGCTTGCCCTCCTGGTCCGGCAGCACCATTCTGAACGGCTTATCGTCCTCGCCCAGTGGATCGCCGTTCGCCAGTTGGTAGGCCACCAGCGTATCGCCTTTTGTGAACAACTCCGACTCATAATTGACGGAAAAGCCGTCCAGTGCTGTCACCTTGACGATCTTGATGTCAGCCGGGTTGAAGCCCGCCTGTTCCAGCAAGACATTCAACTGCACGCCCTTGTAGGATATATCACGGAAAGTTGCTTCAGACGCCGGTAGTTTTTGCAGGTCCCCCAGAGTATACGATTTTGACTGAGAGCCATCGGTAACCTGAAGCATCCCTTCTTTAGACGACGAGTTGGCATCACCTGCGCAGCCGGTCAGGAGCACCACCAGGCTGACCAGCACAAATATGATAATCAAAGTCGCGTGTTTCATTGTGATTAGACTCCTTAACTCAACTGAAAAGTAACTCGTCCTAACGGTTTTTGTGGCTGCATACGTTTTGTCTTCGGTACGCGCTAAATCCTTATTCCACAGGCGGGAGCGACTTAACCGCGTGCGGACTCCTCCCCTCCGTATTTGCCGGGAGTCGAGGGGGCCAGGTTGACCGTCCTGGCCTGCACGGTCTGGCCGATATTCCAGGCGAGCAGGCCGGCAGACACACCAACCGCAAACCACATAGCCGCCATGATCAGGAACAACCAGACGCCGATGGTGGGGTCAATGTGCAGAATGCGAGCACCTTCGTCCAGCGTATCCAGCCAGATCACATACATCTCGCGCCCGGCGAGGATTCCCTGGCTGACAAAGGGATGGATCAGCGTCCATGTGACACCCATCCCTCCAGCCAGCGCAAACGCGATCCGGCCCGGCTTGCGCAAGGCAGTCAGTGCAGCGTCGGCCAGCAGAGCCTCCATCAGAATGCCGAACACCGGGTAGACCACGACACCGCCAAAGCTGAACATCTTGAGCAGGGCCGCAATCACGCCGATGAAAAAAGTCGCGCCTGGACGATTCACAAACAGCCGCCCGATCAATGCGACCGTCAGGCCAATCGCCGACATGAACATACCCGTCATGGGCACGTTCATCATGTGCAGAACCGATCCGAGCGACATCTCAGCGGTTCCCCATAGCGCGCCGAAAACGCCCAACAGGACTAAGTCGCGGACTGTGTACTTCATCGTGAGAACTCCTTCTCCCAACTCCTTACGGTTGGCTGGCGTTGCAGCACACCGTCGAGCATGATTCGTCCATCTTTCATCACAATGACCCGGCGTGCATAACGATATACCAGCTTATAGTCATGGGTGATCAGCAGGATGGCGGTTCCCTGACGGTTTAGCCGGGCGGTGAATTCCATCAACTGCTGCAAGTGGCCCCAGTCCTGCCCCAGCGTCGGCTCGTCCAGAATAAGCAGGCGCGGACGCAGCGCCAGGCAGGCGGCCAGCACGGTGCGCTGCTGCTGTCCGACGGAGAGCGTCACCGGCAGCCGGTCGCGCAAGGCGGTTAAGTCAGCTTCGGACAAAACCCGCCCGTGCCATTCCGGGTCGAAGACGCGATAGTTGAGCGGACCGAACGCGACTTCGCCATCGACCGAGTCCGTAAACAACTGATCGGCAGGGTTCTGAAACAGGATCGACACGTCCAAACCAGGGTCTGGGCGTTTGCCGCCGTTGAAACGCACCTGCCCACACATGGGTTTAATCAGTCCGGCAGCCGCCAGAGCCACAGTTGATTTTCCGGCTCCGTTATGACCCACCAGGGCCACGAACTCGCCAGGGTACAGCGCCAGGTTCAGGTCAGTGATTACCGCGCGACGGTTATACCCGGCGGCCACACCGCGCAGTTCCAGGAGCGGCTGTTGATCGGGGGCCGGCGGCTTGCGCTGGACGACCCGTGTCTGCCATGTTGTTTTGGGCTGGCCGGATGGTCGGCGCAGTCCCCAGTCTTGCCACAAGTTGCGGTCCGAGAGCAGGGTGGAAACCGCACCGTCGGCCATAATCTGCCCACCGGCTATCAACACCATACGCTCGGCCAGGGCGGTTACTTCAGCCAGCCGATGCTCGATCAGCAAGATGGTCATGTTCAAACTGTTATGCAGCGTTTGCAGGGTCGCCAGCACTTGCCGGGTACCCGGCAAATCCAGCGAAGCGAGGGGTTCGTCCAGCACCAGGATGCGGGGCCGGAGAGCCAGAACACTGGCGATAGCGACGCGCTGCTGCTGCCCACGTGAGAGATGGCTGGGGCAGCATTGCCGCAGATCGGACAGCCCAACCGCTTCAAGTGCCCATTCGACCCGGCAGGCAATGTCGGACTGATCCAGGCCCAGGTTGCGCGGGCCAAAAGCCACTTCGTCCTCGACTCGCAAATGGAACAACTGGGACGAGGGATTTTGCAGGACAAACCCGATACACTGCGCCAGTTCAGCGACAGGGTGTGTACGGGTGTTCATCCCTGCGACGAAGACTTCTCCGTCCATTTCTGCTGCTATTGTATGTGGAATCAGGCCGGTCAGAGCACGCGCAAACGTGCTCTTGCCGCCCCCTGATGGGCCGGTCAGTAGCACACACTCGCCCGCGTTTACTGCCAGCGAAACATCGCGTAAAGCGGTAACAGCTCCATAGTGCACCGAAAGGCCGTGCGTCTCAATCATCGACCGAGGCATTCCCATCCCCATAAATAAAAGACGCCAGCGGAGAACTGGCGGCAAAATACACGGCTAGATTCTCCTTACCAAGTCAGTCGTGACTCGCGTCACAACGTCGGGAGGCCGCTGCGTTTCCACATGCGACCCTGATTCCGCCAATCAAATTGCAGCAGAATCCCTCGCCCTGCGAGGTCGATTTGCCAACCCTGGCACTCTGGCTGTAGGCTGGCAGATTCGGAGTTTCAATTGTTAAAGACCACGCGGCGTTCGGGAACCAAACGGATTCTCTTTTCTGAACGCGCACATCGGGCACAGGCCATCATGCAGAACGTTCTCTGCCAGGCGCGTACCGCATCGTTGGCAGCACGCCAACTCACCACTGGCGATCGTGACCCACTGCCGCGCCAGGAGTTCAGTAATAAAGGGGACTCCCCCCTGGTCTAGTGCCAGAGGACACAAATCCAGGCATACGGAACATCCCGTGCAGGCCGCCGAAAGAAATTCCAGTTCAAAGCGGTCGTGTTCGTCGTCCCGGATCAATCTGAGCGCACCTGTCGGGCAGGCACGGGCGCATACACCGCAGGCCGTACACGCTCCCACAACCTGCACTTGCTGAAACGTCTGGCCATGCAGCGGGGCGGGACAGAGAGTCTGAGGGTGCGGAGACGGCAGCAGCCCCAGGGCCGCCAACAAACGGCGGCGTTCAGCAGGCGGCCCGGAAGGTGTCGATTGGGGAAAATCATCTGGCGTCAGCGCATCAACGAGGACTTCAGACGCTTTTCCCGGCATAAACACGCGAAATAACTGCCGACGTGAAAGCGGCAGACTCATCGAATCATAAACCGGGCGCTCAGCATCACCTTCCGGGGAGGACTCGACGGCTGTGAGTCGGTCGGCTGCGTCCCATGCTTGCAGGACGCGCTGTGTCTTGAGAATGTTCTGGTTAATCGCTTCGCGCGCCGGATTGAGCACGCAGTCCGTACACGTTTCCAACCAGATGACGATCCGCTCGAACCCCAGCGCCAGCAGCCCGGCATAAACGGATGGCCCCAGCGCCGCCAGGCATCGCCCAGTGCGGATAACTGCGTCAATGTCCGGCGGAACATGGCCTGGTGCGGCACACAGCGGGCACACCAGTGCCAGCGTGTGGATATTCTCGAGCCGGGCAGCGCACGTGATTACGTCATTGGCGCCGGTATCACCGCTGAATGCAGCGACAGGGCACAGATGAATGCACAATCCACACGCGACACATCGCTGCTCATCCAACACAACCGATGTGGTTATCTGGATTGCGCCCACCGGGCAGGCGTCCGCACAGATTGAGCATGCCGTGAGGCGATCACGCCCGTGCAGACAATGATCCGGGTCAACCGCAATTGGCGGGCGCTCTGGAGCGTCAACCAACTGGTCGAATCTGTGCAGCATCTAGTGCGGACTCCCTGATTTCCAGTTCCAGGTCAAACAAGCGCGCCGCTGTGCCCATCGTCCCCAGCAGGAGATAGGCTACTCCCCGGTAATAGTCTGTATCGGCATGTTGGATAACCGCCTGTGCAAACGCCGGCGCCCAACGCAACAGGTGATTGCGCAGGAAATCGCGCTGCGTGTTCAAATGATCAGCCAGCGCTGCGTGGTCTGCTTGCTCGATTGCCACCAATCCCTGGCCGCACAGGTGGGCCATGAACGCCAGTTCCAGGCCGATATGATCCTCAGGCTCTCGACGTTGGCGAGCGGTTTGAAGCCCAAACCGCCGGTATAACTGCCGCACGGCGATGGTCTGCTCGTCAAACAGAATGTGGTCCTTACCCAAATACACCGATTCCCATGGATACGCTTTCAGCCGGTCAGGTCCGACAAACAATCGGCGGTAATCCCATTTGAGGCCGGCGAGTTCGCCTTCTTCCCATCCTTTGCCAAAATCACACAGCAGATCCAGACCGGTTCGCGAAAAATGTGTGGTGGGGTCCAGGGGCCAGTCAGCAAACAAGTTTTCATCAAACAACGAACCTATAAACGTGCTTTCCGGTTCTTCATAAAATGCCTTGGCCAAAAAACCATAGGCAAGTTGGCAAGCGATCAGTATAGTCTGCCGGTTGTCGGTATTCATGTTCGCCCTTTCTCGAAGCCAGATAGTGCAAACCTGGGAGATGCGCCGCATCTCCCAGGCTGCTTATCGCAAGCGCCAGACGTTATAGGCCGATGCGGACTTCCGTCGCATAGAACAAGTAACGCCCCAAGACTTCTGCGATCAGCACCATCGCGAACGCCGAATAAGCCAGATAGCCCATGATCCGCTCACGTCCAGGGTTGATCGTATTCCGGTAGATGAATGCACCCAGAATCGCCGCCCCCAGGAACACCAGTCCCAGGCGGAAGGCAAACACGATACCGTATCTGCCAATGAGCAGATTCAGGCTCTCAGACGCCGCCGCATCGCCAGCCGAGAGATGGGCGACGTAGAGCGGAATCACGACCAGGTGGACACCGACCAGAACAATCGACGCCATCGAAATCCAGCGCAGCGCTCCGCGCAGCAGATCACGTTGGACGTCGCTCCCTTCAGGCCAACGGCGGCGCATATAGCTGTAGTTGGCAACAAATGCCGCCCCCATCGCCAGGGCCCCTAACAGACAGGCCGTTGTATAGAAGGTGATCGGCGTAGCAATCGTGTTCCATGACGGATGCGTGCGCAGCATGTAGAGCCGCGACATGACAAAAACCAAGCCCACGCCGACTATCGCCGCCAGCAGGGCAACAGCGTTTCGTTGTGAGGGTGTCCCGATTTTCCGCCATTGCATAATGGCGAATACCCCACCAACGACGATGAACGCTGAGTCGAAGACCACTTCGCGGCTTAACCATGATCCGCTGAAATGGGCGGGGGCATGATACGCATTGAAGGGACTGCCGAGGTGTAGGAACGCTGAAACCAAACCCAACACCAGCACCGGGCCGATTGCCAACAAGGCCCGATCACTGAGCCGGTCCGCCTCCTGGAGTCCGGCTTTGCGCCTGGCAAAAAAGTGCACGATGCCGAGGACGAGAAACGAGCCCACCGACATTTGAGTCAGGATCGTAAATATGATCAAGGCCCAATCACGCGTGTTCATAGCAACTATACCTCCTCAGGATTGGCTAGCTGTCCGGTTCCCGTTTTGGTTTGTTCCGCTTTGGGACTCGGCGTCAGGACCAGTGACGGTTCGGTCAGGCTAGCCGGTGGTAGCGGAGCGATCTCGTTTTCCGACCCGTACTTGGTGCGCAACTCGCTCAGCTCGCCGAAGTTCAATGCACGCGAGGGGCAGGCGGCAACGCACGCGGGCGGCTGCCCGGCGTCGATGTAGTCGGAGCAGAACGTGCACTTGGTCATTTTGCCTGTATCTTCATCGAAGTCGGGTGCAGCATAAGGGCACGCCCACGCACAGTAGCGACAGCCGATGCACTTGCTATCATCGATCAACACAATGCCATCGTCCCGCTTGTAGATCGCATTCGCCGGGCAGACTTCCTGGCAAATTGGGCGTTCGCAGTGATTGCACGCCACAGACACGTAATAAGCGAACACGTTCTGGGAATATGAGCCATCATCATGTTCGATCCATGTGCCGCCTGCGTATTCTGCCACACGCCGCCATTTCATCCCGTGAAGCAGGTTCCATTTATCCTGGCACGCTACCTGGCACGCTTTGCAACCTGTGCAGAGGTTTAGGTCCACATAGAAAGCCAATTGTTTTTTAGCCATGAGTCATCCTCCCTTACGCCTTCTTTACCTCTACCAGATTGGTGTGTTGGGGGTTGCCCTTCGCCAGGGGAGAAGGCCGCCAGGTGGTTAGCGTGTTCACGCAGCCTCCTTCATCGACTCCCTTGTTATTCAGGTTGTACCATG
>CAYMTN010000231.1:0-8437 GCA_964393335.1 uncultured Anaerolineaceae bacterium
GATCACGGCGCTGATGGCAAGTGCGCTCACCGTCACGCGCAGTGAGCGCAGCATGATTTCCGTTACCGCCGGGTCAAACGAGATGATCAGCCGCAGTGCTTGTTTGATGGCTTCGAGGATCGTCTCGATGTGACACCTCCATACCTGTCAGTTTGTTTGCGCGGCGCGCCACTGCTCCGAATCCGGTGTGAACAACTGCTGCCCGTTGACTTCAAAACTGGCGATCAACTGCTGCGTCTCGACGGACGTGAGCCAGTCTACAAACTGCTGTGCCAGTTCGTTATTGACGCCGGGGTGCTTTTCCGGATTCACCGGAATAACGCCATAGGGATTAAATAGAATCGGATCGCCTTCAACCAGGATGACGAGTGACAGCCCTTCGGCTTTGCGAGCGATATACGTCGCGCGGTCGCTGAGCGTGTAAGCTGACATTTCGTCACTCATGGTGAGCACGGCACCCATGCCCTGACCGGCGGAAATGTACCAGTCGCCTTCGGGTGTGAGGTTAGCAGCGGCCCAGATGGCTTTTTCTTTGGTATGCGTGCCGCTGTCATCTCCCCGCGAAACAAAGGTGCTTTTTGTCTCCGCGATTTTTGCGAATGCATCAGCCGCGCTCGTCATCCCCTTGATCCCGGCTGGATCATCGCCGGGACCGACGATCACAAAATCATTGTACATCACGTCATAACGCGCGGTACCGTCTCCATCTGCTACGAATGCGTCTTCGCGCGCACGCGCATGGACGAGCAGCACGTCCGCGTCACCATTGGCCCCCAATTCGAGTGCCTGGCCGGTGCCGACCGCGATCACGTCAACAGACGCGTTATACTTTTCCTCAAAGTCTGGCAGGATATATGTCAGCAGGCCGGAGTCATCGGTGCTGGTGGTGGTAGCCAGGATCAGCCGTTGGGAGTCGCCTGCTGGCTCGCTGGTGGCAGTTTCGACAGTCGCCGTCGGTTCAGGGTTGTTCGACGAGGTATCGTCTTTGTTGTTATCGTCGCCGCCGCAGGCAGCCAACAGGGCGATACTTGTCAACAAAACGAAAAGGATCAATAACAAACGGAGTGAACGTGACATGACGGGCGGACACCTTTCATTCTGGAGGGACAAGATAACCGGTCCGCAGTATAAGCCAATTGTCCAACTGTGTCAATTGATCAGGTTCAATTGACACAGTTTAGCCAGCTCTCCAGGATGCCTTATGACCCCGACCCCCTTGTATCAGGAGATCGCAGAGACGATCCGCCAGGCCATTTTTTATGGCCAGTTGCAGCCGAGCGATGAACTGCCGCCGGTGCGCGAGATGTCGGCACAGTGGCATTGCGCGCCGGGTACCGTTCAGCGTGCCTACCAGGAACTGGTGCAGCAAGGGTTGGTGACCAGCCGTCCGGGGCAAGGTACGCGCGTCGCGGTTCCGGCGCTGCCGGAGCGACCTGCCCCGCTGCGGCGTGCCGCATTGTTCCACGAGGCCGAGTCCTTTTTGTTGCGCGTGCTGGCAGACGGTTATACGCCGGATGAAGTCCAGGGGGCGTTGCGCCAGGCATTGGATCGCTGGCGCAGCCTGTCTACCGAAACGGTGCTGCTGCCAGACCGTACCCTGCGTTTTGTGGGGAGCCATGATCCGGCGATCTCGATTGTGGCGGCACGATTTGAGCAGATCGCGCCGCATCACTCCCTGGACGTGACGTTCAGTGGCAGCCTGGGCGGGCTGATCGCGCTGGCGGAACACCGCGCCGACATCGCCGGGAGCCATTTGTGGGATGAAGAAACCGATCATTACAACATTCCGTTCGTGCAGCGGCTGCTGCCAGGGCAGCGCGTGGCACTGGTGACCCTGGCACACCGCCGCTTGGGTTTGATCGTGCCGCCCGGCAATCCGGCTGCCTTCACCGGGTTGAGTGACCTGGCGCGATCCGGCGTCCGGTTCATCAACCGCCAGTCCGGGGCCGGAACGCGCGTATGGCTTGACGCGCAATTGCGGGCGCACGGCATCCGTTCGGGACAGATCGCCGGCTATGAAGACACGGTGACCACCCATTCGGAGGTCGCACGCGCTGTGGCCGAAAACCGCGCTGATATTGGGCTAGGGATCGAAGCCGCGGCCCTTGCGTACGGCCTGGATTTTATTGGCCTGACGACCGAGCGCTACGATCTGGTCATACCCGCTGAGGTCTGGGCGCTGCCGCCGGTCCAGCGATTGGCCGCCTGGTTATCCGGCGATGAAGCGCGGCGCATTTTGACCGATTTGGGTGGTTATGACACGGACCAGATGGGACAGCTCGAATGGGTGGAATAATTTAAGGAGTATTTAAGTCAAATTTGAGCCAGTGTTAAAACAAGTGCCGGTGTTTGCGTTTATCCTTGGAACATCAACTCAAGGAGAGCGTATACATGGCACCCAACAAACTGAACTCAACAAAACGATTTGCCGTCCGCCTGTCATTGGTAACCGGCAGCACGTTAGCGACGATCATCGGGGCACAGAGCCTTGCTGCCCTGGACCGCACATCAGCCCCTTCTCAGGATGTCGTTTCTCCGGCGTTAGCGCAGCTCCAGCCGCAATCATTCAACTCTGATCCCGCTGCTTCAAATTCCCTGTCAGGCAATACGATCCCCGGTTCCGCACCGGTTATCACGATCCTGCGGCATCTTGGGGACGGAGAATCCGACGATGACTCATCGCGGAACACGACCGTCATCCAGCCGCCCTCGCCGGTCCAGATTTCACCGCCCTCGCCGGTTGTCGTCCAGGCTCCTGCTTCGCAGGTATTCGTCCCCGTGCGGCCTCGCACGAGGTCATCTCGATGACGCGTTCACCACTCTCGCCGCCTGTCACTGCCCGCCAATATGTGATCGCCTTTCGCGCGATGGGTTCGCAGTTTAACGTGTGGCTGGAAACAGCAGATGATGGCGACACGATCCTGCGACAGGTGCCGGATTGGGTCGAAACTATCGAAGCAGCGCTCTCGCGTTTCCGCCCAGCCAGCGAGTTAAGCCGCCTGAATGCACGCAGCGGGAAATGGGTAGCAGCCAGCGATACGCTGCTGCAAGCGGTACTCAACGCGCAGGGCGCCGCCCGGTTGACCGGCGGGTTATGCAATCCGCTGGTGCTCCCGGCGCTGGCTGCCGCCGGATATACGCGGAGTTTTGAAGATCTGATGCGTGATGGCGTCGAGCACGGCGTCGGGGACGATCCCGATATGACGCCCGTCGTCGTGCCGGATTGGCGCGGGCTGGCAGTCAAAACGAAACACAGCACGATCCGCCTGCCTGCCGGGTCGCAAATTGACCTGGGCGGCACCGCAAAAGGATGGACCGCCGAACAGGTCGCAGATCGACTCAGCGTGTACGGGGCCTGCCTGGTGGATGCGGGTGGTGATCTGGTGGCGCGGGCGGCCCCGCACGATCAGCCGGGCTGGTTGGTAGATGTCGGCAGTCCGGGCAGCGATCAGCCGCTGGCGACGATTAGTGTGCGCGATACAGCGGTTGCCACGAGTGGCATTGATTACCGGCACTGGGTCAAAAACGGCATGCCGCAGCATCACCTGATCGATCCGCGCACCGGCCAACCCGCCGTTACAGATGTGCTTTCCGCGACGGTGATCCATCCGGAGGCGGTGCTGGCCGAAGCGTATGCCAAAACGCTGGTGTTGTTGGGCAGTGATGCCGGTCTGGATTGGTTATTGTCCCAGCCGCGACAGGCTGCCCTGGTCGTGCGGCGCGATGGTGCAGTGCTGGCAACCGCCGATTTTCAAGCAGCCATCGTCGAATTGGCCTGATTTTTCCGTTATCCCGTTTTTAAACAAGGAGCATTGCATCATGAAACGGTACGCATTACTTTTCGCAATCCTCGTCACTAGCGTGGCGGGTGTTCAGTTGGTCGGCGCTCAAGGCGGTGGCAGCGACGTGATTACGCTCAATGATGGAACCCCTGGCGTCGATGTGATCATTACCCCGACTCCCGGCACGACGGGCGCGGTTGCTCTGGAGCTTTATCAGGCGTCTGTCACTGTAACTGATGATGGGGGAAACGTCGTTTTTCAAATGGCGGATCCGCGCGTGCACAAAATCGAGTTGCGGCTTGCGCCGGATGCCGGTTCGTATGTATTGACGGCACAGCGGTTATCCGGCACGGCAGAAGCGTATGTACGTGTGGCCTCACAAGCCGATCTGACGCAGGCCAGTTCAACAGCCCTGGTTGCCAACACGCAGCAGGTGCTTGGTGTGCAGCAGTCTGTTGATCTACCCCTCACCGGGACGGTTTCCTCTCAAGTGACTGAGGTCGCCATTCCCGCCGAGCAGACCGGGACGGTATCCGTCACGTTCCCCGGTGCGCCCGTGACGGCGCAGCTTGTCGATAGTTCGGGCCATGTGGTAGTCATGCTGCGCGGCGGCGGTTTTGACGGGTTCAGCCTCGTCGTGGATGGCGGGCAGTACGAACTGACTCTGTTGAATACGGCTCCGCAGCAGGAAACCGTCGCCAGCGTGCAGGTAATGTCTGCGCTGCCCTCGGACTTGGAAAGCATGTTGCCCGCCCTGGTTGCCCAGGCCGGTTCACCGGCAACCGGAGAGATGGTAGCTAACGCGACATCCTGTGCCTTGACGGTTGACGCATCGTCGGTCAACCTGCGCAGCGGTCCCGGCACCGGCTATAGCGTGTTGAGCTACGGCTTCCGGGGTGACGAATACCCGGTCGGCGGCATGAATTCAGATGGGTCCTGGTTGGTGGTGGCTGATGCTCAAAGTGGTTCAGCCTGGATGGCACGTACTGCTGGATCGCTGAGTGGTATTTGCCAGGGGTTGGCGGTTTACGACATTCCCTACCGCGAAGCAGCCTCCCCGCAGATCGTCGTACAACAGCCGCCTACCACCATTGCCGCCGCTGAGTCGAGCAGCAGCATCTACCAGGACGACGCCTACGAACACGAATCCGGACACGAGTACGAGGAACACGACGACTAAGCGCCGATCCAATCCGCTACAACCGGCGGCCAGGGGATTCAATCCGCTGGCCGCCCATCTTGAACCGAACGCTGAAAGGAGCACAACGATGGAACGTGAAACAAACTGGATGGACCGCTTGTCATTGGTGTTCAGCCTGCTTGTGATCGGATTGGCGGCGGTCTGGACTGTTCACAATAACTTGTTGAGCACCGATCTGATTGCCAACAACCAACTCTCGTGGTACATAACGCGGGCATCTGGCATCACAGCGTATATTCTGCTGTCGTTGTCGGTGATATGGGGGCTGGTGCTGAGCAGCAACCTCGTCAAAAACTGGTCACCAGGACCCTTGAGCATGATTTTGCACAGTACGCTCTCGTGGTTGGGGCTGCTGTTTGCCATGGGGCACGGCCTGGCGCTGCTGTTTGACACCTATTTCACCTATCATATCACGGACATCGTCATCCCTTTCACAGGGCCGTACCGCCCCTACGCGACAGGGCTGGGTATACTGGCCTTTTGGCTGCTGGTGATCATCACGCCCAGTTTTGCGCTGAAAAAACGCCTGTTCAGCTACCGCGCCTGGAAGACGCTGCACTACACGAGTTATGCAGCCTTTTTGCTGGCGACGGCGCACGGTCTCACCGCTGGCACTGACGCGCAAAACCTGGGTTTTCGCCTGATGTTTGGCCTCAGCGTGGGGATTACGGTCATTCTGCTGAGCTACCGGCTCAGCAACAAAAAAGCCTCAAAAAGCTCCTCAAACCGCCCATCCCGCCCGGCTGCCCGCGTGCCCGGTCACGAAACACCGTGAGCGTCATGCCAGGACCAGCGGAAACACCACCTCAAAAGTTGCCCCCTGGCCGGGACCGTCGCTGGTAGCTGAGACGGTCCCCCCATACCGTTCCAGCAGCGCTTTGACAATTGCCAGACCGAGACCGGTGCCGGGTATCTCTCGTTCTCGAACGCGTGACAGCCGGGCGAAGCGCTCAAAGAGGGTATCACGTGCTTCCGGATCGAATCCTTCGCCGGTATCGCTGACGCGCAGCCGCAGCGTGGAGTCACCTGCGCTGACGTCCAGGCGAATCCGTCCCCCCGGCGGCGTGTATTTCACAGCATTCTCGATCAAGTTGTCCAGCACAATTTGCAGGTCGCTGGCTGCCATTGCACTGTCAGGCAGCGTCGCGGGGATCGCTGCTTCGAATCGCAGACCGGCGGCAGCGACACGGATGCGCCATGTCCGCGCGATATCGTGCAGCCAGGCGACGATGTCATCCGGTGGGTGGTCAGCTTGATGCCGGCCCTCATCTAGCCGGGCCAGAATCAAGAGTTGTGTGATGAGCGTGCTCATGTGGTTGATTTTTTGCGTCAGCTCGGTCAGATACGCGGCGCGCTGGTCAGCGGACAGGGTTGGGTCTTGCAGCGCTTCGCTGCGTAGTTTCAGGCTCATCAGCGGCGCGCGCAGCTCGTGCGCCGCATTGGACACAAAACTGCGCTGTGCCGCCATCAACGTGCTGATGCGCCCGGCCATGAAATTGAACGCATCGCCGAGCTGGCCGATCTCATCCCGGCTGTGAATCGTTACGCGTTCCTCGAACGCGCCATCGGCGATATGCAGCGCCGAAGTATGAAGTTGTTTGATTGGCCGGATCAAGGTACGTCCGAACCACAGGCTGGCAGCCACCGTCAGCAGCAAAATAGGTAGCGCTACGGCGATGAGTTGGTACCATTTTTCGCGGGCGTTGTGGGTAGCGGTTGCCATTGGCGCAGAGGCACGCAGCAGGCCGATGACGCGGTTTTCGTACAGAATTGGCACGGCCACATAGGCGCGTTTGCTGCCGCTGTCGTCTGTACGGACTGTATGTGACAGGCTTCCATTTAGCGCGTCGGCTATTTCCGGTGTGACGGGCAGTTGGGCACCCAGCGCGACACGCGGTTCTTCGGTGCTGGCCAATACGCGGCGATTCGAATCCGTCACCGTGAATGTCATTTCAGGGTGGCCGGGATTGCGCTCCAGCAAGGTCTGTAGGATGCGGCTTTGGCCCCCCTCGGATTCCTCCAGTGGCTCGACCATGCCGTTTGCCAGGCTGAGGGCTGCGGTCTGTATGTCATGCTGGTAAAATTCCAGCGTCGCGTTTTGAAGCTGCCAGCCTGCCGTGAGTAGCAGCGCCAGACCACCGGCCAGCGTCACACTCGTGAAGACCAGCAGCACTTTTCCCCGGATGCCGAGTGTATTCACAGCCGCCTATCCTTCGACCGGCGCGGCGAAGCGGTAGCCCACACCTCGCACCGTTTGAAAATAAACGGGTTTGGTCGGGTCGTCTTCCAGCTTGGAGCGCAGCCAACTCATGTGTACGTCGAGCGTTCGCGTATCCCCTAACCAGTCAGTGCCCCACACCTCGTCAAACAATTCGTTGCGCGTGACGACACGATCGCAGTGAGACATTAAGAGCACCAGGATGTCATATTCTTTCTGGCGCAGGCTGATCGGTTCGCCGCGCAGCGTTACTTCGTGAGCCGCCAGATTAACCGTGATCTCGCCCGCATGTAATCGCTCAGGTTCATTGGGCGCGGTATCCAGCGTGACGCGCCGCAGCATCGCCTTAACGTGAGCGTGCAGTTCTTGGAAGCTAAACGGTTTGACGAGGTAATCATCCGCCCCCAACTCAAGCCCTCGGATGCGGTCGATGCTGTCATCGAGGGCCGTGAGCATGATGATCGGCACGGGGCTTTGCTGGCGAATCGCGGCGCAGACTTCCCAGCCGGTGAGTATTGGCATCATCACGTCCAATATGATGACATCGGGGTCGTTGTTCAGCGCCAACACCAGCCCTGACTGTCCATCATGTGCGACCGTAACCTGATAGCCCGCTTTTTCGAAAGCATCTTGCAGCGGTTTCGTCAACGCGCGATCGTCGTCGATCAAGAGTATATACGACATCGGTTTTTACCTGTTGGTATGGCAGTTAAATACTGATGTGATTGTAACCAATTCCTTCAGCAGATGTGTATGGAGACAAAAAACCGCCCCGATCACGGTGTGTGGTCGGGGCGGAGTGAATTACAGCGTCTTTCAGGCTACTGGCTGGTACCCGGTCTGCTGGGGCCAACCGGTACGACAGCCGGTGCCTCCGTCGGTTCGGGCGTGGCCGCTGGTTCGACAGGTGGTGCTTCTGTCGGGACGACCTCCGTCGGCTCCTGAGTCGGGATCACCTCGGTCGGCACTGCCGTTGGTTCTGGCGTCGGCACGACGACCGGGACCTCACTCTGCGGCGCGACCACGAACGCGTCGATAGCCACCGTACCACTCACGGGCACGATGCGCAGCGTGTGCACACCGTCACCCAGGCCGTTGAGCGCCACTGACGCCCCGAAGGTCGCCTCGCCCGCGCTGTCGACCGTGTAGAGTACCGCGCCGTCGATCTCGATGCTGAACAAACCCAGCGCCGGGTGTTTGACGGTGACCACGTCCACACGCGAACCTGTGAAGGTC
>CAYMTN010000232.1:0-8351 GCA_964393335.1 uncultured Anaerolineaceae bacterium
GGTGAGGGCCATGCAGCCTACATCGGCGCGGCCTTGATGTGCGTGACCTGCTTGAAATCCGGGGTGGTGAGCGGGAACACGTCGATCAACTCGTAGTCGCGCGAGCCGAGGCCGATCTGTTCGGCCAGGACGAGCTGCTCGTAGGGGTCTTTGTATGGGCCGTGAATCCACTGCCAGGGGTGCCCCTCGCGCCCGACGATCTCCATCATGCCGGGCAGGTTGTCTTCCAGGATCGGCGTTTGGGCCGTGACGTCGAGCGTGGCTTTTTCGATGGCGACGATGTCGTTCGAGCCGAACACACCCGCATCCGGCAGCACCGGCAGCCCGGTGAATCCGAAGCAGTCGCACAGCGGCGTCAGGTGCGTGGCGATGTTGATGAACGCGGTGTTGCCCGGCTCGAACGTATCCAGCACGAGCTTTGCGGAGATGTTGTTAACTTCCAGAAAAGCCATGAACGCGCTGCGCTGAATTTCGAACGCGCCGTTAGCGACGTCCTGGCAGCGCATACACTGGTTGCACTTGTAATGGTGCAGGTGCAGCCCGTCCGGGTCTTCGGCGTCGTCTACGATGGCCCCATACGGGCAGGACTCGCGGATGGCAACACGCGTCGCTTCGTCCGGACATCTATCCTTGAAGAAATAGGGGTCGTAGTGCGAGACGTCGTGCATCGTGCTGCGCGTGCGCCCGGTCATGCAGCCCAGCGCGAGATTTTTGATCGCCGCGCCCCAGCCGGTCACCGGATGCCCTTTGACGTGCGCCAGGTCGATCAAAAAGGTCGCTTCTTCGATGGCACCGCCGATCTCGAACTCGGTCACGTTGCGGAACGCGTACGGGTGCTTGACGAACCATTTTTCGTCGATCCCCGCCGCCGGGTAGAGCGGGCAGCCGATTGTCTCCGCCGTGTACCCGCGTTCGTGGGCGGTGGCGACCGAATGCGCCACGTCCGTCACGAAGGGCTTGCCGCCGCCCTCCAGAACGGCCTGTGCCACCTTGCGCACGAACACCGGGTGAACCATCGAGTAACCGACGTTGTAACCCAGGTGCATCTTGATCGCCACGCGGTGATCCTTCACGCGCTCGCGGATGTTCAGCCGTTCCAGGATGAGATCGAGCTTGGCGGGCAGCGTTTCGCCGGGATCGAGTTGGGTCTGGCGGGGTGATCCCCAGAATACCTGACTGCTCATCGTAACCTGTACTCCTTCTCAATGAAATCTTTCACGTATTTTTATCATACCACATCCGAGCGGGATTTTCCGCCCAAATTACGGCGCGATTTGCTCGCGTCCGGGCGGCCCATTGACGCGCCGGGCGCGCGCTGCTAATGTTGAGTGCATGATCACCCGACGCTCACCTGACCTGGACCGCCGCCGCCGCGCGGCGCTGGCGCTGCTGCTGATCGTGTGGGCGCTGGCGGCGGCGCTGGGGCCGCGCACGGACCGCAGCCGCGCCGTCGCGCCGTTGCGCGACGAGACGCGCCGCCGCATCGACGTGCCGGTGCTGATGTATCACTACATCAGCGTACCGCCGCCGGATGCGGACGTTTATCGCCAGGACCTGTCCGTCACGCCGGACCAGTTCGCCGCGCAGGTTTTTTGGCTGCGCGATAACGGCTTCACGGCGGTCACGCTCGACGATCTATACGCGGCGCTGGTCTACGGCGCGCCGCTGCCGCCGCAGCCCGTGATCCTGACCTTCGACGATGGTTACGCCGACGCGTATACCAACACCTTCCCTGTGCTGCGGCAGGCGGGCATGGTCGGCACGTTTTTTGTCGTGACCGAATGGCTGGACCGCCAGGAACCCGGCTACCTGACGTGGGACCAGGCGCGCGAGATGGCGGCGGCGGGCATGGCGATCCAGAGTCACAGCCGGTCCCACCCCGATCTGACGGTTGACTGTGATTATGACTGCCTCGTCTACCAGATTCTGGGCAGCGTGCAGACGATCGAGGCCGAGATCGGCGTGCGCCCGCGTTTTTTCTGCTATCCGAGCGGGCGTTATGACGCCGCCGTGCTGGCCGTGCTGGATCAGGTCGGGATCGAAGCTGCCGTGACGACCGAGGCCGGGACGCGGCACGTCAGCGACCGCCCGCTGGAATTACGCCGCGCCCGGGTGCGTTACACGACCCAACTTTCCGATCTGGCGTGGATGCTGTACGACTGGACGGAGTGACCGGCCCATGCGCCACACGCGCAAACGGGCGGATGCCGGTAGGGTAGGGGCATCCGCCCGTCACGTAGGGGGGATTTGAAGCCAGGACGCTTAGCCGCCGTTGCGGCGGTTCGTGCGCCTGTATAACATGACCCCGCCGGTGATGATCAACAGCAGAGGCCATGCCGCTCCCAGGTTCAGAAACCCGACCAGCCCGGTCGCGCCGATCACGCCAGCGCCGATCATGCGGTTACGGGTGTTGCCGTTCCAGACGCGCCCGGCGGTTTCGTAGCGCTGCCACGAGTCATAACCCAGCCAGCCCGCGATCACCAGCAGCATCAGGCCCCACCAGCCAAAATCCATCATGCCGACCAGGCCCACGAGCGCGATCAGCGCCCCGCCTAACAGGCGGTTGCGCGTGTTTTCGGGCCACGTCCGCCCGGCGGTGTCGAAGGCGCGCCACGCGTCCGCGATCAGCCAGCCGCCCACGCCGACCAGCAGCAGCGACCACAGGTTGAGCCGGATGTTCAGCGCGTTTTGCAGGACGTACAATAGCCCCACGCCGATCAAACCCAGCCCGGCGAGCGCGGTCCAGTTGCGCTCCTCGATCAATTCCGGGATGCTGATACCCGGCACAGGGCTGTCGGTGGGGCGCTTGGGCTTGCGCGGACCGGCCCCGTTGCCGGGCGTGCGCGTGGTGACAGGTTCTGCTTCGTTGGTGGCGGGTCCAGGCCCGCTGTAATCGTCAGTCATGGTTTTTCCTCGCTGCAACTTGGTTCACTATTCATTACGCAAAAACCGTGCTGCCGGTTGCGTGGGCGGGCGCGGTGATTTTTTGACGTGGTTCTAACGCGCCCCGCTTGGCTTCCCCTGGGCATTCCCTTACAATCTACACTGTCAGCGATCATACGATGACGCTGCCCGGTTTCCAGCAGGTGCATACTCCGAACCGATCACGACCTTCTCGCACCGCCGCCGGGCGTTTTGTAACGAGCTACTCTGACTGTGGAGGTCAAATCACCATGCTAAGCGACACCATTCAAGCTGCGATGAACAAACAGATCAATGCGGAGCTGCACTCGGCATACATCTACCTGTCGATGTCGGCCTATTTCGAGTCGAAGAATCTGGCTGGTTTTGCGAGCTGGATGCGCGTGCAGGCGGGCGAAGAAATGACGCACGCCATGAAGTTCTACAGCTTCATCATCGAGCGCCTGGGCCGCGTGAAACTTGCGCCAATTGCCGAAGTGCCGGTCGAATGGGATTCGCCGCTGGCCGTGTTCGAAAATGCCTTCAAGCACGAGCAGAAGGTCACCGGCATGATCAACGACCTGGTCAACCTGGCGATTGCGGAAAAAGACCACGCCGCGAACAGCTTTTTGCAGTGGTTCGTCGACGAGCAGGTCGAGGAAGAGTCGTCGGCGGATAACATCGTGCAGCAGTTGAAGCTGATCGGTGAGTCCGGCCAGGCGCTGTTTTTGCTGGACCGTGAAATGAGCCAGCGGCAGGCGGGCGCAGACGAAGAGGGCGGCGAGTAGCGCCCTGCTGTTCTGACCCCATACCGACACCTTGCACCGGAGCGATCCAGGCGGATCGCCCCGGTGTTTTTACGCTTCAGCTAACAGATATTTTACAGTTTCGCAAAACTTCCCTGCGGATTGGCGTGTACCCTGGGCAGTAGATGGGGTAACGAACGTCTAGTTTGGGGAGAAAAAACGATGACTGGTATCCGTACGTGGTTCAGTGTCTTCGGGCTGGCAGCCGCCATGCTGGCGGCAGGTGTGGGCGCAGCGGCGGCGCAAGACGGCGGCGCGACGTCCGACAGCGCCGATCCGGCGCACGTGCGCTGTAACGCGATGACGGCGATCTTCGACGCATTTGATATGACGCCCGCTGCCATGCGCGACTATCTGCGCGAGGGCGGCACGCTCGAAGAATTGGCCGCCGAGCGTGGCGTCGACCTCCAGGCATTGGAGCAGCAGTGGCGCGAGCGCCTGGGCGACTGTGTCGACCGGGCGCGCGAGGCCGGGGCGATCACAGACGAGCGCGCCGCCGCGATTCACGATGCGCTTGACAGCGGCAAATTGACGCCGTTCCCGCGTGGGGACGGGCCAAACGCGCCGGGGCCGCAGGGCGTATTCATGCCGGGCGGCTGGGGCATGCAGCCCGCCGCCGACGTCCAGGCGGGGCAGGGGCCAAGACCGCAGGCCGGCAGGCCGGATTCCGCCGGGCAGGGGCAGGGTAATCAGGCCAATCACCCACCGCGCGAAGACATATTCATGCCGGGGGGCTGGGGTTGGGTCGATGCCCCGCAGTGGGGCGATATCCGCGACGACGAAAACGCCGACTGGATCGGGCACCCGTACTACCAGGGCGTGTTCCATCCGGGCGGGTGGGGCTGTGGCGAGAATCCCACTGATGCCGAAGGCGTGTTCTCACCCGGCGGGTGGGGCTGCGCCGAACCGGTTCCCGCCGGACCAGCTCCCGCTGGCCTGTACGACTCACCGGGAGACGATACCATCCGGCCCGATACCGCGCCCTGACGGCGCGCCCTGATGGCGCGATCCCGCGTCTCACAGACCGCAACCGCTGGCGAACAATCGACGTTCGCCAGTGGTTTTTATGTCTCGGCTGGATCGCGCTCGCTGCCGTCCTCCACGTAGCCGGTGGGACGGATGTACCGCATCTGCAAGTGACCGGCCAGCGCCTCCTTGAGCGCGTCTTTCATCAGGTTGCCCGAGATATGCATCAGCGTATCGCCGTACTGCGCGTCGATGCCCATGCTGGCCTGGCAGGGGTAATGGTGGTGCGCCAGCCCGCCTTGTTCGAGGGCATCATCGACGGGTGCGCCGGTCAACTTGTCGGCGACGTGCCGTGCACAGCCGCAGCAGGCATCCCGCGTGACTTCCAGGGCGGTGATGGTGCGCGTCTGCGGGTCGACGACGGCACGGAAGGCGGGTTGGCCGTAGTGCTGCGCGAATTCGCGGATCAACGGATCGTCGTAGGTCGTGCGCTCGCGCAGCGCGTTGGCGTGTGTGTCCGTCAGCGAACAAAACGGCTTTGGCGTGACGCACGCGATCCCCAGCCGGTCCAGCCATCCGACGAGCTGGCGGGCCAGCCCGACCGGCAGCCACGCGACACTGTCAATCGGCGCGATCACGGCGCGCGCGCCGGTCATCTGCGCGATCTCCGGGATCAGTTCCGCCGCGCCGCGCACCTCCGCCAGGGATAGAATCAGGTCGCAGGGTGGCAGCGACTCCGGCAGGTAGTCTTCGGGATAATCCAACACGGGGGGCAGCACTTTGGGCGTCTCCCAGGTGGCGATCTGCCAGTCCGGCGGGCTGTGCTGGCGCATGTTACGTACATGCCGCCAGCCGTAATCACCGGTTACCAGCACCAGGATGTGCATGAATGACGGACCTTTCTGGTGGAACAGTGATCAGCGATCAGCTTTCAGCGATCAGCAATCAGCTAATGGAGTAATCAATCAAACATGGCAGAACGTAGGGGCGGCACTTGCCCCACCCTGGGCGCAGGCGAACCGGCGGTTCGGCAGCAGCGCCCCTACGAAAAAACCATGCCAACTCTGATTGTGTTCTCCAAAAAGCGAAAAGCGTACAGCGGTCAGCAATCAGCTAAGGCGAAAAACAAATGGCTTACAGCGATTCGTCGCGCAGCGTTTCCGAGCGCGGATCGAGCAGCACCAGCAGCCCCAACATGCCCATATTGGCGAACAACAGCGGGGCCAAAAACGGCGCGCCGCGAATGAACCGTTCGGCCACAAACGCGCCGCTGGCCGTCAGGTTGTCTTCGACGTGCAGCACCGCGCCGACCAGCCCGGTGATCACCAGCAGCAGCATGGCCGCCGCGTACGTGATCAGGTCGGATCGCGTCGGGCGCTCGATAAAACCCAGCGTGATCTGGACGACGGTGGCGAAAATGCCGACGGTCGTCGGTATCCACAGCCAGGGATTTTCAAAGCCGGTGCGGGCATGATCCAACACGGCGCTGATCGTCGTGACCATCGTGCCCAGGCCCAACATCAAAAAGTAAGCGCGCGTTTTGCTCAGCGGAAGCGGCAGGTGCAGGCCGCCCAGCAGACGCAGCCGCCCGCTGTCCGGCGGGTCCTCGATCCAGGCGGCGCTGATGCCGAGCAAACCGACCAGCGCGAACATGAGCGGCCCCAACGTGGGCGGACCCCATACCAGCAGCGTCACGGTGAGTTGATCGCCAGCGGGCGCGCTGGGCAAGGCCACCCGGCGCAGGTGAAAATACATGCCGAGCAGCCCAACCGCCGTGCTGGCCAGCAGCACGAGCGTTGCCAGGACCGTCGCCAGGCTGCGCTGCTTGAGCGCGATCAAACCCGCGACCAGCAGCACCGCCCCGGCGATAGGCCCGAAGATGATCGGTATCCACTCGTTCGGGACGATGGTGCCGCTGATGCTGTGCGCCAGGTAGATATCGACGCCGAGAAAAATCTCGTTGATGGCCGCCATGAGCAGCATCAGTTGATCGCGTGACAGCGGCAGCCGGACGCGTCTGACCGGCGGGACAATCGTCGCCAGATGGTACATGACTCAGCCGTCCGATCCGGTGTCCCCGGTGGTGGTCCCGGTCGCCGTGTTCCCGGCCTGTTCGAGCTTGTCGGCAACCATCTGCTTCAACTCGGCCATCGAATGCAGCACCTCGTACGCGCCGTGCCACTGCGTATAATCCGGCCCCTGCATCCACGCGCCAAACTTCGCCGTGCGGCCCCAGTGGTGCCACAGCTCGAAGTACTCAAAATCGAGCGGCTCGTCGAACGGTTCCGCCGTCAGCAGGCCGTTATCTTTCAACGGCTGGACGACGTCGTTGCTTTCCTGGACCCAGGCGTTCACGGCTTCGGTTAGCGCGTCTGCCCCAGTGTAAAAGTCGGTGACGAAGTTGTCGTTGTGGCATTCCAGGCACACTTTTTGCATGCGGACCTGGTTATCCTGCCAGGCGGGCCGCCGCTCGCTGATCGACGAGAACAGGTACCACGTCAGGCGGTCGCCGACGTCGTGCGTCGTGCCGGACTCGCCAAAGCCGCTCATGTGGCACAGAGCGCATGTCGGCGCGGGGAAATCCTTAACCGACAGCGTCCCGGCTTCGGCGTCCCAGTTCCAGTTTTCGCCGCCGGTATGGTACGCGATGCCGTGCGGCGACTCGACGTATATTTCCCACTGCGGGTGATCCGGCCCGATGTGGCAGGCGTTGCACGTTTCCGGCTTGCGGACCTGTTCCAGGCTGAATTCGTGGCGCAGGTGGCATTTCTGGCACTGCCCGACCGATCCGTCTGGGGCGGGTTTGCCGACGCTGTGGCAGACTTCGCAGGCGAAGCGCGTGATCGCCGGGCCTTCGAGCGTGTATAGCGCGTTCCGTTCTTTATCCGGCCCGTAGCTGCCTTCGGGGATGGCTGCGTACATGGCGAGCTGGTGGTCGGTCAGGTCGGCGGTGCCGCGCATGGCGACGTAGGCGGGCAGGCTGTGGCGGCTGGCGTAAAACTCCTTGACCTCCTGCGTGTGGCAGTCTTCACACATCGCGGCGGTGGGCGAGCGCAGCACGTAGGTGCCTTCGTGTTCGACCGCGCCGGGATAGTCGGATTTCACCTCGTGGCAGTCCTGACATTCGACGTTTGCCGCTGCCATCGTGCTGTACCCGAACTGCTCCACGATACCCGGCGTGTTGCGCTTGTGACACTCGACGCACTTGTTATCACTATTGGCGAGGGCATTCACGCGCACCGGACCTTGTTCGGCTTCGTCCGATTCGCTGACGGCCATGATCACCAGGATCAGGCCCAACACGAGGACCACGCCGACCAATCCGAGCACCAGCACACGGCCCACCGTGAGCCAGCCCCCCTTGTTGGTTGTTTGCTCGGTCATACCCAAAGAGTCCTTTCCCGAAAAAACGATTTTTATGGAGCGAACGCGCTAAGCGGCATAACCGCCGCCGGAAAAAGACCCGGCGCGGTTCGTCGATGCGGTCAGCCTGCGGACGCCTCCCCCGTCGCGCGGAACATCACCAGCAGCATCGCCAGCGGCGTTTTGGCGACGATGCTGTGAGGCAGGTTGGGCGGCATGTGAATCCACGTACCGGCGCGTCCTTCGACGTGATCGTCGCCCAGCGTGATCGCGGCTTCGCCGTCCAGGATGATCAGCGTGGCCGGCATCGACGCG
>CAYMTN010000233.1:0-8344 GCA_964393335.1 uncultured Anaerolineaceae bacterium
GAATCCGGTGAGGGGGAAGGGGATCAAACCACGTTGGGGTTCATCCCCGATGGAACAACGAAGTATCCTAAATATCTCTTCGCGATCTCCGGTTTAGTGCGATACTTTTTATGAAGCTCTCATATTCCTTGGTCGCATCTAGGGCTTCTGGTGTGCCGATTTGCCGGAGTGCGTACACAATACTCATTTGTTCTGAAGCCGAATCCATTACTGAGATGTTTTTTGCTGGTTTTTCCGTTTCCAAGACACGAAGTCTCTTTATCAAAACAGGGATTGCAGGAATATGACCAATTTCACCTAATCTGGTTACCGCTGCTGCACGTACACTTGATGACTTGTCGTGTAGCAGTGCCATGAGCTTTTGAATAGCTTCCGTGTCCGTATCTTTCCACGGGAAGGACGCGGCAGATGCTCGAATTGTCGGATCTTCATCATCCAAAAGCTTGAGCATCACGGGAGTGGTATTCCTGTCTCCGATTTCAACTAACACTTTCACCAGATACTCTCGTTCTTCAAAACCTGATACTTCATCTACTTCTTCAAGATAATTCAGCAGACACAAAACAGAATCGGCATCGGCAATTTTCTGAAGCGCGTCTATAGCAGATCTGCGAACGTCTTTGTTTTGATCCTGCAAGGCTTTTTCAAATACTGGGACAAACCTTGGGTCTACGCGCAGTCCTAACACAATAACTGCTCCCCTTCGAACACCTTGATGATGATGACACAAGGCCACATCTTTTAGCAGTTCGTCGGCACTTGGGTTCTCCATCATTGCCAACCTAACAGCTATATCATAGTATTCTTGCTCGTCCAGATCATCATTCAGCTTCGCAGCCGCCTGTTTCACGGCAAGCGGAGCGTCCTCTGGAACCTGGATTGTGCCGGGATTGCGCTGTTTCTCCAACGCCCGCAAATCCTCAATAACCTCATCCCAGGGATACCGACTTCTGTTTTTTGTGAAATCCCAAAAATTCGTAATCCGAAGCAAATGGGGCCACTTTTCTTGTGGTACATGCTTGTACAGGATCGGAATAACTCGTACTTCAGCCCCACGAGCGAAAGCCCATTCATACATGACAAACTCTGATTTCAGGGCGTCCGGTGTGATGACAATGATCATTGCAGAGGATTTGCGGACCGCTTTGTCGATCTCATCGAACCAGGAATCCCCGCCGCGCAATCTTCGGGTATCAATCCAGACGGATAGGCCGGCATCTCTCAATTTGCTGCCTAGCCTGCTGATAAACCGACTGGATGATTTGTCCCGCTTGTACGAAATAAACACGTGTGCCATCGCGCCGAGTCGCTTTCTCTGAATTCCTCTGTGTCCCTCTGTGATCTCTGTGGTGCTGCTCTATTACACCACGTCTCGCCGCGTGCCGCCACCACGATCAGCAAACCGCCCCGGTCTAGGGTATGATTAAGACGATCCACCCGCCGCACGGCCAACGGATCACGGTTCACGGTGAACGGCCAACGAATGACGGTCAACGTACCACACGATCATCACAAGGGATACAGGCATCATGGCGCATGTGTACATCTCCTACAAACACGAAGACGGCGATTTTGCCGATATTCTGAAGACAAAACTCATCGAGGCGGGTTTCGTCGTGTGGATGCCGCCCGATCTGCGCGCGGGCGACGAGTGGAACGCGGCGGTCGATGCCGCCGTGCGCGAGTCGCTGGCCCTGGTCGTGATCATGTCACCGGCGGCCAGTACGTCACCATTTGTGGCGTATGAGTGGGCGTGCGCGTGGGGCGCAGGCGTCGACGTGATCCCGCTGGTCATCGGCTCGTCGATGCTGCATCCCCGGCTGCGCGCGCTGCGCGTGCTCGATTTTGCGGACCGCACGAATCGCCCCTGGGACGAACTGCTCGCGCGGCTGCGCATCGTCGAGACGGAACGGACGCGCGCTGCCCAGGGCGATCTGCTGGACGAGGGCGAGACAAACGGCACAGCGACCCTATCGGTGCTGCGTCACGCCCCGCCCGATCCGGCCCCGCTGATGGCGGCGCAGGCGGCAGCCCAGGCCGCCGCCCAGGTGATCGGGGATTTGCTCGATCAAGGCGCGGAGATTCCCGCCGTGCGTGTGCGGGCGCTGCGCACGTTGGGACAGATCGGTGGGGCGGTGGCGCTGGCGCGTTTGATCCAGGCGCTGCGCGATCCGGTGGTCGAGGTGCGCAACGCGGCGGCGGATGCGCTGGCGCTGTTGGGCGAGATGGCGCTGCCCAGCCTGGAAACCGCGCTGCACGATTCGGATGCCGGGGTGCGCGAGGCGGCAGTCATCGCGCTGGTGCAGCTTGGCGACGTGGCGCTGCCGGGCCTGGAACTGGCGCTGCGCGACCGCAACCCGGACGTGCGCATCGCGGCGGCGGCGGCCCTGGCCCAATTGGACGAGCGCGGCCTGACTGTGTTGATCGAGGCGCTGCGCGACGACGAACGCGTGGTGCGTCTGCTGGCAGGCGATACGCTGATCGCGTTAGGCGAGACGATTGCCGTGCCGAGCCTGCAAGCCGCGCTGCGCGACCAGGATGACGCGGTACGCCAGACTGCCGCCGAGGGCCTGGTCCGGCTCGGTGAGCCGGCGCTGCCCGGCCTGGTCAAGGCGCTGCGCAGCGATAACCCGGCGGTGCGATTGACGGCGGCGCGCGCCCTGGTCGAGATCGGCGAACCGGCGCTGCCCGGCCTGCAAATCGTGCTGCGCGAGGATCAGGCGGACCTGCGCCAGCTTGCCGCCGACGCGATGGTCGAGATCGGCGAACCGGCGCTGCCCTGGCTGGCGGACGTGGTGCGCGATTCTCCCCCGGCGATACGCAAGACGGCAGCCGGAGCGCTGCTCATGCTGGGTCCGGCGTCGCTGCCGGGTCTGCACGATCTGCTGCACGATTCAAACGCCGACGTGCGGCTGCTGGCCGCCGGATCGCTGGTGAAAATCGGGGATCAGTCGCTGCCGGTGCTCTACGCGGCGCTCGAAAAGGGCAGCCCGGAGACGCAGCGCACGGCGGTTGAAGCCCTGATCAAAATCGGACCGGCGGCGGTGCCGGGCCTGCGCGGCCTGCTGCGCGACGACCGGGCTGATATGCGCCGCGCGGCAGCCGTTGCGCTCGGTAAGATCAAAGATGATTCGGTCGTGCCGGACCTGAAAGCGGCGCTTCAAGACCCTGACTCCGGCGTGCGCCGCTCGGCGGCGGGGGCGCTGGCGGCCTTCGGGAAACGGGCGACGACCGGCCTGCTGACGGCGCTGCGCAGCGATGATGCCAGCGTACAAAAACCTGCCGCGAATGCCCTGGTCAAGCTCGGTGAACCGGCGGTGCCGGGCCTGATCGAGACGCTGCGCCACCAGGATTCCACCGTGCGCCAGATCGCGCTGGACGCGCTGATCGACATCGGCACGCCGGCGGTACCCGGCTTGCTGCCGCTGCTGGACAAAGCCGGTGACGAATATCGGCTGATGGCCGTCGAAGCGCTGGGCCAGATCGGCGCGCGGGCGGCGGTGCCCCGCCTGTTGAAGGCGCTGACCGACGAAAGTTGGGACATACGTTTTGCCGCCGCCGAAGCCCTGGGACAGATCGGGGATTCAGCCGCCGTGCCGGGCCTGCTGAAGGCGCTCAAACATGCGGACGAAGATCTGCGCAGCCGGGCGGCGGGCGCGTTGGGCCACATCAAGGATTCGGCGGCGCTGCCCGGCCTGCTCGAAGCGCTGCACGACAAAGACGGCGTGGTCCGCTGGTGGGCTGCCGAGGCGTTAGGCCAGATCGGGGACTCAGCCGCCGTACCCGGCCTGCTGGATGCGCTGCGCAGTGGCGAGGAAGACATGGGCACGCGCCTGACGGTCGCGCACGCCATCGAGCGGATCGGGGATGCCAGCGCGATCCCGGCGCTGGTCGAGGCGCTGCAAGACGAATACCTGATCGTGCGCGAAGTGGCGGCGCGCGTGTTGGGCATGATCGGCCACGTCAAGGCGATTGAGGGGCTGCAAGAAGCGCTGTATGACCCGGCGGAAGTGGTGCGCGACGCCGCCATCGAGGCGCTGACGCACATCGGCACCCCGGAAGCGCTCAGCGCCGTTGAACGGCACCGGCGTGGGCAGACGGGCCTGCTGCCGTTCAGGGAACCGTAGCAAACCTGTATAATCTGGATAAACGAACGGCAGACCGCTGAAAACGATCCCTCACACCTGTTGGTTTTTGCACGGCGCAAAACGTCAAGACCCGCGCTCAGGCTGAGTGGGTCACCGCCGGGCACGTGGGCCCTGGCAGAGGCGGTATAGGGCGGGGGAACCTCTGCATTCCCGTGACCGGCGGCTTACCTCGTTATACGAGAGGACTTGCGAAAAATGGCACACGTGTTTATTTCGCACCGCCACGAAGACGCCACGCTGGCCGGTCGCGCGGCCCAGGTCATGGACGCCGTCGGGTTCGCGGCCTGGATCAATCCCGATCCACAGGTCGGTGAAGTGTGGCATCCCTGGACCGACCCGGCGATCCGGGCCTCGTTCGCGCTGATCACGCTCATCACCCCGGCAGCACAATCGTTTCGCGCGGCAGTATCGGGCGTGTTTACCTACGAATGGGCGTACGCGCTCGGCGCAAACGTGCCTGTGATCCCGGTCGTGCACGAGGCCATCGAGGTGCCGTCCCGGTTGGTCGTTTTGGACCCCCTGCGCTATTCGGACGACGCGCCGCCCTGGAGTTTGATCGTGCAGCGCGTGCAGGCGCTGGTCGATGCGCGGAGCTGGGAGGCGGTGCCGCTGCCCGACGACGCGCCGCGCCCGGTGCGCGAATCCGTCGCCGCGCTCAGCAGCCATGATTCCGGCGAGCGGATCGCCGCCCTGGCCGTGCTGGCCGGGTTGGCCGAGTTGGACGATGCGGCGGCGCAGCACGCGCTGATCGGTGCGTTGGGCCACCCATTTTTTGCCGACGTGCGGCTCGGCGCGGCGGAACTGCTGGGCAAAGTCGGCGGGGCGATGTGCGTCCCGCGCCTGGTGGCGGCGCTGAGCGATGAGGACGACGCCATCCGCCGGGCGGCGGTGCAGTCCCTGGTCGCCATCGGCCCGGACGCGATCCCCGCACTGGCGGCGGCGGTCACGGCTGACGACCGGATGCAGCGGCGCGGGACGGTGCTGGCCCTGGCGCAGATCGAGAGCAGCGACGCCGTTCCCGGCCTGATCGCGGCACTGGCGGTGCCGGATTGGTTCGTGCCGCGCACGGCGGCGGCGGCCCTGGGGCGTCGTGGTGATGCGCACGCCGTCCCGCCGCTGATCGACGCGCTGAGCAGTGACGATCCGCACCTGCGCGAGCTTGCCGCCGAGGCACTGGCCCGCATTGACACGCCCGCTGCGCGGGCGGCGTTGGCCCGTTGGCGGCGCGTGGTCGACTGGGGGTGATCGGCCCGCTGCGGAGGCCGTTTGAGATGTCGGCTCGTCGAACAGGCCCACATTCCTAAATCCCGCGTATGCGCCGCATACGACCTCCCACAGATTAGGCGAGGGGACTTGATCGGCCTGGCCTGTCTCTCCCCTCTCCTGCTTGGCGGGAGAGGGGCCGGGGGTGAGGGTCCTCGAACGGCCCATGAGAGAAGCGCATAACACCCGGTCGCCAGGTAAGCTATAATAGGGGTACGAACGTGGGCACAGGACGGCGCGTTATGGACGAGCATATCCAGACAGATGTGATGATCGTTGGGGCGGGCATTGCCGGGCTGCTGGCCGCGCATACGCTGGCGCATCAGGGCTTGCAGGTCACGGTGGTCGAGCGCAACGCCGCCGCCGGGGGCAGGCTGGCAACCCTGGCGCTTGGGCCAGGGCAGGCGGATTACGGCGCGCAGTTTTTCACCGTGCGCACGCCCCAGTTCCGCGAATGGGTCAATCGCTGGCAGGATGCGGGGCTGGTGTACCAGTGGTCGATGGGCTGGAGCAGTGGTAGTCTGGGGGCCACGCCGCCCGATGGATACCCGCGTTATGCCGTGCGGGGCGGTATGCAGCGGCTGGGCGAGCATTTGAGCGAGGGCCTGACCGTGCGCACGCGGGCGCGGCTGGTCACCGTGACACAGCAAGATGGTGGCTGGCTGGCGCTGGATGATAAGGGGCGCGTCTATACCAGCGCGGCGCTGCTGCTCACCCCGCCGGTACCGCTGGCCCTGCAACTGCTCGATACCGGGCTGGTTTCACTCAGCGGCGCTGACCGTGCCGCGCTGGATATGATCGAGTATGATTCGTGCCTGGCGGGCGTTTTTTGGATCAACGGCGAGGTCCGGCTGCCGCCGCCGGGAGCCATGCAGCGCCCCAATGCCCCGATTTCGTGGCTGGCGGATAACCAGCGTAAGGGCATATCGCCCGGCGCGACGGTGATCACCGTGCACGCCGGGCCATCCTACAGCCGCGATTTGTGGCGGCTGCCCGATTGGGAAGCGCTGGTCGCGCTCGAATCGGGCCTGCGCTTGTTCAAAGACCCCAATACCGATATCGTCGAAGCGCACCTCGAACGCTGGACGTATGCTATGCCGGTCGTGCCGCACCCGGAACAGTACATACTGGCCGAGAATCTGCCGCCCCTGGCGTTTGCCGGGGACGCGTTCGGGTCCCCGCGCGTCGAAGGCGCGGCGCTTTCCGGCCTGGCGGCTGCCGAAGCGCTGGCCGTTGCCCTGGCCGCGCAGCAAGAGTGACTCGACTCAGCCGGGCCGTTACCCGGCCTTCCCGGCTGGCTGGTTGCGGGGATCGACTTCGTCGTCCGGCGGCAGGTCCCACACGCCGCCGGTTACCTCGATGGCCCGCCGTCCCAAAACCCGGATTCGGTCCTCAATTTGCAGCTTCATCAAGTGATAACGCACGGTCGATTCGTGCAGCGCGCAGCCCTCGGCGATGTCCTTGATCGCTGGCGAGAGGCCGTCGTGATCGCGCTTGTAGCGGACGATGAACTGGAAAACAAAGTCGCGCGTGCTCGGGCTGTCGTCAGACATGACCGCTCCTTTCCCGCCCGGCCACAGCGCGTGCCGGAGGTCGCCGGTCTGCCCCACGCAGACGGACACCCCCCGGTTTGGCGCGCGTAGTCCAACGGATCATCTAAACACCCCACTTCGCTGTCACAGCATAGAACATGTGTTCGTTGATCTGTCAGTATAGCGGAGGTCAGGAACGGAGTCAACGGGCGCAGTCCGGCCCGGCAGCTTTCTAGCCTGCTTCTAACGCGGCCCCTACGTCACTCCAACCGCTCGACGTCGAAGTCTGGGCCGCTGGCGGCGGCCAGATCGACGGTGACGGCGGTCACGCACGATGTGCACCGCGCTACCCGGCTTTTTTCTTGCGGCCCTCGTGCGTCTGAAACGGGATGTGCGTGCGCTCCGCGATCAACTCACCCCAGCGTTGCGCGTAACGCACCTCGAAGCCGGTGACGTGGTGCTCGCCGTCCGGCGTGTGGTACTCGATGCGCAGCAGGTCCTCGTGGAACGGGTTCAGCTCGTGCAGCGGCCCGCCTTTTTCGTAGACGTCCACGCGCCGCACTTGGTCCAGCGGGATCGGATTGACGTAATCGAACAGCAGCCGGTCCGGCGCGAGGTACAGGTCACCCTGGGCGCTCTGCCAGGTGGGGCCGGGCGGGTCCAGGGACTCAGAGACCGCCATAGCCTGCATGGCCGGGTGCCACTGGCCGTAGACGTCCTGCTCCAGGTGCAGCGCGCTTTCCGGGCCAAAATCCTCGCGGCCCGCCAGTATATGAAGTTCGGCCTGCCCGATCTGCTCGCTGAGGGCCTGCGCCAGCGCGCGCATACGGTCCGGTTGCATGATCCAGGCCCCGATCCGCCAGCGCCCGCCGCGCTCGTGATGCACGATCAGCGCCTGCTCGCGCGCCGACCGTTCGTATTTCGGCGTCATGATCGGGCGGATGCCGACCCAGTGAATCTGGTCGAAGGGCGTGATACGCTCGCGGCCATCCTGCCGCGTGACAAACACCAGCGCCCCGTTCACCAACCCCAACGCGCCGGTCTCTGGTGCGTCCGATTGGTGCAGCGTGTGCGGATCGTCGCCGTGAAACGTCGCGCTCACCGGCGGGAACAGGATGTCGCGCCCGGCGTTTTGCCACTGGTCCCGCACAGTCTGCACGAGGCGGCGGCGCGACACACGGTCCCACGCGATGTACCCGAACGCCACACACCCGATCAGGAGGATGCCACCGATTGCCAGCACTGTTACGGTCATGATGTCGACTCCCGTGAAACGGGTTGCGCCGCGCTACCCGGGCTTCTTTTTACGGCCTTCGTGTACGGTCAGGGGCACGTCCCGGCGCTGGACGATGGCGGCGGCCCAATCGTGCGCGCCGCGCAGCCCAAACCCGACCGTGTCGT
>CAYMTN010000234.1:0-8243 GCA_964393335.1 uncultured Anaerolineaceae bacterium
GCGTTCGACCAATCCGTGTGGATGATGCCGCGCATGCCGTAGGACTGCACCGGGGTGTTGGCCGCCATGCTGTAGTAGCAGGTCAGGTACTCGCTCCAATCCGGCTTGCGCACGGTGACCCACACCGCTTTGGGCGTGCTGGCCGCGTTGCCCAGGTCGAAGGTCACGTCGAAGATCGTGCCGGTCGTGGGCGTGACGTTCAGGTCCTGGATGACTGCCGCGCCGCTGGGACTGGGCGACTGGCGGTAGAACTCCAGCACGCCTGCGTTCACAGTATGACTGATCTCGCCCCAGAAACCCCATTCGGACTCGTCTGCGCTGAAATCGCCATTGCGCACCAGGTTGCTTGTTGAGGAAACCTCCACCGACCCCGCAGTGCATGGTATGCCCGGATTGATTGGACGTGTCACACCAAGCTGATCGGTTGTGGTGCCGTTGCAGGCCAGGGTTACACCGTTATTGTTAACGGTTGTGCCGTTGGGGATCGCACTAATCGCATCGCTAGGAGCAACGGGCGTATGCACCTGCTGGCCGGGACCGCCGCCGCTCAACGGCCCCAGGTTCAGCGTAGCGCTGTTGAGTGACCCGGTTCCGCTGAAACCGCACGAAGCATCGCCGGAAAGGTTGTAACCCGCGTCCGCGAACGTGCCAGAGCAGTTCGCACCGCTGCTGCCGGGTTCCAGCAGGGTGCCCGCTAATTGCACTGTGCCACTGGAGTTGAGGATGCCGCCGCCGACGGTAGCCGAGTTGCCGGAGAGTGTGCTGGCGGTTACCGTCAGCGTACTGTCGTTGACGATGCCACCGCCAGCATTGGCCGAGTTGCCAGAGAGCGTGCTGTTGGTCACCGTCAGCGTGCCGCCGGAAAAGTTGAAGATGCCGCCGCCTAAGGTGGCCGAGCTGCCGGTCAGTGTGCTGTCGCTCACCGTCACTGTGCCGCCGTCATTGTAGATGCCGCCGCCATAGCTATCGCCGGTGGTGGGGGTAGCCGAGTTGCCGGAGAGCGTGCTGTTGGTCACTGTCACCGTACCACCGCCGTTGGCGACTCCACCACCGCTTAAAGTGGCCGAGTTGCCGGAGAGTGTGCCGCTGGTCACTGTCACCGTGCCGTTATTGAGGATGCCGCCGCCTAAGGTGGCCGAGTTGGTGGAGAGCGTGCTGGCTGTCACCGTCACCGTGCCGACGTTGTGGATGGCACCACCGCCCGTGGTGGCAGAGTTGTCAGACAGTGTACTGTTGGTCACCGTCACCGTGCCGTTATTGAGGATGCCGCCTCCATAATCAGCATTGCCATTCTGCACGGCGATCTCGTTGAGCGTGAGATCGCCTGTGCCGGTTACGGCAAACACCCGCACGGCGTTGTTCCCACTGACGAAATGATTCGCGCCCTCCAGCGTGATCGGGCTGCTGACGTCCGGCAGTGCCTCCGTCAGGGTGATATCGGCCCCGAGCGTGATCGTGTCCAGAGTTGCAGGGGTCGCATTGGCTATGATGACGCAGGCGGCCAGTTCATCTTCGGTCAGGATATTAGCTGGATCGCAAGGCCTGCTCACCTCCACCGCGCCACTGGTGCAGGCGTCCCCCATGTTGATTGGACGATCCTGGCCGAGTTGGTCGGTGAATCCGCTCTGATTGCAGGTCCAACTCACCGTACCGTTGGTGATAGTTGTGCCGCTAGGGATCGCGCCAATTGCATCGCTTAGAGCAACTGGTGTATGCACCTGCTGACCGGGGCCGCCTCCGCTCAACGGACCCAGGTTCAGCGTGGCATTGTTGAGTGAACCGGTCCCGCTGAAGTAACATGTATCGTCATCCGACAGGTTGTAGCCATTGTCGAGCAGGGAGACGGAGCAGTTCCCCCCAGCGCTGGTGTCGAAGATCGTTCCGGCCAGGTATGCCATGCCCAAGTCTTTGTAGATGCCACCGCCGGCGGTGGCCGAGTTGCCGGTGAGCGTGCTGTTGGTCACCGTCAGCGCGTCGCCGTAGTCGAAGATTCCACCCCCCTCACCGGTGACCGAGTTGCCGGACAACGTGCTATTGGTCACTGTCACCATGCCACCGAAATCGCTGAAGATGCCGCCGCCCTCGAATTCGGCCCAGTTGCTGGACAGCGTGCTGTTGGTTACCGACAGCGTGCTATTGTTGTAGATACCGCCGCCCTCGAAAGTGACCGAGTTGCCGGACAACGTGCTATTGGTTACCGTCACCGTGCCGCTGGCGTTATAGATGCCGCCACCCGAGGTCGCCGTGTTGCCGGACAACGTGCTGTTGCTCACCGTCACTGTGCCGCCGAAGGTGTTGTAGATGCCGCCACCCTGGAGGGCCCAGTTGCCGGAGAGCGTGCTGTTGGTCACTATCACCGTCCTGCCGTTGTTGAAGATTCCGCCGCCATGATCGGCACCGCCATTCTTTACGGTGATCTCGTTGAGTGTGAGATAGCCGGAACCGGTTACATTAAACACCCGCATGGTGTGGGCCCCGCTGACGAAATGATTCCCTCCCTCAAACGTGATCGGGCTGGTGATGTCTGGCAGTGCCGCCGTCAGTGTAATATCTGCGCCGAGGGTGAGCGTGCCCGAGACCGAGCCGCTATTTGCTAAGGTGATGCATGCAACCAGTTCAAGTTCGCTTAGGATAGACGAATCGCATATCCATTGCATTTCCGCTGCGCGTGCAGTACGAGGACTCCACCCAGGTAATGCGCCCACGGTGAACATCAGCCCAACCAGCAACAAACTGAAACCAACCGGCGCCTTTTTCATCTAGCATCTCCTAATATCTAGGTACCATTGATGTTGCGTGGTTTTGTGACGCAGTTGGAATGGGAGGAGGGTGTACAGGCCCCTGCGCATCTAATTAAGAACGATCTAAAGATACGAAGCGATGCTTAATCGAAATTAAGCTTTGAGCATAATTCATGAATCACATCCGTGGGCACAGTCAATTCTCAGTATACGCTGCAAAAAACCCGAGGGCAATCCAGGGGGTCTGTCACGGGAGAAATGGGCGCGATCAACCCTTGCGCCAGTTAGTAGAATAGGGCCTCGCCTGACAAACAGGATGTGAGGATGCATGGGAACGAGCAACCCCACGTGAGCAACATGCTTAGGGAGGGGCTGCAGCGGCCAAAGGAGTCGCATCATGAGTGACTGCGCAAACCCATGCGCTGAGGCCTGTTTTTGACAATCAGATCGTGATCCACATGATCGACGAAAAGAGAGCCAGAGGGGTCAAGGTCAAGAACTCAAGTGATCGACAGAAACTGATCCACCTCAAGCGTGTCTCAAGGTCAGATAGTTCCCCCAGTTAAAGCTGCTTTGTTAAGCTGTCATAGTTGGTTCAGTAGTCACCTCCTGAGCGTGGTTGAGAAAGCGATAGGACTGCCCGCGAAATTCGAAGAAGGGAGCGATGCGCGCCCGCACCCTGGTCGATTGTGCGCAGCCCTTAAGCCGACAGGTGCTGCAACTTGCGCTGTGCCGTGTACAGGCGGTTGTACAGGCCGCCCACGGACACGAGTTCCTGGTGCGTCCCAATTTCCGCGATGTGCGTGTTTTCCAGCACGATGATCTTATCTGCGTTGTGCACGGTCGAGAGCCGGTGCGCGATGATGATCGTCGTCTTGCCTTCCATCAGGCGTTCCAGCGCTTCCTGGATCAGGATTTCTGTTTCCGTGTCTACTGAAGACGTCGCTTCGTCCAGGATCAGGACCGGCGCGTCCTTCAGCACAGCGCGTGCAATCGAGAGGCGCTGCTTCTGCCCGCCGGACAGCTTGACGCCGCGCTCACCGATGAGCGTGTCGTAGCCGTTGGGCAGGTCGCGGATAAACTGGTGTGCGTTGGCCACTTGCGCGGCGCGCACGATATCCGCCTCGCACGCCTCCGGGTTGCCGAACTGGATGTTCTCGCGTACGGTGCCGTGAAACAGGAACACATCTTGCAGTACAATGCTGATCTGCTGGCGCAGGCCTTCCAATTCCAGGTGACGCGTGTCGATGCCATCCAGCCGCACGGTGCCCACCACCGGGTCGTAGAAGCGCGGGATCAGGCTCACCAGCGTGGACTTGCCGACGCCGGTCGGGCCGACAAGCGCCACCATCTCCCCGGCGCCGATCTCGACACAGATATGCTCCAGCACCATATCGCCCTGGCTGTAGCAGAAGCTGACGTTCTCGAACGCGATCTCGCCTCGCGCGCGCGATTCCAGCCGGATCGCATCCGGTCGCTCCTCGATCTCCGGGCTCTCCTGCAGCAGCTCGTCCACGCGATCCCCGCTGGCCAACGCTTCTTGAATACGCTCCCATGCATCGCTCAACATGCGAATCGGTTGGTAGAGCATTTCCAGGTACAGGAAAAAGGCGACCAGATCGGCGACGGCTAGTGTACCGTCGTTGACCAGCATACCGCCGAAGTAGATCACGACCAGCATGCCCAGTGACGAGGTGAAATCCACCAGCGGCTGGAAAATCGCCATCATCTTGAGCGCGTACAGCAGCGAGCGGCGGTAGTTGTCGATGCCGAGCGAGATCCGCTGTGCTTCGGCGTCTTCACGCGTGAAGGCTTTGATCTCACGGATGCCGGAGATGTTATCGTTTAGCACAGCGTTGAGCTGGCCGAGTTCCGTCTGACGCCGCCGGAATGCCGGGCGTACTTTTTTCGCGTAGCCGCGCATGACCAGGACCACGAACGGCACCGGGATCAAGCTCAACAGGCCGAGCTTCCAGTTCATGAGCATCAGCATCATGCTGACGCCGACGAGGGTCAGCACGTTGACGATGATGTCCGGCACGGCATGCGCGATCAACATTTCGAACAGGTCGGTATCGTTGACGATGCGGGACATCATCTGCCCGGTTTGTTTGTCCTCGTAAAAGCGCAACGACAGCCGCTGGAGATGCTGGTACAGGTGGTTGCGCATATCGGCCACCACGCCCCAACCGGCGATATGCGCCATGTAGCTGCGCAGGAATTGCAGTCCCCCTTTGGCGACCAGCGCCACGGCGGTCAGGATCGTCAGGCTCGTAACGTACGTCATCGTGCCGGAGTCTAGCGGTTGCTCGGTGACGGCGGCGACGAGCGACTTGATGATCCACGGGATGAGTAGTTGTACACCGACCAGCAGCACCATGCTGATCACCGTGATCACCAGTTCGGTCGTGTAGCTGCGCGCAAAATGGAAAACGAGCTTGAAAGCTTTCATGCGTTCCTCTTACCAGTGCCTCAACGTGTGTACAATGCGGTGGCCCCGTGCCGCGCCACAGATACGCACGATTATACCCAACCAACCCGTATGGTCAGATATTAATCCGAGGCGAAGAGAGAACTCACCGTTCCGTCACAGGACGAGGTCGTAGCGGATCCTGCATGACTGGAACCGGACATGCGGTTTCTCAAACGGAACATTCTCTCTTTCCCGGATGACTGGCGGCTCACTTCCGGCGTCGTCGAGATTCACCGGAATAATCGTCGCCGGTTCGTTTTCGAGCAGCCTCAGGCCGCAATGAAAATCCCGTGGTTCACGGCCAATTCCCTGCCCAACCGCCGCGTAGCCGGTACCGATCTGTCCAACGGATTTTGACACGACGCAAAATATCGGCCACTTGGCCCATTCCATAACCCACCAGATGGTCGATCCCTCTATCGTCTATGGTCGGTAGTCTAGTTATAGGATTGTATTTAGGCAGCAGAAAAAAGCGGCATGCGTGTCATTTTTGCCGACTCGCCGACGATCAGTTGAACGTTCGCTCTGCACTACGATCGCTGCTCAACGCCAAAACACTCCTCTCCATCATTGTTGAAGCTGCCCTGCCGACGAACTGATCGCTCCAATGCAGACCCGTGAGCCTGACCGCATTCTGTTTGACTGAGGACTGCTCAGGAGACAGCCTACAACACTTCTTGCGTTATCACGTGAACGACGGCTCACTGTCCCCCTCATTGTTCTTACCAGCCAACCAGATATACCGACCAGGGCACTGCACGCTGGCCTGCCTGAGGAAGCGCTGGACATGCTCCAGAAATTCCCAGAGACGATTAGGATCGATTTTTCACATCACTTGCTGGCGAACACGAAGGGTATCTATGAAATAAAACCGCAAACGATATGAAGAGCGCCATACCGTGAAATCGCGCGTATCACGATGGTCTAGCCGTGAGATAAGGAAGGATTATGCTCACTCGATAGGACGGCCCCGCCCGAGGCTCTATCCTGGCGGCCTTGTTTCAGCTTGTCTTGGGCGTGCCAATAATGATGGATCTCGGATTGTATATCGTGCCACAGCTTACAGGGCAGCCTTTGTATTCCAAGCGGCTCGGAAATTTCTGTATGTACTGTGGAGTATCGCGTTAGTGGTTGCTTCACCGCTCGTCGAATTGTGCTTAACCGTATTTAAGTATTAGGGAGGAACACTCGTATGGGTGATACTGATTTCCTCGCAAAGGCACTGACCAACACAGTTCTCAACCGCCGCAGTTTTCTGAAGTGGAATGCGGCCTTGGGTGGTACGGTGGTGCTGGCTCAGGGAGGACTCTCGTTTGGCATGGAGGCTGCCGGCAAAGCCGCTGCTGCTGACGAAGAGAAAGTCGTTTGGAGTGCGTGCCTGGTGAACTGTGGCAGCCGGTGCCCGGTGCAACTTCATGTTCGCAACGGCGAGGTTTTCCGAGTCACACCGGACAACCTGGATGATGACACATACGATCAGCGGCAGGTCCGCTGCTGTGTGCGCGGTCACTCCATCCGCCAGCGAATTTACAATCCCGACCGGCTCAAATACCCCATGAAACGCGTGGGCAAGCGCGGCGAGGGCAAATTCGAGCAGATCACGTGGGAAGAAGCTTACGATACCATTGCGAATGAACTGAAGCGCATCGTCGATCAATACGGCAATGAAGCCGTCTACATCAACTATGCAACCGGTATATTAGGCGGCACGGTGGCTAAGTCATGGCCGCCAGGCTCCAGCCCAATCGCACGTCTCATGAATTGTTATGGCGGTTACCTCAACCAGTATGGCACTTACAGCGCGGCCCAAATCCAGGCGGCACTGCCCTACACGTTTGGTGGAGGCTGGGTCGTCGGCAACAACATCGAAGATATCGCCAACAGCAAGTTGGTAGTGTTCTTTGGCAACAATCCGGGCGAAACCCGCATGAGTGGGGGCGGTATCATATACAGCTTCCAACACGCGAAAGAACAGAACAACGTCAAGGTTATCAGCATCGATCCGCGTTATACCGACACCAACGCCAGTCTGGTTGACGAATGGATTCCAATCCGTCCTGGGACTGACGCCGCCCTGGTAAACGGGCTTGCTTACGTGATGATCTCGGAGGACCTGGTCGATCAGGAATTCCTGGATACGTACTGCGTGGGTTACGACGAGGATCATATGCCGGATGGTATTCCGGCGGGCAATTCCTACAAGTCCTATATCCTGGGCCAGGGCGCGGACCAGACCCCCAAGACGCCTGAGTGGGCAGCCAAGATCACCGGCATCCCGGCCAGCAAGATCGAGCAGCTGGCGCGTGAGATCGCCCTTTCGAAACCGGCGCATATCAGCCAGGGCTGGGGCCTACAGCGTCAGGCGAATGGTGAGCAGAACTGCCGCGCCGTTTCTATGCTGCCCATCCTGACGGGGAATGTTGGCATTCCGGGTGGGAACACCGGGGCCCGCGAAGCGGCCTACAGCGTGTCGGTGACTCCGTTTCCAACGCTGCAAAACCCCGTGAAGGCATCCATTCCCGTGTTCTTGTGGACCGATGCGATTGATCATGGTGCGGATATGACGGCCACCAGGGACGGGATCCAGGGTGTTGATCAACTGAGCGCGCCCCTCAAGTTCCTGTGGAACTACGCGGGCAACTGCATCATCAACCAGCACTCCGATACGGCGCGTACGACGGCTTTGCTGCAAGACGAAACCAAGTGCGAGATGATCGTCGTTATCGACAACCATCTGACGCCCAGCGCCAAGTTCGCCGACATCTTGTTACCTGATGTGACCAATTTCGAGATCAACGAGACGATGGAGCACGTGGTCCAGCAGAGCGGCAATATCCGTCGCCTGACCGTGGCCGTTTTTGTCAACTACATGCCGCCCTCTGCGGCCCCGGCCGCACAGCCGGGTCAGGGCGCCCCGACCCCTGCGCCCCGTCCCCAGACAGATCTTGACAATATTCGGGATATAGTTCCAAATTCAGTAGGTTACGACGCTACGCGCGGCGATCAGGTGGCGATCAACCAGTTCAATT
>CAYMTN010000235.1:0-8055 GCA_964393335.1 uncultured Anaerolineaceae bacterium
CTTTAGAAAACCACCTTTTCCTTTACTTGTCAAATCACTGCGGTCAGTCCACTAGGTAATGTTTCCGAGTGGACCGCCGACCGCTACGCAGAATACGGGACAGATCGGCAGATCGATCCCAAGGGGCCCACGAAAGGCAAATGGTACGTCGTGCGCGGTGGAGATTGGCGCACGAATTGGGCGTATGTATTCACAGCGGCGCGGGACGCGGGAGCGCCAACTGACATCACCGGTTTCCGGATCGTGGTACCTGAACCGTAACTTGTTTGAGAGAGGCGGCAGGTTTCCGGCAGGCAGCCACTGGCTTTTCGCCGCCAGCGATTATCTGACTGGCAGGAGTTGGATGTTCTGGCCGGTGATCTACTTGGGCTTGACGGTCGTAACGATGATGGCTGGAATGCGAGTTGGATCAGGGAATTGTGGAACGGAATGCTCGATATACCCTTATCCTGGAGAGCGTGGCCGAGATCAACGCCCGACTGCGAGTTCTCGACGAAGCTGACGCTCGCCCTGAAGCCGTTGTTGACCGCCAAATGGAGCTGTTGGAGTTGTTTGCGACCAGCTCGGAGCCACTCCGGACATTGCCTCCGACCCCGACGGCTGGTTCGCTGGTGCCACGCAGCAACACCTCCGAAGTCCGTTCCTCTGCGGATGACAGCGGCAAAGCGCCAGATCGGTTCGTTGACGGCATGAATGAGTATTCCAGACAGACGCATCCTGCTTTGTTCAAGGTGATCGACTTGCTAGAACAAGATACCCAGGCACATCAGCTATCTGTGCGGCAGTTGGCCCAGCAGACCGGCGTCAGCAAATCCTGGTTTGCCATTGCGAAACGGCACATCCAGGGGAAAGACACTGTCGACTGGACAGGTAGAGGACAGGGTAGCTTAGCTTTTTGTCTCTGCAGATGCGGAACCCGGATTCATGGTGCGATGACTCGTCTCTTCGTCCCCAGGACTATTCCAGATGTGATTTGCTCGTTATGGCTCCGTTTCCAAACAGGAAAATATGAGCGGCGCAGCGGGAATCCTGTCCACTGCCTCAGCCTCTTTTTGTCGGTTGATGTTACAATAAGTGTACAGAGATGTGCAGGAGATAGGGTGATGGCAGCGGTTCTGACAATCGAGGCGGCAACTACACTTCCGTCCGGACAGATCGTGGCAGTTAACGTCTCTGCCGACGAGTATATGGACCAGTATGCTGAGACTCATCACGAATGGGCGGAAGGAGTCGTGATCAAGATGACGCCTGTGTCGTTAGGCCATGATGCCTTGACCAGCTATCTACGCATGCTGCTCGCGGCCTATTTCGAGCTGAAGCCCATCGGCAGGGTGATCGGCGAGCCGTTCGTGATGCAATTGGAGACAATCCAGCGGTTCCGCGAGCCCGACTTACAGGTGATCCTCAACTCGAACCCTGGCACATTGACCGACAATGCCATGATTGGTCCAGCCGACATCTGTATTGAAGTTGTCTCCCCCGAAAGTGTGTCGCGAGATTACGGCGACAAGTTCGCAGAGTATGAAAAAGCAGGTGTGCGTGAATATTGGATCATCGATCCGGTGCGCCAGCGCGCGCAGTTCAACCGGCTTGACGACACTGGCGTGTATGCCGCTGTCTCACCCGACGATTCCGGTCAGTATCACACCCCGCTGCTGCCCAAGCTGACACTGCATATACCGACCCTGTGGCAGGAGAAGCTGCCGGGACTGTTCGCGGTTGGGCAGGCAGTGCAGACGATGCTCAATGCGGATTAAAAATATTGTCCATGCCCATTGCCGCGATTACCGCGGCTGCTGCCGAAGGTCAAGCAGGCACCGCAGGGCAACATCTGGCTGTCGTACGATGCTGGCGCGGACGTGCTCTACGTCAATTTCCAGCAGCCCAGCCAGGCCGCTGACAGCGACATGACCGACGACGACATCATCGTCCGCTACGATGAAGATGGTGAGATCGTCGGCTTCACCATTCTGCGCGCCAGCCAGCGTTAGTCCTCAGTCTGTTTGATCCACCCACCGAGCAGTCGCCCGACTTCTGCCACCATCGCGCTGACATGCCGGTACTGCCCATCATTCAACCATTTCCACCGATGCGTTAGCCGCAGGCTTCAATCTTTCGCCTGAGAGGTGTCGCTGCTACACTGTGGAACTGGGCTGGCGGGTGCCGTCAGCGCCGCGCCCACCGATCAGCGACTCTGGCTCGAAAGGAATAACCATCATGACTCCATCCACCTCACCCGATCTCTCCCTGCGCGACTTCCGACCACGTCCGGCCCTCGTCACCAAAACCACGCGCATCGACCACCCGCGCTTTCCGGTCATCGACGCGCACAATCATCTGGCGGAACCATTCGGCGGCGGCTGGGACCAACGCCCGGCGGAGGAACTACTCGAGCTGCTGGACGCGGCGGATATGTGGATGTTTGTGGACCTCGACGGCGGCTGGGGCGAAGACCTGTTGCATCGTCATCTGGACCAATTCAAGGCCGTTGCGCCGGAGCGGTTCGCTATCTTCGGCGGCGTGAATTGGGCAGCCTGGCCCGACCACGGGGATCGGTTTGGGGAGTGGGCGGCAGAGCGGCTGCGCGCCCAGGTTGCGCGCGGCGCTCAAGGCCTGAAAATCTGGAAGCCGTTTGGCCTGCAGGTACACGATCACAGGGGGACGCTGGTCGCGGTAGACGATGAGCGCCTCGATCCTCTCTGGGCAGCGGCAGGCGAGATGGGGCTGCCGGTTGTGGTCCACGTGGCAGACCCGGTCGCGTTTTTCGATCCACTCGATGTCACCAACGAGCGCTGGGAAGAACTCCACGCCCACCCAGATTGGCAGTTCCCTAGCCCTCCCTTCCCGCCGTTTCTGGACATCCTGAATGCCTTTGCGCGGCTGGTGATGCGCCACCCGGCAACCACGTTCATTGGCGCGCATGTCGGCTGTTACGCGGAGAATCTCGGCTGGGTGAGTAACTTGCTGGATCGCTGCCCGAACTTCTTCGTGGACATCAGTGCTCGCCTGGGGGAGATCGGACGCCAACCCTACAGCGCGCGCCGCTTCTTCCTGCGCTACGCGGACCGCATCCTGTTCGGTACGGATGAGGCTCCCAACCTGGACGTGTATCGTCTGTACTACCGCTTCCTCGAGTCCGATGACGAATCGTTTGATTACGGCGTGGGGGACGTGCCAACCCAGGGGCGCTGGCAGGTGCACGGGCTGTTCCTGCCGCCAGATGTGCTGGCGAAGGTGTATCATGACAATGCGGCGCGTGTCATGTTCCACGCTCCCGCTACGCCGGGGTGAGGTGAACCAAACCCGAAGTGCGAAACGGTCCCTCACAAAGGTGCTGCAAGGACGAGCAAGAGCACAGGGGCTGGCGCTACGCGCCTGCTGCTGCGCAGCACCGCCCCGATCAGAGATCAGAAGAACCTTATAGAGCTGGGGGACGCGAAACAACCACCCGAAAACCGATAAGGTTGAACCTGCCGTTTGGATCGCGCCTGAGGCGATACGCAGCCCGCGCGTAGTACAGATTGTCGTACCACGAGCCGCCGCGCACCACACGCCGCGCGTCACCAGCGGTCCCCACGTTGGCCGGTTCGTCGTACTCGTTCAGGCACCATTCCAACACGTTACCAGACATGTCCAGCGCGCGCACCGGTGCTTCTCCATGCAGGTACATACCCACTGCGGTTGTCCGGCCCAGGCCGCTCTCGGTGGCGTTGGCCCGCCTGCCATCCCAGTCCGGCCCCCAGGGATATTCATTGGCCGGATCGCCACCTGTTGCCGCGTGCTGCCATTCCCATTCCGCGGGCAGGCGGATTTGCCATGGCACCGTGTCCTCCTGTGTCCTGCCCAACAAGCGCCCCAGTCCGCCGCGCGGGGCAGCGGGCATGGTAAGCGCGCCAGTGTCCGGCCAGACTTCAGCAGGCAGTTTGGCATTCAGCCACCGGCAAAAGGCAACTGCTTGATACCAACTCACCGTCTCGCGGGGGTGGTTGGCAAACTTGAAACGCTGCTCTCCCGTTTTCTGCCTGCAATATTGCTTGATCAACCCTTCCCACCACTCGTCACGCTCGAAGCCATCGGGATCACCCAGAAACGCCTGGAATTGCACAAACGTGATCGGGTACTTGGCGATGTAAAACGGCTGGACGGTGAAGGTGCCCGCGTCTTCTTCCAGCGTCACCGTTCCGCCTGGCACGGGACACCAGACAATGTCGGGCAATCCGTCGGGCCGCAGTCCTACACCGGGGCGCGGATCACCAATCGCGCACAGCCGTTCGCCGATGACGCTGCGCCGGGCGTGCGGTGTGTCGATGTCGTCCAGTTCGCGCAGCAAGCGGTCCTGTTCTGGCTCCGTGAACGCTGCCACCAATGGGTCCTCGACAGTCACGTCCAGCCGGTTCAGTGCCGCATGATACTCGGCCAGTTCTTCGGCGTTTGGCAGGAGAAAGTCGTGTCCCCCGCGCCGCTCCCATTCGCGGGCATCCCGCTCGAAACGGCGCACCAGCCGCAGATCGTCTTGCGTGGCTTCGATCCAGTTCGCCAGCCGGTCCCAACTGCGCAGCAGCGCTTCGTGCGCGACTTCGACTTCGGCGGTGTAGTCATCGTCGCCGGATGTCACCAGCAGGCGCACCGCTTGAGATACAAAGTAGTCGATCAACTGCTCCGCACCATCGATATCTAGCAACCGGGCTTTGGCAGCGCGCCGCCGGGTCGCTGTGCCACGTTCGTCCACTTCCACCAGGGCATGAAAAACGCGATGCAGCGTGCGTTCGTTGGTTTCTTCCTCACCGGGCAGGCTGTTGAAAGCGTTCTCTGCCCGCGTTCCTATCGCGCGTGCCACGCCGCCGAGGTCTTCATACACCGCATGCGAGAGCACGCAGTCACCGTCGCGTGTGCAAGCCTGATACAACTCGTCCAACGTGTAGGCCATCAATGCCAGCGCGCCGGGTTCGTCACCGGTGTCCGCCAGAATGCGTTCTGGCAGTTCGTCCTCGAAGGTGAGTCCGGCGCGGGCGGCAGGCCGCGTGATCATCTCGTACAGTGCGATCTGGTTCGGCACGCCGAGGGGGAATGATCCGGCCCGCAGCAGCTCTTCCAGCGCTTTGTATTTCAGGCAGGCGTGGTAGAAGTCGGCGCGCATGGTCACCACGGCACGCATGCACGTTGATGCCGCCACTGCTGCCAGCAAGTCCACAAACGACGCGCCCAACCCCTCATCGGCGACGGTGAACAACTCCTCGAACTGGTCGATGAACAGCAGCACCTCTGCCCAGGAAGGTTTCCCCGCCAACGCTGCCACGCAGGTGTCGATGAGCGTAACGGGATCATCCTTCAGTGCCGCGACGAATTCATCCTTGAGCCGTTTGGCTTCAAGCGGGCTGGGAACCAGCTCCGGGAACGTCTGTACCAGCGCGTCTGCCAACGCCCGGAATGGGTCGCCCTCAGCGTCGCCGGGCGTAAACGCCACAACCTGCCAGTCTTTGCTGCCCACGTGCTCGCCGGAGATAGCATTTTCACGCAGGCGCGGGATCAGACCTGCACCGACCAGCGACGATTTGCCCGATCCACTTGCGCCAACGACGGCCACGAAGCGGCTGTCACGTACGTTCTCAACCAGCGCGTCGGTTTCGCGCCCTCGTCCGAAGAAGATGGGCGCATCGTCGGGTGTGAAGGCGCGCAGTCCGGGGAAGGGCGAGCCCTTCCAGAGCGGTGGCTCTATGACAGCAGGCACAGGGAGCGTTGTTGGCATTGCCTGGAGGCGTCCGGCCAATTCGCGCATGTGGTGCTCGAACTGCTCACGGAAGTCGTCGGGTGTGGCGTAGGGATTATAGCTGTGCCGGATCGACCCGTCAGGGTTACTGAAGGACTTGAAGAACGCCTCGACGTGCTGCCATTGTTCGAGTTTGGCGGCAAAGTCGATTGCAGATGGATCGAGCAGCACCTTTTCCGTCCGGCGGTAGACAAGCACGTGTGGCATTCCAACCAACTTGGCGGCCTGCATCCCATCGACGTATTCCCACTCAGTTCCGGAGAGATAGCGCCAGTCGGCCCACTTTGTGCCTGTCGGGTAGCGGTACACTTCCGGCTTGACTTCGCTTTCGGCCAGCGGCGTCCCCATCCGCGACCAGAAGATCACGACCACGATGTCGCACTCCGATGGTCGTGCTAACCCCTCGGTGATGGCTTCTTGGGGCGTCTTGCTGGCGATCATGGCTGTGCCCGCACCTTTTTTGTCCCACGCGATCACCTCGATGGTGATCTTGCCGCGCAGCAGCGGATCGTAGGGAAGCTGGTCGAGCACGTCTATAGCGACTTTTCGCTCGTTGGGCAGGTCGCCGGGCGAGGAGAGGAAGACTCGGATGTGGCGAGGGCTGGCGTCGCGGCTCATGGGCAATTGCTCCTGGCGGGTAATATCAAGTAGGTTGCGCGCAGACACCAGTATAGCAACAACGATCCTGTGACGGAAATTGTCGGCGATGACGTTACTGTGGGGTGTGGGGAGTAATTGCTCGGAGCGGCTACCGAAACGCCATATCACCGTTGAAATTGACCGAAAATAGCCTCTGATTATCTATGGAAATCAGAGGCAAACTCATTCGGTGACGAACGGCAAAACGCCCGCGACCATCTCGTCACAGGCGTTGTTGGACTTCTCACGTACCGTTTCTTGACAGGCTATTGAACCTGACCCCTCACAGATCAGAGCCGCCTGTAATGCCCGGCAGAATCAGTCAATCGTTGCGTTTTCCTTGATGGGAATGAAGCTCTTGCACTCCGGGTAGTTCGGGCAGGCGTAGAACTTGTTGCCCTTGTGCTCACCGCGTTTGGCGACACGTACGACCATCGTGGCTCCACATTTCGGACAGAGCGGTTGGCGCTGCTCATTCCCACGCGCTGCCGCCGGAGGGATGTCAGGGGTCACGGTGCTGAGGTCCGTCAGGTAGGGGGCCAGGGTACGTGCGAGTTGATCGGTATCATAGGAGCGTTCGGTACGAATGTGCACCAGGGGAAAACAAGCGCTGCTGTAAACCGCATCCACGAACGCATCACGCTCGCGACGATCAGGTCGATTGTGGCTTGAGTCATCCAGTTCAATGCCCACCAGTGGACTCATGGACTCTGGTTCGCACAGTAAAAAGTCGACGTGCTTACGATCAATACGTGACTTGGCGCTGAAGTTCCGGCTCAAGTCATCGACGGAGAAGATGTCCCACAAGCCCACTTTTGGGCAGATGGTGGCGTGAGAACCGACGGTTTCGAGCAGGACCTGATAAAACGCATTCTCGCTGGCCGATAACAGCGTATCTCGCAGGCGATATGGTGAGGGGTCTGACCGCTGGCGACGCCGCTTCTTGGACTGATGTGCCACAGTGTCGCTTGTTTTGTGATGCCTGGACCAACCCACCAGGATCAATGCTGTAGCAGCTACCAGCAGCATGACTGCAAATTCATTCGACAGGTTTAACAGGGATTTCTCGTAATCACCCATCGCCATCGCGATTGAGGCCAGGATGGCTACGATCCAGACAACGACTGCGTGAGCCTAGTCACGCCGACTGAACAGCCCAAGCACGGCATAGATGAGCGCTCCCGGTACAACCAGATCACGAAGGAGCCACAGCGCCGACCCCAACATTTCTAGCACACTCGTGTCCGCCAAAGCATGTTACTCCATTTCTGTCAAATGGCAATCGGACCGTGTCACTCATAACAAACTTCATAATGTTACTCCAAGTTCATCGCACTGACAACCGACCTGGAATTGCTGGAGTGTCTCAGGTGACGTAAACCAGCATGAAATGAGAGGCGATGGTATAATAGAACCCAGACATCAACCTCAGAATCCTCGCCGATCAACACGTCCGCTCATCCGTGATGTCCTCGCCATAAGGAGCCTCAGTGTCCATCCCCACCGAACACCAACCCGCTATCATCAACCCGTCCAACAACGCCTTGGCCCATGTTGGCCAGGTCGCAAACGAACACGCTGCCCGCAATGTCTTCACTAGTTAACCTTCACAATAGGCCAGCGAGTAGAGTAAACTGGGTGTATGATCA
>CAYMTN010000236.1:0-7976 GCA_964393335.1 uncultured Anaerolineaceae bacterium
ACGAGATGTTGCGGATCAGCACGTTGCTGACCTGGAAGCCGTCCGGCTCGATCAGGGCTTTCACGCCGTCTTCGATTTCCTGCTCAAGCTCCTCGTGTTCCACGCCGTAAATCTGCTCGACGCGGAAGCGCGTCAGGGCGGAGCGTGTCTGGTTGCGCAGCGCGGGGCGGATCAGGCCGTTGATGTAGCGGTCCTGCCATTTTTGGCGCACCTGATTGGCGGTAGCCGGGTCGATGCGGAAGATCACGGTGACGTCGATTTTCACCTGCTGGCCGTCCTGGGTCAGCGCCACGACCGCGTCATCGCCGCGCACCGCGCCCTCGGCGACCTCGCCCGACATGGTGTATTCCTGTTGGGCGGTTGAGTAGATGGTGACTTCTTGCACGCCGGGGATGATGATGTGCAGGCCCGGACCCAGCGGGGTATCGGCCAGGTCGCCGCTCAACGTGTTAAAGACGACGCCGACCTCGCTGGGCTGAATTTCGATGACGCCCGCGCCCATGATGAAAAATACGATGGCGACCACCAGCCCGACCACCGTGATCAACACGCCGGCGCGTGCCGATTCGTTGCGCGATATCATCTGGGCGATCATGAACACACCGAATCCGGCGACTGCCAGCCCGGCAATCGCCAGCATATTCAAGACAAGACTGATCATGGAACTCTCCTTATATCTGGTTCTTGGATGGTTGAACGATACCATGTGGTATGGGATTGTCCGCTGTAAATCCACCCGATTATAACAGGTTCCCAGATGTCAGCACTGATATTTAGCTGACATCGCGCCGAAATAGGGCGGGCACGACTGCGCCCGGCCAGTTGACAGCCGCGCGATTTCACCGTAACGTTTGGGGCAGTGCGGGAGGCGGATCGCCTCAAGAGACTCTACGGAAACCGTATGAATCCAGTTGTGGTCGATGTGGGCCCGGTCGTGCTGCGCGCGTATACCGCGTGGTTGATGGGCGGTGTGCTGGCGGCGCTGGGCGTGATCGAGTGGCGGGCGTACCGCGCCGATCCGGTGGCGGTGATACGCTGGCTGGATGTCGGGATCGCGGCAGTGGTGGCGGGCGTGATCGGCGCGCGGGCGCTGCACGTGGCGCTGGAATGGGACTATTTCGCCGATCACACCGGGGAAATTGGTACAATCTCACTGGGCGGCATGGCATGGCAGGGCGCGCTGCTGGCCGGTATCCCGGCGGCGCTGATCATGGCGCGGCTGCGGCGCGTGCCGCTGCGCCCCTGGACGGATGCCGCCGCGCTGGCGTGGCCGGTCGGCCTGATCGCGGCCTGGATCGCGTGCCGCCGTGCCGGGTGTGGGTATGGTTACGAGGTGCAGACGGCGGCGGATTGGCCCGGCTGGCTGGTCGAAGAACTGCCGGACGTGTACGGGATGGTCGCGCCGCGCCTCGACGTGCAGGCTGGGGGCGCGCTGTTCGGCGGCGCGCTGCTGGCGTTGGCCCTGATCCTGACGTGGCGCGGGTGGCTGCCGGGCGTCCGGTTGTGGGTGGTGCTGGCGCTGACCGGGCTGGGGCTGGCGGTCCTGGGTTTTCTGCGCGCCGACCCGGCCCAGACGCTTTTTGATCGCCGCGCCGACCAGGTCTTTGACCTGATTCTGCTGCTGGTGAGCACGGTCACCGGCAGCGTGATCTGGTTGTTGGATCGCGCCGGTCCGACCGGACACACGGAGACATAACCTGATGGAGATTAAACTGGGACTGGCCCAACTGGGGCCGAAATTGGGCGACAGCGCCGCGAACCTGGAAAAACACCTGGCGCTGATCACGGAAGCGGCAGCGCAGGGCGTCAAACTGCTGCTGTTCCCGGAACTGTCGCTGACCGGCTATTATTTGCAGGACATGGTGTACGAGGTGGCATTACACCCGTCGGCGCACGATCCGGTGTTTGGCCCGCTGCTGTCAGCCAGCCGCGATCATGACATCGACCTGACGGTGGGTTTTGTCGAAGAAGACCGCCGCCACCGCTTCTGCATCTCGCAAGCTTACCTCAGCGGCGGGACCGTCGTGCACATCCACCGCAAAGTGTACCTGCCGACGTATGGCATGTTTGACGAGGGGCGCTACTTCGCGTGGGGCGACAGCGTGCGCGCCTTTGAGACACGGTTCGGGCGGTTCGGTATGTTGATCTGTGAGGATTTCTGGCACGCGTCGCCGCCGTACCTGCTGTGGATGGATGGGGCGGATGTGCTGCTGCTGCACAGTTCCAGCCCTGGACGCGGGCTGGACGAACACGACCGGCTCGATACCGCGCGCTGGGTCGAGCTGGTGAACCAGGCGTATGCCGGCCTGTTTACGAACTTTGTCATTCACTGCAACCGGATCGGGTTTGAGGACGGGCTGAGTTTTTGGGGTGGCAGTTCGGTCGCCGATCCGAACGGGGCGTTTTTGCTGCACGGGCCGTATTTTGAAGAAGCGCTGCTGGTTACGACCATCGATCTCAACCAGCTTCACCGCACGCGCAGCCGCCTGCCGCTGCTGCGTGACGAACGTACCGGCTTGATGAACCGCGAACTGGCGCGGATTCTGAACGACTCGCCGCATCACGGCACGCGCTGAGGCTGACGGCCCGGCTACAACCCTCTGCGCGTGAGCTGGATGAACGCTTTGACGCCGATCAGGGTTGACACGGCAGGCGGCCAGATCAGGCCGAAGCCGGTCAGCGCGCCGAAAAGGACGTCACTCTGCACCGAGCTATCCCCGCTGCCCGGCAGGCGATAGCCGATCCAGCCCGCGACCAGGAACGGCACCAGCAGGATCAACCATGCCGCCGGATTCGGGTGGCGCGGCGGGGTGATCGAACGCAGCACCAGCGTGCCCTGGCGCAGCAGACGCGTCGCGTACAGCATCACGAGCAGGAATGTGATCAAGCCCACGACGATCCCCAAATCGTCCGACGGGATCGTATCCCGCGCGACGCCCACCACCAGCGCGACCAGCAGCGTGCCGCCGCTGGCCAGCCATTCGAGCGGCGTCAGCAGCCAGTCTTCGGGCTGGTAGATGTCGGCAGGCGGCAGCACCAGGCGCGTCACCAGGCAGGCGACCAGCCAGATGCCCAGCGCGGCCAGCGCCGTGCCGATCTCCACCGAGGGAACCGGCTCGTCCGAGACGACCGGGAACCAGCGCACCCAGATGCCCCACGCCAGCCCGATCCCCAGCGCGGCCAAAAAATCGAGCGGCCCGGTCGCCCGCCCGCTGGTCAGTATCTGAAACGCGGCCAGCGCGGCCATGAATACGAGCGGCTGCGCGCCCAACGGGCGCACGATCAGGCTGATCGGCAGGTCGCGCGTGGTGATGTGGCTGATCAGCGTGGCGTCGAGCAGCCCGTACACACCCGCGATCAAAAACAGGCTGAAGATGTCACTCGCGTTGAAGCGTGCTAACAGATCGAGCATGATCGCTGCCAGCGCCAGGTAGACCGCCGCCAGCCCGATCCATTCCAGGGCATTAAACGTCGTCGGGGTCTGCCACACGATCCATTCTGAAAAAACGAGCAGCACCAGGCCAAAGCTCAGGCGGGTGCCCCAGCCGGTCCCGCGCTCGCGCAGGTGTTCCAGCATACTGACTCCGTCACGTGGTTCGATCCGGGTCCGCAGCGCCCCGGCACGCTTTTGATCATACCACACAACGCACGCACGAAAATCCGGGGTACAATTCGCCTGAAAATGACCGGGAATGCCCGCCGGAGGGGTACGCTATGACCATCAACGCCGTCACCATTCGCGTCATGACCGGAACCGACATCCCGCGCCTGGCCGAAATTCATCCCGGCTTCGTCAGCCCGACCGTGCTCGACATCGAGCGGCTGGGCAGCGGCATCGAGGCGGGCTGGCGGCTGGTCGAGCGTACCCTGCCGGAGCCGTTCGACAAGGGCAAGCGGTACGATTTTGACCGCACGGAACAGGCCAACATCCGGCGGCGCTGGCAGCGCGGCGATGGGCTGCATCTGGTGGTCGAATCGGACCAGGGGCGGCTGGTCGGCCTGCTGGACGTGATGCCGCAGGAATGGAACGATACCGCCTGGGTGTGGAACCTCATGCTCGACGCGGAAATCAGGCGGCAGGGCATCGGGCGCAACCTGTTCGAGCGGGCGGCAACCTGGGCGCGCCAGCGCGGCTACCGGGCGCTGGGCTTCGAAACGCAAACCAACAACGTGCCCGCCTGCAAATTTTACGCGGCGATGGGCTGCCGCCTGGATGGCATCCGCGAGACGCTGTATCACAACGACGACGTTCAGCGCGGCGAGGTGGCGATCTTCTGGGTCTATCCGCTGGTGTGAGTTTGGCAAGTGAGGAGGAGACAATGCGCCGCATCCTGTGCACTATCCTGGGCGTGTTTTGTGTGCGTAGTGGTCAAACCGAGTTGACCACTACGCCTTTGTCGCTACTCAGCAGTTGTTCTACGATCTCAATTATACGCTTCGGTAATTGCAGTGCTTTGGAGAGCGACTGAGATGAAGACCCCATCCTGGAGAAATATTGCTGTCAGCGTAATCTATTTTATTATCATAGCTTTGTTGGCTGCCGAACGCCTGGGATCAGGTTACGAACTGGCTGGCATTTTGATCGCTGGCATAGGCATCGGCCTGCCTGCCGGATTCCTGTTTGTCATGTATGGCAGGCGCTGGACGGCACAAGCTATCGCCGTCAGAGTCGTTTACATCATCACCATGACGGCCATGATTGCCTGGGCCAAGCACGCCGCGAATGCTCAGGCTGCCATCTTGATCGCCGTTATAGGCATTGGCATACCTGTAGGATTCGTCCTTTTCACCAATCGGAAAGATCGTTAGGTAGGAGGGAAGGGACAGCCACACCGGCAGCGGATCAGTCTTTCTCAAACGTCGCCATCTATCGTCTATATTGACCCACCATCATCGCGCTCGATCTGACCGATTCAGAACCAATCGATTACGACGTTCTCCCACCTCAATTCCAGGCATCTACCATCCGATCTGCTGCGGTACGCTGCGTCTGACCCTGAGTTGGCCCTAGTGCGCGTGAGAAACTCCCCTCTCCCATCGCAATCATGGGAGAGGGGATTCAGGGGGGAGGGCCTACGGGCATTTATCCAGGTCGCGCCACTTGGCGACGATGTCATCATCCTTGAGGATGCTGTCCTGGCCGGGCGGGACCTCGACCGTCAGCGTGCGGTTGGCGATCTCCTCGCATTCCGGCCCCTTTTCGACGGCGTCCCACGTGCCGCGCACGTACTTGTATTGCAGCTTGTTGCCTTCGGGAATCTCCAGCGTAACTGTCCAGTGTTGATCGTCGATCTGTTCCATCGGGATGCCTGCCGGGTCCCAGAAGGGCAGCGTGTCCGTGCCGAAGTCACCCGCGATGTACAGGCCGCCTTCGCCCTGGCTGGTGTAGTCCGGCACGGTGACGACAAACGTCACGGGGATGCGGCGGCGTTCGACGCGTGTTTCGCCCGCCTGGACCGGCGCGGATTCGTTGAGCGCGCCATCGACCGCCGTGATCGCGTAACCGTACAGACCGCCTTGCACGACCGCCTTGTCGGTGTAACTCAGCTCGTCTTCGGCGGGGATGTCCACCAGCCGCGCCGTGTCGCCGTCTACCGTTCGGTAGACGCGGTAGGCAACCACGTCGGCAGATGGCGACGGTTCCCAGGTCAGGATCACGCCCGCCAGCGACGACTGCATGATCGTGGCCGAGGCCGGTTCGCCGGGCGGCTCGTTATCTGCCGGGGCTTCGACTGTCAGGCGCGGATAGGTCCCGTCCGGCAGGGTGACGACGTCCCAACTCTCGCCCGCGTTGGCGCTGAAACGTGCGACCTGGTCAAACGTGCCGGGTTCGGTGACTGGCAGCGACGCCCCGTAATAGTCGGTCATTTCTTCCGATGCGGTGTACTGCATCGGCTGCCAGTCCGCGCCGGACAGGTCGGTCCCTGCGGGGACCAGCGCGGCTTCGGCACGGACGCCCGGCGCGGGTGATTCGGTGGCACCGGCGACCTGGACTCCTGCCTCGATCTGAGTCGTCAGCCCGTAGGCCAGCGTGACATGATCCGGCCCGGTGCCGGGCACGTAAAACATCGTGGCAACCGGCGCGCTGGGGATGGCGGGCGCGCTCGCGCTCAGGTCCCCGGTCAGGCCGTTCACCACGCTGGCGACCGCGTAAAAGTACGCGTAGCCGTTCGTCACGGAGTCGTCGATGAACGCCGTATCCGCCAGCACGCCGCTGACCGGTTCGAAGCCGCCGGTCGCCACCGGGCTGCGGTAGACCACGTAGCCGGTCGCGCCTGCGACGGCGTTCCAGGCCAGGGTCACGCGGCCATCATCGCCCAGCGCATCCACAGAGGCGGGCGGGTCCGCGACGGCAAACGCCGCGCTCGTCACGGCTGACCACACGTTGCCGCTGTTGGCATCGACGCTGACCGTTACCGATCCGTCTGGGGTGATCGCCTCGCCGCCGAAGCCAGGATCGAGCGCCAGCCCATCCGGCAGCAATCCCGCCAGATCGAGCGTGACCATCTGCGCGCTGTCCGAGTTGTTGGTGACGACCAGCGCCGCGCTGCCCGCCGCCGCATCGACGCGCAGGAACGCGTAGACACCCGTATCGTCGTCTGCCACCAGCGTGATCATCGCGCCTTCGCGCAGGGCGCTGTTGGCGTGACGCAGTGCCGACAACTGCTGGTAAAAGGCGAGCATGTCGTCGTCGGGCGGGCCGTACGCGTCGCCGGACGTATCCGGCCAGGGATAGGGCGCGCGGTTGTAGGGATCGTCTTGCAGCGTGCCGTTATCCTCGATGCTCGGCGCGTCGAGCGCGATTTCGTCGCCGTAGTAGATCGTCGGCGCGCCGGGCAGCGTGAATTGCAGCAGCGCCGCCAGTTGCTGCCGCTGTTTGTCACCGGCCACAAACAACAGGCGGGACGTGTCGTGGCTGTCCAGGACGTTCATCATCGCGTAATACGCCACCGGCGGGTAATCCGACTCGATGTCGCGGATCAGCGTGTCGAGCTGGCCGGGCTTCAGGGCCTGGATCACGTTGTCGCCGTTGGCGTCGTTATCGGCGTAATCCGTGTCGCGCACGTAGCCCAGAATGCCGCGCCGCAGCCGGTAGTTCATGACCGAATCCCACTCTTTGCCGAGCAACCATGCGCTCGCGTTGCCCCATTCTTCCCCGATGATCACGCCCTCGGGGTTGGCGTTGCGCACTGCCACGCGGAAGCCTTCCCAGAAGTCGCTGGTCGGCCCGGTGTCGATGGCCCCGGCGACGTCCAGCCGCCAGCCGCCGATCCCCTCGCGGCCCCACGTGTTGACCACGCTGTTCCGGCCCAGGAAAAAGTACAGGCGCGGGCCGCTGGCATCGTCGTTGATCTTCGGGATGGTGTCGATCCCGGCCTGCGAGAGGTAATACGTCGCGCCCTGCGGGTTATCGACGCACGGCGCGGGCTGCTGCGCCTTAGGCGGCACGAAGAAGAACCACAACCGGTATGGGGAGTCGAGGCTTTCACACGCGCCGTCTGCTTCGTAGCGGTGGTAGCGGTCGAAGGCCGGGCTGTCGCTGGACATGTGATTGAACACACCGTCCAGGATCAGCACCATGCCGCGCTTATCGGCTTCGGCCACCAGCGTGCGGAAAGCGTCCATGTCGCCCAGGATCGGGTCGATGGCCTTATAATCGGCGGTGTCGTAGCGGTGGTTGGAACGCGCCTCAAAGATCGGGTTGAGGTAGATGGCCGTTACGCCCAGGTCTTGCAGGTAATCGAGCTTTTCGGTGATCCCGGCCAGGTCACCGCCGAAAAAGTCCACGTTCCAGCGATCCTGGTACGGTCCCGGCTGGCGCGGATCGACGGGTGGCTCGTTCCACGTTTCGTGGAAGATCACGCGGTCATTTTCGTAAAACGTGATCGAGTCGTCGGCGGGGTCGTTGGACAGGTCGCCATCGCGGAAGCGGTCCGGGAAAATCTGGTAGATCACGGCGTTGCGCATCCATTCCG
>CAYMTN010000237.1:0-7957 GCA_964393335.1 uncultured Anaerolineaceae bacterium
TGATGGATTTTTCGCCGCTGCTGCGCTGGGTGTTGTACCCGCTGCTGGTCGTCTCGCAGACCGTGCCGATCTTCGCCATCGCCATCTTGCTGATTTTGATCTTTGGGTTTGGCAGCGGGCCAAAGATCACGGTCGTGGTCCTGTTTTGTTTTTTCCCGGTGGCGCTGAATACGTTCAGCGGCCTGCAATCCGCCGATCCGGAACTGCTCTCGCTGCTGCGCGCGATGGGGGCCAACTCCCGGCAGATATGGTTCAAGGCGCGGCTGCCGGCGGCGATGCCGTCGTTTTTCGGCGGGCTGCGCATCGCCGCGACGTACAGCGTGGTCGGCGCGATCTTCGGGGAATACATCACCGCGCAGCGCGGCCTGGGCGTTTTTCTCAAGCGGTCGTACAGCAGCTTCCGGCTGGATCAAGCTTACCTGGCGATCATCCTCACGGCAGTGCTGAGTCTGCTGTTGGTCGTGTTGGTCAATCTGGTCGAGCGGCTGGCGCTGCGCTGGTACTACACGTCGCGGCGGGCGTCGTGGCGCGGGCCGGGCATTTATTGAGAGCGGCGGTCATTCGTGAATAGTGATTAGTGGTTGGTGATTAGTTTTTAGTGAACCGTTGACCGTGAACCGGCTGCAAACAACCAATAACCAATAACCAACAACCAGTTACGTACAGGAGGAAAACCGATGAAAACCCCCAACCGTTTGTGGTTACTGCTGATGACCGTAGCGCTGCTTGCAGGCGTCAGCCTGCCGGTGCACGCGCAGGACGGCGGCGAATCGCCCGATCCGTTGGGCGGCGCGACGGAGTTCGCCCGCGCCGACGCGCCCACCGACGTAACCCTGATCCTGGACTGGACGCCGAACACGAATCACACCGGCTTTTTCGTGGCGCAGGCGCGCGGTTATTACGACGACGCGAATCTTAACGTCACGATCCAGGAACCGACCGACGTGCTGGTCGAAGCGCTGGTGACGAGCGGCGCGGCGCAGTTTGGCGTCAGCTACCAGGAATTTTTCACCTACGCGCGCGCGGACGACATGCCGCTCGTATCGGTGGCGGCCATCATCCAGCACAACACGTCCGGCTTCGTGTCGCTGCACGACAAAGACCCGATCAGCCGTCCCGCCGATTTTGCTGGGCTGCGCTATGGTGGATTCGGCCAGCCGGACCTGGAAAACGCGATCATCAACACGTTGATGCAGTGTGACGGGGCGCAGCCGGACACATTCGAATATGTCGACGTGGGTTACGTGGACGCGTTCCAGTTGATGCAGCGCGACCGCATCGACTTTGCGTGGATGTATTACGGCTGGACCGGCATCGAAGGCGAGCAGCGCGGCCTGACGCTGGATACCGTGATGCTCGTGGATCACCTGGACTGCATCCCCGACTACTACACGCCGATCCTGATCACCAGCGAGGACCTGATCGCCAGCCAACCGGACGTGGTTGCGGCCTTTGTGCAGGCGACCGCGCGCGGGTTTGCCGACGCCATCCAGCAGCCGGACGCCGCCGCCGCGATCCTGATCGACGCCGCGCCGGAGGTCGATCCCGACCTGATCCGCGCCAGCGCCGTGTGGCTCGCGCCCCGGTACCAGGCCGACGCGCCGCGTTGGGGCCAGCAGTCGCGCGCCATCTGGCAGGGCTTCAGCGATTTCCTGGTCGAGAACGGCATTTTGGAGCAGGGCATCGATGCCGACGCCGCGTTCACCAACGACTTTCTGCCCGGCGCGGTGGAGTGAACCGTAGACCGTAGACCGTGAACCGTGAACCGTAGACCGTGAACCGTAGACCGTAGACCGTGAACCGTGAACCGTAGACCGTGAATGGTAAACTATGAACTGCTGACCTTCGCATATATTCCTAACTATCTATCCGTAAATTCGTTTGGGTAGGGGCGCTGCTTGCTGCGCCCAGCAATTTACGGATAGGCTGTAAACTCAATTGCTCGTCGGTAACCTCACCCCTGGCCCCTCACCTCATCATACAAGGGGAAAAGGGGCCGGGGGTTAAGGGGTGAGGCTTGCTAGCCGTGAACCGTAGACCGTGAACCGTAGAACGGTCAACTGAAAACGGTGAGCTAAAAACGGTGAACGATAAACTATGAACGGTCAACTGAAAAACTATGAACGCTGAACCCATGAACCCGATTCCATGCCTGGAAGTGCGCGCGGTGAGCAAGTCGTTTCACGACGACGGGCACCACGTCCGCGCGCTGGAAGACGTGACTTTTGCCGCCATGCCCGGCGAGTTTGTCACCATCATCGGGCCGAGCGGCAGCGGTAAGAGCACGTTGTTTAACCTGATCACCGGGCTGGTTGAGCCGGACAGCGGCGCGATCCTGATGGAAGCGTGCGCCGTCAGGCGGCGGGCCGGGCGCGTGGGTTATATGCCGCAGCGTGATTTGCTGCTGCCCTGGCGCACCGTGTTGAATAACGTGATCCTGGGGCCGGAACTGGACGGGCGGTCCCGGCGTGCCGCGCGCCAGCGCGCCCGCGAGTTGATGCCACTCTTTGGCCTGCAAGGTTTCGAGAACGCTTTTCCTGATACGCTCTCCGGCGGGATGCGCCAGCGGGCGGCCCTGCTGCGGACTTTTTTGACCGACCGCGAGGTGCTGCTGCTCGATGAACCGTTCGGCGCGCTCGACGCCCTGACGCGGCGCGAGTTGCAGCGCTGGCTGCTCGACATCTGGCAGCAGTTCCGCAAAACGATTCTGTTCATCACGCACGACGTCGAGGAGGCCGTGTTTCTGGCCGACCGGGTGTTGGTGTTCAGCTCGCGACCGGGCCGCATCGTCAAGCAGTTAACGGTTGATCTGCCGCGCCCGCGCCAGACGCTCTCGCTGCTGTCCGAAGACCTGCGGCGGCTGGAAGCGGAGTTATTCGCCGCGTTGGAATCAGGCAACGGGCAGGCATGAGGACGCCATGACCGGGTCATCGACGCTCGAATCATTCTGGAAAACCTGCTGCGCTGCCCTGCCGGATGCGCCTGCCGCGCCGCCGGAGGCGTGGTATTTTTGCGACAACGAAGCGGACGCCGATGAGTTAGGCGCGCTGGTGCTTGCCGGGACCAAAACAGCGACGTGCAGCCTGCTGTGGGTCTATGAAACCGAGGGCGAAGACGTGCCCCAGGTGGGCTATTGGAGCATCATCACCAATTGGGCGGGCGACCCGCTGTGCGTGATCCAGACTGTCGAGGTCACGATCAGGCCCTACGATCAGGTGGACACCCGTTTCGCCTACGACGAAGGCGAGGGGGATCGCTCGCTGGCCTACTGGCGCGTGGCGCACTGGCGCTTTTTCTCGCGAGAGTGCGCGGAGATCGGGCGCGTCCCTGCGCCGGATATGCCGCTGGTGTGCGAACGTTTCCGCGTCGTGTTTCGCTGAGCGTTCACCGTTCACCGTAGACCGTAAAAACCCGGTTGGGAACCTTCTAAACCCACCCGGCAGGAGAGGAAAGCAAACACGCTCGACAGAAAAAGTCCCCTCGCCTACTTTGTGGGAGAGGGGATTTAGGGGTGAGGGGCCTACGGTCAACAAATTTATACACCCTTCTATGCGCGCGCATATTTGATTCTAACTTTCGTGCGGTATAGTGATCGTGCATGGAACGATCCTGGATAATGAGGCAAGCATCGGATATGACGTCACTGGGACACGAACAATCAACACACCCCTCCGAGGTCGTGACGGAACTGATCGATCAACGCATTGCCGAACTGGTAGACGTGGTGCGCAGCAGCCAGACTCGCGTCAACGCGCTGCAAGACCGCATCACTGCCGCCAAAGACGAGTTGTACGCCCTGTTGGAGCAGCGCGGCGCGAACTGGTCCGACGACGTGGGTTACGCGCGCCTGGTCAATGACGGGATGCGTTCCTACTATGATCGCACCGCGTTGGACCGGCTGATTCTGGATGATCCACTGCAATACGGCTGGCTCAAGGATTTCCGGAAAGAACAGGCCGTGCGGGGCGGCGTGCAGGTGAAATGAGGCCGTTCCGGGGAAATAATCCTCCCGTCTGATTGCCCCTGACTGGCGTCCGATTGCCGTTGCTCGCCTTCCCTGAGGGAAGGGGTTGTGGGGGATGGGGTAGTCATTTGTATGGCGTAGCCAATCGCCCGCCCGGTTGTGCCAAATGCCGGACCTGGCTTATAGTTGGGGGCATAACCAGCCATGTGATACCACCGACGCGAGGTTTCCGATGGTTTTACCCCTGGAACTGCAAAAACTGCCGCCGCAAGCCCTGGACGTGATCCGGTACCTGGGCACCGAAGAGGATGGCGGCGCGGATATCGACACGATTCTGAACGGAACCGGCTTGAGCGAGCGCGCCTTTGGCAAGGCGATCCGCCGCCTGGTCACGCGTTATTACGTTGAGATGCCGGATACCGGCTATTACGTGTTGACAGAGCGGGGTTTCGAGGCCGTCGACGAACTGCGTGTCTATGATGGGGATGAACCGGCTCCACCGGCAGATGCACCCGTCTCACCCGCCGAAACGCCCGCCCCGCCTGAAATCTCGCCGGAACCGGAGGTTCGTCCCATCCGGCGGTTATCCGTTTTTTTGCCCAAAGAACTGGTCAGCGACTCGACAACCGCGCTGCGCATCGGGTTCGACGCGCCCGCGCCGGACCAGGCGCGGCTGGCGCAGCCGGGCCGTTTGATTCTGCGCCTGAGCGCGCCGGGCTGTGACGTCGAGCCGGTCGAGCGCCCGCTCGAAGTGCCGGTTCATGCGGCGGCGGGGCCGGTCCAGTTCCGCATTACGCCGCGCCAGTCGGGCACCGTCCGCGTCAAGGTGGCCGCCTACCAACTGGTGAGCCAGGGCGATTTGCGCATGGTCGGCGGCATGTTTTTTGACCGGCCTGTGGCCGGGTTCCCCACGCCGGGCAGCGTCGAGTTTCAGACGTTAGGGACCACCGTCGCGTTGATCCCGGCGGCCCGATCATGACGATCACGGTCATCAAAAACGACCACACCGGGCGCGAAGTCTGGCGTTATACCGGGCGCGTGCTGGCGCGCGGCGTGACGTGGGTGCAGCTTGAGGCGTTTTTCAACCGGCCCGACAGGCGCACGCCATACCATACCTTCCGCCAGGGGGACCGCTTCGTCGAGTGGTTTTACAGCGACCGCTGGTACAACATGTTTGAGATGCACGATGTGGATGACGATCACCTGACCGGCTGGTACTGTAACATCACGCGCCCGGCGCTGCTGCGGCCCGATACCGTCACCGCCGATGACCTGGCGCTGGACGTGTTTGTCGCGCCGGACGGGGCGATCACGGTTCTGGATGAAGACGAGTTCGCCGCGCTGCCCCTCGACGACGCCACGCGGGCGCGTGCCCGCCGCGCCCTGGCCGATCTCCAGCGGCGGATCGTGTCCCGCCAGCCCCCCTTCGACGCGATTCCGCGCGTTTGACCGCTCTGCGCCCTCAAAACAGGAAACCACCCCAGGTGCCGGTGAGCAGGTAGCGCAGCAGGTCGATGCCGCTGACCATGCTCAGCGCGAAGACCAGCCCGGCCAGCGCCGGGATCGCCAGCTCTCGCCAGCGTGTGAAGCTGTTATCGTGGCCCGTCAGCGTCACAAATCCCGCGCCCCCGATCAACACGAACATCAGCAGCACGCCCGCCACGCTGACCAGGCCGAGCGCGACCAGCAGCGCGGGCACCTGGATCAGCACGGCGGTGGCGATTCCCCCCGCGACCGCGTACAGGGCCGCCAACTCGCGCAGGCTGCGCAGCGGTGCCACCGCTTGTGGCGCGGACCATACCATCGCGTTGAAGACTGGCAGCGCCACGCTGATCATCGCCAGCCCGAAGCTGAGGCCCGTGATCAGGCGCAGCGTGTTGGTCGGCTGGTAGAGCGGGGTGTAAAATTCAAACAGGCTCAAATAACTGTTGAGGCCGTCAAACGCGTAGGCGGTTCCCAACAGCGCCATCACCAGCAGAATCCGCACGCGGGGCAGGCGCGCCGCGCGGAGACGTCCCCGCGCCGCACCCATCAGCAGGCCCGTGATCACGCCCAGGTAAATGCCGGTGCAGCGCGCGCACAGCGGCAGCGCCCGGTCATGGACGTGAAAGCTGCGCTCGCTGATGCGGTGGCAGATCGCGTACCCGACCGCGTCGGCTTTGCCCAACACGCCGGGCGGCGTGCCCAGCAGCCAGAATCCGGCCATGACCGCCCCCAACAGCGCCAGCGACCAGACGATCAGGCGCGAATACGGGCGCGTCGTGGTAGCGGCGGGTGCGGTGTGGGCGTCCATAGCGGGTGATCTCCCTGCGCTGGCTGAGTCGGATTCTAACTAAATGCTAAGGTCCATTATAATGATGACAGGCCGCTCGACGCGATTTTTGGGGGCGCCGCTGCCGGACCGCCGGTTCGTCTGCGCCCTGGGCGGAGCAAATGCCGCCCCGACGACACAAAATCACGCCGGCCCTGATAGTGTTTTAGTCAATCGCAGCAAAGGTGGATAGTATGCAAGTCTTAGTTACCGGCGGGGCGGGATTCCTGGGCAGCGCGCTGGTTCACCGGCTGGTAGCGCTGGGGCACGGCGTGCGCGTGATCGACGACCTGAGCGCAGGCGACCCGGCCCGGCTACCGGATGAAGCGAGTTTTGCACGCGGAGATGTCAACGACCTGCCGCGTTTGTGGACGATGCTGCAAGGCGTGGAGTGCGTGTATCACCTGGCGGCGCGTGTCAGCGTGCCGGAGAGTACGCGCTATCCCCGCGAATACAACGCCGTCAACGTCGGAGGCACGGTCAGCGTGCTGGAGGCCGTGCGCGATGTCGGCGTGCGCCGCCTGGTGCTGGTATCGTCTGGCGCTATTTACGGCAACCAGCACAGCCAGCCGCTGCATGAACGCCTGCCGCCCGATCCGCGTTCGCCGTATGCCGTGAGCAAACTCGCTGCCGAGCAGTACACGTTGACCATTGGCCGCCTGTGGAATATCGAGACGGTGTGCCTGCGCGTGTTCAATGCGTACGGGCCGGGCCAACGGGTTCCCGCGGCACACGCCCCGGTGATCACGCAGTTCATCAGCCAGGCGCTGGGCGGCGGCTCGCTGGTGGTGCACGGCACAGGGAACCAGACGCGCGATTTTGTGTTCGTCGACGACGTCGTGGATGCCCTGGTCGCGGCGGCGACCGCGCCGGGTATCGATCGCAGCGTGATCAACATCGGCAGCGGCGTCGAAACGAGTATCAGCGGCCTGGTCCATTTGATCGGGCAGGTCACGCAGCGCGAACCCCACGCGTTGGTTGTCAAAGACCAGGACGCGGGCGTCTCGCGCATGTGCGCCGATCTCAGCCGGGCATACGACCTGCTGGGGTATACGCCGCACGTGTTTTTAGAGGACGGATTGCGGCGTTTGATCGCCGAAGATGCGCGGTTCGGCATCCGGTAATGCGCCGGGTCCGGTGACCCGCAGTTTCGCTTGTTTTATTTACTTTGTGTGCAGGAGGTAAATTTACTTGTTACACAAACGAACGTGGTTGGCAGTCGTGATGCTGGTCTGTTTGCTGGTGCCGTCGGTGGTTTCGACGGCGCAGGGACCGGTCGATTTTGTCGCCCAGATCACCGCCGAAGACGTGATGGAACACGTCCGCGCGCTGTCGGTGGCGATTGGCGCGCGTCCGGCGGGCAGCGAAGCCGAAACCCGCGCGGCGGAGTATGTCGCGGCGGCGCTGCGCGATTGGGGCTATGACGTCGAGGTCCAGGAATTCGAGGCCGACGAAGACGGCGCGGGGCTGACGTCGCAGAACGTGATCGCCACGCTGCCGGGTGATGACCAGATCGTGGTCGTCGGCGCGCACCTGGATTCAGTCACCAGCGCGACCGGCGCAGGCGATAACGCGTCCGGCGTGGCCGCGATCCTGGCGGCGGCGGAACAACTGGCGGGTATGGAGCCGGTGCATACCCTCGTGTTTGTGGCGTTCGGGGCAGAAGAAATCGGCTCGTATGG
>CAYMTN010000238.1:0-7844 GCA_964393335.1 uncultured Anaerolineaceae bacterium
GCGATCTCGCCCAGGCGGCGCGCGGCGTAGGTCAGGTAAAAGGCGTGCAGGTGCCACAGGTACTGCCCGGCGCGGTCGTCGGCGGACACCATCGCCTTGATGCGCTGGCCGGTATCTTCGATCTTACGAAACGCGCCGACGCTCTCAAAGCGCACTTTGACCGGCGGCTCGTAGTCGAGCGTTTGCAGGTTCAGTTCCCAAAACTCTTTTTCTCCGCCGGGCAGGTCCACGCGTTTATAAAACCCCTGGCGCGCCTTGTTGCCCATCATCCCGCGCGCCACCATCTGTTCCAGCAGCGCCTTCGACGCCGGATGGTTCAGCACCTCGCGCGATTCGTCGCCGAGAATGGCCGGGTACAGGTTGCCGTTGACGTGCACCATGATGTCGGTGCCGATCAGGTCGTTCAGGCGGAACGTCGCCGTTTTGGGGCGTCCGATCAGCGGGCCGGTGAGGGAGTCCACCTCCGCGACGGTGTAGCCGTGATCCAGCGCGTAATTGACGCCAAACGTACCCGCCAGGCTGATGAACCGGTTGGCGATGAAATTGGGCGTATCCTTGCACACGACGAGACCCTTGCCCAGCACCTGCACGCCGTACGCGATCACGAATTGCAGTACGGCGGGATCGGTCTGGGGATGCGGGATGATCTCCAACAATTTCAGATAACGGGGCGGGTTAAAAAAATGAGTGCCTAAAAAATGCTGTTTAAAACTATCACTGCGCCCCTCGGCAATGGATTCGATGCTCAACCCGCTGGTATTGGTCGAGACGATGGCGGCGGGCTTGCGCACCGCTTCGAGCCGCTCCATGAGTCCCTGCTTGATCGCCAGGTTTTCGACGATCACTTCGACGATCCAATCACAATCGCGCAGGGAATCAAGGTCGTCATCCAGGTTACCGGGCGTGATGAGCGCCGTATCGCCGGGATGCAGGAGCTGTGCCGGGCGGCTTTTTTGCATGGCGGCGAGGTTGCCCAGAACGATGGCGTTACGGGCGTCGGGCGGATCGCCTGGGGCGCTGCCCTTCGCCGGGATGTCCAGCAGCACGACCGGGACGCCGACCCCGGCGAGCAGCGCGGCGATGCCGCTGCCCATCGTGCCGGACCCGATCACGGCTGCTTTCCGAATAGTCATGCTCATCGATCATTCTCCTCCTGGAAAAATAGTTTTCGGCGATCCGCTATCGACGATCAACGATCAGCGATCAGCACTCGATCAAGCGCCGTGTAGGAGCGCAGGCGGCCTGGCTGGCCCCTGTGCACCCACCTGACGGTCGTAGCCCGACGAGACGCGGAAGGATCGCCGTCATAACACGCACGATCTCCATTCTTTATCATTATGACATAGGCAGGCAGTGAGAAAAAGCAGGAAACCTGGAAAAAGCAAAAACGGGCCATCACGAGGCCCGTCTTTGTCACTGGAATGCTGTGGGATTTAGCCCTGACGCTGCTTGTGCTTGGGGTAAGCCGAGCACATCACGTACAGGCGACCGTTGCGACGCACGAAATAACACTTGTCGCACATCTTGCGTACCGAAGACCGTACCTTCATGGAATCTCACCTCCCCAGGAAACTACCGCCCCGTGACATCCACCGGCGATAGGTTTGGCGTTAGATGGATGGCGCTGTCAACAGCGCGCGGCTGTATTATAGACGAAATCGCCGCAAAATCCAGGCCGAAATTGCCGCCGGGTGCGTGCAAAACGTGTCATCTGATTGTGGGGCGGTGAGCCTCACCCCCTGGCCGCCCGGCCCATAGATGCGGCAGGGGCAGTGGGTAGGCTGCCCCCGCCTGCGCGTCTGTGGGGTGACGCGGCTGAACATGGCACGATCCGTCCCGATCAGGGCGTATCGTTATACACGCGGTAGCTGAGCGTGATCATGCTTGGCTGGTCGCCGCCAGGTTGCAGATTATCCACGCGCAGTACTGCCCGTTTGCCCTCGGCGGTGATCATGCCGAAGACCGCCCCGCCGTATATGTTCGCTTGGCCGCCGATGCCGGGGGGGGTAGGGCCATAAATGTAGGTCAGCACACCCGGCGCGAGCATGTCGTAATGCACGTTGTCATACGTCACGCCGCCCAACGATGCGATGCCGGATCCATTGCGTACCTCGATGTTAGACCCATCCCAGTAAAGGTCCGGGGTACCGCCGTACAGGTCCCATTCCGACCCAACATTGACTTGCACGCCGGTCTGGTTCGCCAGCAGCGGGTAATCGGCGCGGTAGGTGATGTTATAGACGTTGTTGTCCTCGTTGGATTCGGGCACCTCTTTGTTGAGATCGACCACGACGCCCACCTGGAACACCCCGGTGCCGGTCAGCGTGCCGGTCAACTGCACCTGCGCCGACTGGCCCCCGGCCAGCCCTTCGACAAAGTTCGCGGTGTAGATCGAGCCGGGTTCCCACGTCGCCGCGACGGCGAAGCGGCCTGCCGCGCCGGCCCCCGCGTTGCGCACCGTCACCGTCGCGGTGAACGGCTTGCCGGGGATCGGCTGCGTCGGGCTGAGTACCACCGTATCGATCACCAGGTCCGGGTTCGGGGATAGGGTCGGCGTGGGCGTGGCCGCGATGGTGGGGCTGGGCGGCGGCTGGATCACGGTCACCGTGCCAAGATCGCCGATCAGCTCGACGTATTCGGTTTTCACCCAACCGACGCCGCCCGCGAAGTCGATCACCATCCAGCTATAGTCGCCCGACGTGCCGAGCACGCGGTACAACTCGCCGCTGGCCACCTGGCCGATCTTGTCGTATTCGAAGCCCGGCCCGGTCCGCACGTTGAGCACGTTCGCCGTCACGCGCACCCACGTTCCCTCCAGGGTCGCGGTCGGCAGCGACGAGGTCGCCGTCGGCGGGATCGGGGTGGGTTCGACGACAACCGGCCCCACCTGGCCGACTTCCAGGCGGCTGGTATCGTCAAAACGCGCGACGACCGACGGGCCGCCGTGCGGGCCTAACTGGTAGACGACCCCCACGCGCACCAGATCGCCGTTGCCGAATTCGAGCGGATGCAGCACGCCCTGTACGAGCGTCTGCGGCCCGCCGCCGATCAACCCGGCCTGGATCGCCGCCGGGGTCGCCCCCTCGTTGATCAGCGCGGTGCGCAGATACCAGATCGCATCATAGGCGGCCACCGCACGCGGCCCCGGCACCTCGCCAAACGCGACGACGTAATCTCGCAGGAAGATCTGCGACGCGCGCGTCGGCTCGGCATACGACCAGGCATTCATGCCCAGCACGCCGTCGGCCAAGTCGTCGGGCAGAATCCCCGCGCGGGCGGCTTCGTCGGCGGTGCGATAGGCAAACACGCCCGCCCAGCCGTTATCCCGAAGCTGGCGCAGCAGCCGCGCCGCATCCTGAAAACCGCCCCACATCACGATCGCGGCGGGATTCTGGTTGAGCAGCCGCTGCGATTCTTCGATGAGGTCCGAGCCGGGCGGCAGTTGGATTTTGTCGATCAGCGGGATGCCCCGGTTCGCCAGCACGTTTTCAAAGTTCAACATGGCTTCGGTGAACTCGACCTCCGTCTGTACGACGGCAATCGTCGTCAGACCCAGGTCTTCGGTGAGATAGGTTGCGATCGCGTAACTGTATACGCGCTCCGGGGCGCGCGTGCGGAAAATATAGTTGGAGGTATCCACGTCGGTCAGCGCGTCGCCGGTCGCCGGAGTCAGCACCGGCAGCCCGGCATCGGCCAGCGCCTGGATCGATTCGGGCGTGATCTGGGCGTTGGTGTCCGGTCCGAGGACCGCGACCGCATTCTGCGCGACCAGCTCGCCAACGGCATCGGCCATCGACGCCGCCGTCGGCGCATCGACCAGCGTGACCAGCTCCAGGTGGTACACGGTGCCATTCGCCGCCGTCACCCCGCCGAGCGAGTTGATCTGGTCGATGGCGAGCCGGGCACCGTTCGCCGTCTCCGTTTCGGCTGGTCCCAGGTAGCCGATCCGCAAAATATCGCCTTGCGCCCGCACATCCAGCGCGCGCGGCGTCACGGTGATCGTCAACGCCAGCACAACCAACACGGCCAGAAGTACGCCAGCCCGTCGCCATTGATGCCTCAATGATTCGGCATGTCTATTTTTATGCTTCATTATTTCCCTCCTGGTAACATAAGGTAGCGTGGGGCCGGCCTCCCGGCATGCGGGACGGCAACCTGCCGCGAACTCAGTCTTGTCACGACAATTATATAGTCAAACCCGTATTTGTGTTGTACACCGAACCGCGCGGCCTGTAAACCCCACTCCGGTCCCGGTTGTGCAAAGGGGCAAATAATGCGAGAATCGCCCATATAGTCTACCACCGATTCAGGAGCAAAGGGGAAGCGTGCCGTCTGAAGGTTTCCGGTGACTGGGAAAAACACTGTGCTGGTAGAAAATGCACCGGAAACAGAGTTGAGGAGAGACCGTCATGAAGTATAAGCGCCAGGCGCTCCATCACTTAATCGTCCGCGCATTAAAGCGTAATACATTCACCGCCGATCAACCGATCCGGGTCGTGGTGCGAGGCGACAACGTGCTGCTGTATGGCACGGTCGCGCACCCGGACCTGATCCCCGAAGCTGTTGCCACCGTCGAAGCCGTCGCACCGTTCTTGTATGTCTACAGCCGCTTGCGCGTGCGTGGGGTGCGCCTGGCGGTCTGACACGTGGCCGCGTGTCACAGCCCACAAACTAAGCCTGAACCCGGCGCGTTCCGACGCGGCTTGTTATGTGTATTGGTCGTGCCCCGCCCCGGCCATTTTTCCGTTTTGTCCCAGGTGTGTACAATGACAGCCACTGCGCTGTTCATGTTGTGGGGAGTCAAGACCTTATGCGCCAGCCCGATCAAAAAGCTCAACTGCACGAAGCGATTACGCTGGCCCAGGCGGGCCAACGAGCCGAAGCCCGCGCCCGGCTGCTGGCGATTGTCGAGGCGGACCCCGGCCAGGCGCTGGCGTGGCTGTGGCTGGCGACCGTTTCGACCGACCGCGCCGAACGAACCGGCTACCTGGAACGCGTGCTCGCGCTCGACCCGCAGAATACCACCGCCCGGCAGGCGTACCGCCAGCTCACTGGCCAGGACTACGCCCCGCCCGCGCGGGAGGAAGCTCCCGGCGGCGCAGAGTCGCGCCCCGCATGGATGCAGACACTCTCCCGCGATGCGCCGATCTCGACCGGCAACTACCTGGTGATCCTGGCTGTGGCTGCTGTGGCCGTGATCGTGATCATGGTCGCCGTCGGGCTGCGCGGCGATACCGACAGCGGCACGCCAGGCGTGACCCCGCGCCTGATCCTGCCGACCCGGACGCCGTCGCCCACGTGGTTGTACTCGCCGACGCCCAGCCTGACGCCGCTGCCGACTGCTACGCCGGGTCCCTCGCCGACGTCGGTCTGGGACGCGCCGCCGCCGACCTGGACGATCGCGCCGACGCGCACGCTGCCGCCGAGCAGCACGCCGCGTCCCACCTCGACGCCGATCCCGACGCGTACCGACACGCCAACCCCGGCTCCGCCCAGCGATACGCCGCTCCCGGCGGACACGGAAACGCCCAACGCCAGCACCCTTGCAGCGGAGTTCGCGCTGACCAGCGATGCCCCGCGCCGCACGCCGACGCTGACGTCCGATCTGAAAACGGCCACCGTCAAGTTTGAGCTGACGATGCAGGCCGTACCGGCGGCGACCGGTACGCCAACGGCCACCCTGCCCCCCACCGACTAGACGAGGACACGACCCCATGCCGACTCCACCGATCATGCACGACAGCACCGGCAGGCGGATTTTTACCTGCCAACCGGCGGCGGTGCTCGCGTTTATCGTCGCGCCTGATGAGCGGATTCTGATGCTCTCGCACCCGGCCCGCAGCGGGTGGGAAGTCGTCAACGGCGCGTTGAACGGCGACGAAACCGTGTTAGACGGCGTGCTGCGCGAAACACGCGAGGAAACCGGCGATCACGTGCGGGTGCGCCCGCTGGGGGCCTTGCACGCCTACACCTTCCGCTATGGCGACGCCGTGCAGTACATGATCTCCATCGCGTACCTGCTGGCCTACGAGGGCGGCGACGTGATGCCCGGCGACGACATGCGCGGCAGCGCGGTGCAGTGGGTCAGCGTGGACGATATCGAGCGCGGCGCGCTGCCGGTGATGGTGCCGACCGGGCAGCCCTGGCTGTTCCGGCGCGCGGTGGACCTTTTCCGCCTGCTGCGCGAGCAGCCGCCGGTCACGCTGCAACCTCATTTCGACGCTTCAAGCCGCAACAAATACACCCGCTAACAGGTACTCGCTCGCCGCGCGCGGCCCGCCGTGCGGCCCGCTTGCCAGCCCCTGCGGACCCCTGTATAATGCGCTGCCGATGAGTTCCGCGTGTGCAGGCGGAAAAAGTTGTGCAGTCCGCCGTGTATCGTGGTACAATAGTCAAGCGTACAGTACGCTGCAAGCTTACCAGATTACTAGGTGTAGCCTATAAAAAGGAGATTCACCGTGGCGATTGAATTCTATGATGTCAAGACCCGCCAGAAGGTTAAGATCGATGAGAAGAACGTGAAGAAAGTAACCTTCGAAACCAAGAACGGCCAGACCCGCTACGGGCTGCGCGCCAAGACCGCCGATGGGCGGAACCTGACCAAGTTCGTCAGCAAGAGCGATTGGGAAAGCCTTAATCTGCCGAAGGGCTAAACGCCCGGCTGACAACTCACTCTACAAACCCGCGCCGCCCGGTGCGGGTTTTTTATGCGCACCGCCGGAGGTGGCAGCGCGGCTACGTACAGTCGCGGGAATCTTGCGGGATGTTTTCACAGCATATGTGTCAACTTACCGATCCTGACATTGAAAACTGAACTGCTGGGCACCGGCAGCAAGCCACACGATCCGTTTAGGACCTATCCGTAGAATGGTGCATAGGAGTATGGAATGGCTAGAGATCGACGCCTGACCTGGGATGGCTGCACTAATGTGCGCGACCTCGGTGGTTTGAGTACCATCGATGGGCGTGTGACTCGTTGGGGGGCGGTGGTGCGCTCGGATCATCCCGCCAAGCTTACCGCGGCTGGCTGGTCAGCACTGTATGAACACGGCATCCGCACCATTATTACACTGGCCACCGATGGCAATCGAGAGGATATGCCGGATACCGCGCCGCGCCCCTCTGATCTTGTCTCTATCCGCTGCGCGGTGGAAGATTTCACGGATACTGAATTTGTGGAGCAGTGGGTGATTACCGAGCTGTGTTGTACGCCCCTCTACTACCGCGACGCGCTCAAGCGCTGGCCGGAGCGCCATGTCGCCGTGATCGAGGCTGTCGCCCGCGCTCGACCTGGGGGTGTCCTGATCCATTGTCGGCGCGGGAACGACCGCACCGGGATCGTAACACTGCTGCTGTTGGCGCTGGTTGGTGTTGCGCCTGGAGAAATTCTCGCGGACTACGAACTCAGCCCGGATTCCGAACGGGACATGCTGCTTGCACGCGAACATACCACGACCCGTGAAACGATCCTCACCACGCTGGCGCAGCTCGACGTTGAGCAGTATCTTCGGGCAGGTGGGCTGAGTCCGGTGGATCTGACCGCCGTCCGCACGCGCCTGCTTGAGCCACTGGCTCACGGCTCCCGCGCTGACCCCAGCGCTATTTTGTCCACAGGGTAAAGTCTATCGCCCTTTGCCCCACCTTAAGAAGTTACATCAGTGTCAGTAAGTTGGCACCTGGTACAGACCGGCGGAAATAACACGCGAGTTTGGGTGGGGCGTCCCATACCCCGCCACCCTTTGAAAAAGGTGGGCCTAAACTTCGACTGGCCTTCCGGCGCGACGCGCCGGAAGGCGAGGTCCAGGGGGCCGATGGCCCCTGGTGGGTGCGCGAGGGTGAAACCC
>CAYMTN010000239.1:0-7807 GCA_964393335.1 uncultured Anaerolineaceae bacterium
ACATCATATCCATGGTCTATCGTTTCTCTCATTGCACCAAACCTGCGGGAGAACCGAACGTGGTCCAGGTGATCGACGAAAAGAGTGGCAGCCGTCTTCTGGTCGCACACGAGCACGCCTTTCGCCCACGTCCCGGACGGCGCTTTCTCAGGTCTGCCGGACTTGGCGATTTGCGTCTGAAGACATTAGAATGATGTTTCGGTCAGGTTGCCCGCTTCGGGCTTCGCAGCATGCCAACCTACAAGGTGATAGTCATGACCACTTCCAGCTTAGACGATTTCCCGGCTGTCCAATTGAATGCACCTGACAAGACATCCGCCAGGGTCTTTCTGCACGGGGGCCATGTGGCGTCATGGCAGACACCAGAGGGGCACGAACGCCTGTTTCTCAGCCAGCGCGCCAGGCTCGGCCCAGGCGTCGCGTTGCGCGGCGGCGTGCCCGTGATATTTCCGCAGTTCGCTGGATTAGGCCCCCTGCTCAAACACGGTTTTGCGCGCATCACAGCCTGGGAGCATCTCGGCACGGGGAGTGAGTCGCCGGGCACGGTGACGGGCCGTTTCCGGCTCCAGGATAATCGAGACACGCGCTCACTCTGGAATCACGCGTTTCAGTTGGACCTGCACGTCACGGTCGGCGGTCCCTCACTGCACATGACGTTGGAAGTCACCAATCCAGATACGCAGTCCTTCGAGTTCACGGCGGCGCTGCACACGTATTTGTTTGTCGAAGAAATCACCAACGTGACCGTACAGGGACTTGAGAATCTGGCCTATCGTGAACACGGTATTGATGCCGTACAAACTGCGTCCCCCCTTCGCATCCAGGGAAACATCGACCGCATCTACTGGCGCGTGTCGGGTCCCATCACGGTGCAGAATAGCGACCACACGCTCCAGGTCACCGCACAGGGTTTCCCGGATGCCGTCGTGTGGAATCCAGGTCCCGAACTAGGCGCGACGCTCCCTGACCTCGGACCAGAGGATTACCGTCACATGTTGTGTGTGGAGGCTGCGGTGATAGGCCAGGCGGTGAAGCTCGCCCCGGGTGAACGGTGGTCTGGTGCGCAGCGTATCACGGTTCTCTAAAGGGAGTCCGTCATGACTGATGAACCGCAATACCTTTACGTGACCACGACCGGTTGGAAAACCGGCAATCCCCACGAGATTGAAATCTGGTTTGTGGCGCGTGGCGGGCGGTATTACATCGTATCCGAAATGCGCGAGCGCTCGCACTGGGTCCAGAACATCCAACGCAACCCGGCGATAACGCTCCGCGTGGGCGAAAATACGTACCAGGGTACCGGGCGCGTGGTGGATGCCGCCGCCGAACCTGACCTCGCCGCTGCCGTGTCCGCGTTGATGGATGCCAAGTACGAGTGGAGCGACGGCCTAATCGTGGAGCTATCGCCGGAACAGGCATCCTGACCAGCAATTGACTGGGACGGGAACGATGATAACCATGAAAATCTACTTCGCAGCGTCCATTCGCGGCGGACGGCATCTGCAAGCCACCTATCAGGCTATCGTGCGGCATCTGCAAAACGCGGGGCATGTCGTGCTGTCCGAAGGGGTCGCGTTCGAGACGATGGCCGAACAGGGCATCACCGACGCGGACATCTACCGGCAGGATACGGCGTGGCTCGACGCATGTGATATCGTCGTGGCTGAGGTCACGGTGCCATCGCTGGGCGTGGGCTACGAAATCGGTTACGCGCTGCACAAAACGAACAAGCCGGTGCTGTGCCTCTGCCAGCAAGGGACCAACCTGTCGGCCATGTTACAGGGGAACGGGCATCCTGGGCTACACATTGTTTTTTACGACCGGGTGGCGGACGCGGTCGAAGCCCTCACGGCGTACCTGAACTCGCTTCAGGCCTGAACCCGCTTCAGGAGCCGTAACCAGCGCAGCGAAAAGTACTGGATTTTCCCGGCGTTTGTTGTATACTGAAACTGAGCGGTGACCACGATCCAAATACCGGGTTCGGGGTCTTTGTCCGGGGCGTCAGGACCTTATCCTGAAATCAGGAGCGCCTACCTCTTTGTGGCCCGCTCACCCTTTTTTATACCTCAGACGAAGGTCCCCCAATGAGTAACGCGTTTACCAACCAGGCGCAAGCGATGTGGCACGCCACTCCGCACCTGATATCAGCCACAAACAAAAACCGGGCCATCGTGTGACCCGGTCGTGATATCAAATGAAAGGACGGATGTGGGTAATGCCCACTAACACCCCGTTGCTTCAGCGGCAGAGCGAGTCTGGCGAGCCGGGACTCGACGGTGACCACTGAACAGCTTACGCAGTGGGGCGAGGCTCACGGTCGGCAGTGTGAAGGCAACCGCGCGCTGTTTGGACACCTGCTGTTCGTTCTGGTTACGGATACGCTCAGTCATACGGTTCATGGGTGGGAACATGGTGTTTTTCCTCTCACACTTCCTCGTTCGTTCATCATAACCTCAGTATACGGCCCTACGAGGGGAAAATCACCTGCCGAAAGATAGGCGTGCGGGTTGGTTTTTCCGGCTGGAATACCGTATTCCAGCAGATCACGCCCTGCCCTCGATCGCTATCTTGCTTTCCTCTACACACCAATTCGGCAGGGCGACAGGGTATGGCTTTAGGGTGCAGGTGCCCCTGTACATTCGTGCCGTGTTTGTCGTATACTGAAACTGAGCGGTGACCACGATCCAAATACCGGGTTTGAGGTCTTTGCCCGGGGCGTCAGGACCACATCCTGAAATCAGGAGCGCCTACCTCTTTGTGGCCCGCTCACCCTTTTTTATCTCTGCAACGACTCGATTACTTCGCACCCCGTATGCGCCGCAGCCACGCCAGCGCATCGCGATTTTGCCCCCAGGTGGATTGTGCATCGGCTGCATAGTGAGCCGCTTCGTCTTCGTCGCCAAACGTCATGTAGTCGGGCAAACGTTTCGGCACGTTTCGCTCGCCCAGCAGATAGGCCGGTACGTGTTTGTTGCTGGCAATCGCCTCTTTCAGCAGCGCTGTAGCGGCTTTGCTTTCGCCCTCCTGTTGGAACGCCGCCAGCGCACGGGTATACAGCATGGCGGCTGTGCCCTCGTCTCCGTATTGGGCAAACAACGCCTCCAACCGCTCATAGTCACCCAGTTCGAGCAGCAGGTTAGCCAGGAAATACCGGATGCCTTGATTATCGCCCGGATTGAGCCGCACCATGTCCAGGTAGTGCGCCGCTGCCTCTTCCCGCTGGCCCATTGTGTACAAACACCCGGCCAATCCTGCGCGGGCCCGCATGTAGGGGCGTGTCTCGATGATACCCCAGAAGTGACCTGCGTCTTCCTCGAACCGTTCAGGGCCGAGCGCACGTTCACCTGCCGCGACTCCCTGCTCGAACAACATCTTCGCTTCTTCGAGGCTGGGGGCGACCTCTTCAGCCAGCAGGACATAGGCGTCCGCGCAGTCTTCTGATAGTTTCAGGGCTTTGCGTGCCAGCCGGATACGCCGCGCGCCCTGCGCGTCCCACGCCTGGTACATGAGGTCTTGCGCCTGGTCCAGCGGCGTTTCGCCCGGTCTATCGAATGGTTGGCCGGACTCCATCAGGTTCTGGATGAACGCGTTCGCCTCGTCGATGGATTCGAACTTCTGCTCATTCAATATCCGGCCCAAATCGGCCATTGTTTTCTCCAATGCGCGCCGGTCCGGGGGTGCCTGCGGGTGACTCGTTTCGGGCTTAGGCTTGCGTTTGCGCTGCATGGGCGCATTCTTCTTTGAACTTCGTTTCCGGGTCATTGTCTCCTCACCTGTGTCTTTTTCCCTGACTCTACCACAACGGCAGTTGGCGAGCACCGTGCTCGTTCCATTCGTGGGCCTCAAACCCATCGTGCGCCAGCTTTTGCAGCACGACGGTACGATGGCAGGTCGCCGGGTCTTTGCACATGCACATCAGCAGCGCGGGTTTGTCGAGCATCGCGAGCGCCATTCTCCCTGCTGCGTAATCCACCAGGTCCGCAGGGCCGCTGCCCCTATAATTCCGGTTGCCCAACGCACGCAGATACACGTAGCGCGTGCCCAGGGTCCGTTCCAGCGCCTGCTTGCGGAAGTCCGGGCTGCGGGAATATGGCGCGAACCGGATATCGACCAGGTAAGCGTCCAGGTCCTCAATGATACGCCTGATGTCATCCATCGTGCGGCCACTGTACCCAATGCCGTAAACGATCGGGTGCTGGGGTTGGTCAGTCATTCTGAAACCGTATCCCTACCACGTTTCCCAATGAACCAGCGTTTCAAGCGGCTGACGCCCGATGCTGGCCAGCACGTCTTCGCGCGGGCGGCCTTCGATGGTCTGCGGCGCGTCCGCAAGCGGGTACCCAAACGAGATGGCGATGTGCGTGTGCAGGTCGTCAGGCACGCCCAACACGGTCCGTGCACGGTCGCCATCGTGCAGCGACGCGATACACGAGCCGATGCCCAGTGTCCAGGCCGCCAGCATCATGTTTTGTGCCGCGCGCCCGGCATCAAAGTCGGCCCATCTGCCCGGCGACGTCACGAGCACGACGGCTGCGGCGGCTCCCCGGAGATGGCCGGCGTAATATCCACAGTCGGCGAGCTGGTTGAGGGTCTGTCGGTCTCGCACCACAACAAACTGCCAGGGCTGCACATTCTTAGCGCTGCCCGCCCAACGCCCGGCTTGCAGAATTTGCCGCATGTCACCATCAGAAATCGGGGCACCGGCGAAATGGCGGATAGCACGACAGGTAAGAATCGTCTGGTATGCGTTTTGAGACATGGCCTGTTACCTCGCTCGCGGTAATGGTAGTATGGTCCAAGTATAACGCCGGACCGATTGATGTCTCAAGGATGACCGCCATATATCGGCACGCGGGCGGCGACGACGTGCCTCGTCAGGACGCTCCAGAGGGAGGATTTACCACACCGGCAGATTCGGCACGAGATACGTATCCAGCGCATACCAGGCGAACAGCGCCAGCCCGATCATGACCATGACCGGCACCCAGTTTATCGCGGGAAACAAGTTTTCGGCCAGCGAGGTCCAACCTGTCAATCCAAGCGCGACGATCAACGCCAGCGGGATCAGCGCCGGGTACATATAACGCCCCTGGAACTGCACGAAATCCAGGTTATACAGGACGTATTCGGCGGTGACGAGCACGATCACCGCCGCGAACACGATCAACGCGTCGCGTTGGGCGGCGCTCACAGCGCGCGGCCAGCCGTGCCGCCAGACGAAGACGGGCAGACCCGCCACTACCACCAGCGTAAACAGCGCCAACAGGCGGTAGACGGTGACCGGCATCGGCACGGCCATCCAGCCGAACTGCCCCCAAAAGCTGTGAAACGTCGTTTCGGCGTAGGTTTCGAGGTAACGGCGCGTGCTGCCGCCAAACTGCGTGTCGATGTAGTCACCGGTGCGCGGCTGGCCAACCGTCACCGCGTCGTGACGCGCTAGCCCGGTGAAATCCGTGTCGCCGTAGACCGACAGGTTGCGCGCCCACCAGACTCCGCCGATCAGCAGTGCCGGGATCAAGACGGCGGCGATCTGTGCGGCAGCCATTCGCCAGGGCCAGCGCACTCGCCGCCAGCGCAGCAGCACGGCCAACCCAACCACCCCGCCTAAAAAATAGATCGTGGTTTTGGTGACGAGCGCCAGCCCAACCAACGCGCCCAACAGTACGGGCGGCACGTCCCGCGCCCCGGCGGCGGACTGGCGCGAATTGCCCAGGTAGATCACGGTCGCCAGCAGCGTCAGCCCGACGATCAATTCAGCCAGCGCGTCATTGTTGACACTGCTCAGAGTGGCGAGGTGCTGTGGCAAAAAAGCGACGAATCCCGCCCCGGTCAGCGCGACAGCCGGCCAATCCGGCAGCAGCGCCCTCAGCACCGCCCACGCGCATACCACCACGCCCGCGCCCAATAGCACCGAAAACAGCCGCATCGCGCGCAGGTTGCCGTCCGTCAGCGCGTAGACCGGTGCTTGCAGCAGGTAATACAGCGGCGGCTGGTGATCCTCGTACTGGACCGACTCCAGCCGCGCCAGCAGCGCGGGATCAAACCCGCTGGCCGTGAGGTCGTCCTGGTAGGCTTGCTGCCAGTCGCCCTGTTTCAGCACGGGCAGCCGCCCCTCGTCCACGATTTGCCGCACATAGTTGTAGTGGGCCGGTTCGTCGGGGGCCTGCCACGCGGGCGTGCGGACGGCATACTGCCCGGCTATCACCAGGTAGGCGGCCAGGATACACCCGATCACGATCCACTCAACACGGCGCATCACGACGGCTCATCACCCCTTGTGCGGCAGGTCCACTTGTTCGCGTGGTTGGCCCAGCCGTGCGCGTTCTTGATCGATCAACTCCGGCTCCAGCTTGCGGAACAACGGTTCCGGATCGCGCAGTGCCTGCCCGACCGGCAGCACACTCGGCTCCCAGCGCCCGGTGGCGTGCGTGCCGTCATACACCAGCGTGTTATGCGCTCGTTCGGATTCCTCGAAACGCTGGATCGCCAACTCGCCAAACAAGGTGCCGTCGTAACCCATGTACTCGTGCACTTTCTGCGACGTAAACGGCAGGAACGGCGCGAGCAGGATTTTCAGGTTGTCGATGCAGCGCAGCGCGGTATAGATCGTCGTCGCGGCCTGCTGCCTGTCTTCTTTGACGACCTTGAACCAGGGCGCGCGGTCCAGGTAACCGTTCACCTCGCGCGCCAGGGCGATGCCGTCGGTCAGCGCGTCACGCAGCTTGACGGCGTCCAACAGCGCGCCGATGCGCTCGTACCCGGCTTCGACCTGCGCGATGATCTCGGTATCGATGGCCCGTAGATCGCCCGGATCGGGCACCACGCCATCAAAGTACTTGTACGTGAACTTCAGCACCCGGTTCACCAGGTTGCCCCACGCGGCCAGCAGCTCGGTGTTGTTACGTGTGACGAATCCCTCCCAACTCCAATCGGAGTCGCGGGTCTCAGGGAACGTCATGGTGATGTAGTAGCGGATCGGGTCGGGATCGTAACGTTCCAGGATGTCCGGTATCCACACCGCCCAGTTACGACTCTTGGAAAACTGCTGGCTTTCGATGTTCATAAACTCGTTGGCCGGTACGTCATACGGCAGCGCGAGGTGCCCATCACCCGGCACAGCGTACAGGCCGTCGATGCCCATCAGTTCGGCAGGCCAGATGATGGTGTGGAACTCGATGTTGTCCTTGCCGATGAAGTTGTAGATACGCGAGTCGGGGTTGTACCACCAGCGTTTCCAGGCGTCCGGCTGGCCGATGTTTTTCGCCCACTCGATGCTGGCCGTGAAGTAGCCCATCACCGCCTCGAACCACACGTACAGGCGCTTGTCGTCCCAACCGTCGAGCGGCACGCGGATGCCCCACTCGATGTCGCGCGTGATCGGGCGGCCCTTGAGATCGTCCACCTTGTTTTGTGAGACGCGCAGCACGTTGGGCCGCCAGTGATCTTTGTCGGCGTCCAGGTAGGCGTGCAGCCGGTCACGAAAAGCAGGCAGGTCCAGGAAATAGTGCTCGGTTTCGCGCACGACCGGCGTGCTGCCGTCGATCTTGCTGCGCGGATTGATCAGGTCCAGCGCGTCGAGCAGGCTGCCGCAGTTATCACACTGGTCGCCGCGCGCATCGGCATAACCGCAGATCGGGCACGTCCCCTCGACGTAACGATCCGGCAGAAACCGTTTTTCCGTCTCGCTGTAGAGCAGGCGCTGAGTCTCTTTGTAGAGATACTCCTCATCCAGCAGCTTGAGGAAAATATCCTGCGCGATGCGGTGGTGATTTTCGGTATCGGTGTGCGTGAACAGGTCGTAGCTGAT
>CAYMTN010000240.1:0-7751 GCA_964393335.1 uncultured Anaerolineaceae bacterium
CTGACTTCACCCGCGTCGAAGAACGGATTACGCACGAAATTCGAATCGCACATCGACGTCGTCTGTTGAGCCACATTTGAGTAGTTGGAGAAAAATGCGCTGTCATCTCTGTAGGCCCGCACACGGTAGGAGTAACCCACACCGCATGTAACCGTCGTGTCTTCATAATTCGTCGTGTCAGCAGGTGTGATGCCGATCTCGACCCAGCCTGGCACGCCATCCAACGACCGCTCGATGTAAAACGCTGTTTCGTGAGCCGAGTTGTCAGTCCAGGTCAAGTTGATCTGAGCGGGAGACACGCCCACCAGAGTCAGGTTTGTGGGCGCAGCGGGCTGCACCGGGCCGCTAACTTCATACGCACCTGCATCACACGCGGCGATGTTATCCCCGTCACCATCCATCGGACGCGGCTCACCGCGTTGATCGTCGTTCACGGCGCACAACGCCGCCGGTATCAGGTCAACAGCCGGGCTGCCGGTCAGCAAAGCATGAGTCTTCGTCGGCCCGCCATTATCCGCCAGCGGACCAAGCAGTGCGCCCATGCTGTCACCGCTGAACCCGCAGCTTGCATCATCCGACAGGTTATAGCCGCCATCCGTGATCGTACCCTGGCAGTTCACGCCACCGGGCACCGCGTTTGCCAACACGCTGCCACTGATGGTGACCGGCGCGCCGTTCGCCTGAACGCCTACGTCGTTCCCCCAAAACGTGCTGTACATGATCACAGTGTCGGCATGGTGATAAGGCAAGCGCAGCGCCGAACCCTGGTTCCCGGAAAACGTGCTATTGGCGATCGTAACTACAGCAACCATGCTACCACCATCCTCAAGAAAAACGCCCCCGCCATCCTCAGCAACATTCCCTACAAATGTGCTGTGGGTGATGATTGGCCCAGGGATGTGAGGAGAAAAGATCGCCCCTGCGTGATAATCCGACGTGTTGTAGGAAAACGTGGTGTCACTGATAGTCATCCGTACGCTGTTGTGGATCGCTCCGCCAACGCCGATGTTATTCACAGAGTTATGGTCGAACGTGCTGCCGGCAATCGTCAATGACCCATTTGCTTGAGTGCGGATAACGCCGCCGTACCTGGCCGTATTGTCCCTGAACGTACTGTTAGTAATCGTCAGAACACTGGAGTCGCTGAAGATCGCGCCACCGACATCGGCCCAATTCGCGGTGAACACACTGTTGACAATCGTGAGCGCGGCGTTGGTAGCATATATACTGCCACCGTAGTATGGTCCGCGTCCCTGTTGGAAGGTGAGTCCGTTGATCGAGACGGTGCTGTCCTCGATCCAGAATATCCTGGTCTGGCTGCCGCCATCAAGCGCCAGATTGTCCGCCCCTGGGCCGATGATCGCTACATCTTCGGTGATCGTCAATTCTGAGTTCAGGGTGATCACTGCCGGATAGGACAGCGCGAACGTGATGGTATCTTCGACGCCTGGTTCGGCATTGGACGCCTGGACGGCTTCGCGCAGGCTGCAATGGCTGGGCGTGCACGTGCCATCAGAGACGTCATCCGTGCTGGTCACGACAAACGTCTGCGGGATACACGTATCAGTCGTTGCGCTGGCGACGTTTGAGTAGATGGAGTTCTCCAGGCCGAACGCGCGCACGCGGTAGTAATACGTTGTGCTGCACGTCAGACCGGTATCGTTGTACTCCGTTACGTTGGCAGGCACCGCGTCGAGATAGGCCCAGCCGGTGCTGCCATCCGGCGAGCGTTCGATATGGAACGACGATTCGGCGCTGCTCTTGTCTGTCCAGCTCAAATCGATCTGTGTCCGCGAGATCGTCGTCGCGGTCAAATCGGTGGGCGCTCCCAACAGGCAAAAATCTGTCGTTGCGTGGGCGACCTCCGAATAGTCTGAGTACACGGCGTCACCGCTGCGATAGGCCCGCACGCGGTAGTAATATGGCGTGTCGCACGTCAGCGCCGTGTCGCTGTACGCGGTCACGTCGGCAGCAACGGTGTCGATCTCGGCCCAGCCCGTCGTGCCATCCGGCGAGCGTTCGATGTGGAACGCCGTTTCGCTACTGCTGCTGTCCGTCCAGTTCAGGGTGATTTCGCTGGATGACAGCATGCTGGCAGCCAGGTTTGAGGGCGCACACGGCGCGGTCAGCCCGCTGGCGACATTCGAGTAGGTCGAATACGCACCATCGCCACTACGGAACGCTCGCACCCGGTAATGGTATGCCGTTTCACACACCAGCACAGTGTCACTGAAGCTCGTCTCATTGGCGGAGACCGTCCCGATCTGTGCCCAATCCGACGAGCCGTCCTTCGAGCGTTCAACTACGAACAGGCTTTCGCTGGTGCTATTGTCAGTCCAGGTCAGATCGAGCCGGGTTTCCGAAACCGCACCGACAGCCAGGTTTGAGGGCGCACAGGGCGCGGTCGTGCTACTGGCGACATTCGAATAGTCCGAATAGACTGCATCCTCATCGCGGTAGGCACGCACACGGTAATAACGTATCGCATCACACGTCATGCCGCCGTCGCTGTAGCCTGTTTCATTGGCGGACACCGTATCGATCTCGGCCCATCCGGTCGAGCCATCCGGTGACCGTTCAATATGGAACGCGGTTTCGCTGCTGCTGTTATCGGTCCAGCTCAGATCGATCTGAGTTTCCGAGACCGCGCTGGCAGCCAGGGTCGAAGGCTTACACAGCGTGGTTGTTGCACTGGCAACATTCGAGTAGTCCGAAAACAGATGATCTCCGGCGCGGTAGGCGCGCACGCGGAAGAAATAGGTCATCTCGCAGGCCAGGTCATCGTTGCTGTAGCCTGTTTCACCTGCTGCGGTCGTGCCAATCTCGCTCCAGGCTGTCACACCATCCGGTGAGCGTTCGATGTGGAACGCCGTTTCGCCGCTCGAATTGTCGGTCCAGCTTAGGTCGATCTGTGACGCGGACACGCCGACTGCCGACAGGCCAGTCGGCGCATTGAGTGGCGACCGTACTTCAAGTGCACCTGCGTCACACGCAGCGATGCCATCGTCATCGCCATCTTCTGGACGCGGAAATCCACGCTGGTCCACACTGACACCACATGCCGCCGCCGGAATCAGGTCAATGGCCGGGCTGCCGATCAACAGCGCACGGGTTTTCGTTGGGCCGCCGTTGTCTGCCAGCGGACCGAGTAATGGATCGGTGTTATCGCCGCTGAACCCGCAGCTCGAATCGTCTGAGAGGTTGTATCCGCCATCGGTGATCGGGTCCTGGGCGCAATTATCACCGTTGGTACCAGCCAAGACACTGTTGGTGACCGTAAACGTTCCACGCCAATTCACGATGCTTTCATTGACATTTCCGGCGAATGTGGTGTTGGATGCTTCTACAGTGCCACGATTGAACACACCACCACTGCCAAGACCCGCACTGTTGCCAGAGACGGTGCTGTTGATGAAGGTCAACGTTCCAACGTTATAGACACCCCCACCCACAAAAGCAGCATGGTTTCCCGACAGCGTACTGTTCATAAAGGTCAGTGAACCGCTATTGACGACGCCCCCCGCATCGCCATGATCGCTATTATTCCCAGCAATCGTGCTTCTTGAAATATTAGCCGTACCACCAGTATTATTGACTAGACCTGCGCCGCCGCCGCCGGTAGTGTGGTTGTCAATTATTGAGCTGTCGTTTAGGGTGAGAATACCGTAGTTGTAGATGCCCGCTCCCCACGCCCCAAACCCCTGAGTTACAACGCTCTCATTAATTGTCACCGTCGCGCCTGAGTAGATGTAAATCCCCGCACCATACCCGCTATACCCGTTTGTGACCGTGATCCCCTCAAGCGTAACAATCGTCCCGGCATTGATCGTGAAGGGCCGGTACGCGTCGTTGCCATCCACCGCCAGGCTATCAGCGCCGGGGCCGGTGATGGTCACACTTTCGGTGATCGCAGGCAGGTTAGAATTCAGCGTGATCGTCGCCGGGTATGCCGCCAAAGCAAATTCGATGGAATCGGGGTCCGAATTATTATTATCGCTGTTGGCGGCCAAAATGGCTTCGCGCAGGCTGCAATGCCCCGGCGCAGGAGCGCAGGTGCCGTCCGAGACATCATCGGTGCTCGTGACGACGAACGTCTGAGGAGGAGACGGTATAGGGGTTCCGGTGACCGCGAACACCGCTCGCCCGGATGTTGCGCCGTCGTAAGCCGTGGCTGGCATTTGTAATGCAAACAGGGCGAAAATTATCAGCCCGGACAGCGGGACCAAAACGAGTGCAATTCTCTTCATGCCATTCTCCTCAAAGCGATCCCCCCGCAGTCTAAACATATTGTATTACAGATTCTTGATTTTTGAACCTTTCAACTGAGTGAATTTCCTGTGAAGGCGATGTGTTCAGTGGCGTGGCGAACGGCTATCTCGATGAAGCAGAACAGCCAGATTCGAAGGTGATGAACTCGCCGCCGCGTCTTTTTCGGCAGGCTGTGGGGCGCAAGCCGGCACGCCCGACTCGTTTTGGACAGAACGAATAGATTGACTGCTGGACGGTAGTAGGCACATGCAGACTCATCCGTATGTAGAGCAGCGTTCTGACGCTGGCCCAAGCGCCAATGTTGGTAGCTGCGCGTCCGATCCTGAGCAGCCGCAATGAGGGACCATCACGCGGCACGCTGATCTTCGGATACGAGCTGAACCAGGCTCAGATCATGCGCCTGGCTGAGTCCACCCGCTTACGCCTGGTCACCTGCTGTTTGCCGCAGGGCCTGGTCGAGGTACCGCAGTGCGCTGCCAATGTCGCCATTGACCTGAAACCGGATCAGTCGCCGCCCCTTCGTGCGGAGTACCTGCGCATCGCCAAGCGCTTGCGCCATGATCAGGGTTTGGAACGTCAGGGATGCGGCTGGTTCTCCGGCTTTGTCCGGGACAGCAACCGACCGGTCAGTGTCACACGTAACCTGGATGAACAGCCCGTTTCCAGCATCACCTTTGTGCAGTTGCCCGGTCGAATGAAGGAAACGAGGACCGAAGCCAAGCGTGACCGGGACCCGCGTGCGCATGAGCAGGCGACGGCGGATCAGATGCAGCAGGCGATGGTTTGTTTCATCGGGCGGCACGAATGCCTGCAAGGCGATGTAATCACCTGGCTTCACACCGGCCAAAAAAGCATCGAGGAGTTCCACCAGCGAACCGCCTGCCTGTTCGGAAAAGACCTCAATCCCGTTTTCGATGGTCGCCGGTTGCTCATGCTGGAGGTGGTCCTCTTGGGCTGCGGCTGCAAGAAGCTGGCGCGTGTGCTCTTTGCTCGCTTCGACATCCGGCTGGTCAAACGGGTTGATGCCGAGGCAGTATCCGGCGACGGCTGTCGTAAAACACCACAGGTAAAATTGCTCGGCCAGGTCGAAGGGCGTTTCCAGGCGAAAGTGAAGCACCGGGTGTCCGGCAGCGATCAATGCGTCCAGGTTTACATTGCCAACGGGGTCATGCGCCCAGTCCAGCGCGATGAACAGACGATCGGCTCCGTAGGTATGGGGTGCGGCCAGCGGCTCGTGGACGACCGGCAGAATGCCCGTGCCCTCTTTGCCCGTGCTTTCGGCCAACAGTTGTTCTGCCCAATCGGCAAAACCGTCCAGGGAGCGAGGGGTGAAAAAGGTCAGTTTGTCGCGCCCGCGCCGCGCCAGTTCCCCGACCACCGCCCCTAACCATGCCCCCGGATGCTGCTCAGGCGGAATCGCCGCGCCGTAAGAGGCCAGGCGTTCCCCCGCGCGGTCCAAGAACCGGTCACAATCCACCCCAATGAGGGCTGCGGGCAGCAGGCCGACGTACGTAAGCGGCGAATAGCGCCCGCCAATGTCCGGATCGTTAAGACAGACATGGCGGAAATTGTATTCAGCCGCCAGATCGGTGACCCAGGTGCCCGGATCGGTGATGGCGACAAAATGCGCACCTGCCTCCGCCGCGCCTACAGCCGCCGTGACTGCGTTGTAGAAATACTTGAACAGCGAGACGGTTTCGAGCGCGTATTTTTTGATGGAAACGATGAACAACGTCCGGGCCAAATCGATACTGTCCCGCGCTGCAAGAACGGCCCGCGAGTGCGTGCTGTCGATCACCGCGCAGTCGAGGTAGCCGTCTGTGTGGCCGAACGCTTTCTCGAACACCTCGGCGGCCAGGCTCGCACCGCCCATGCCCAACACGCGCACATGGCGGAACTGCTCAGCGCGTACGCTCTCGACGATCCGGCGAATGGTGGGCAGCTCATCCCGCATGGTGGCAGGCGCTGTGAGCCAGCCCAGGCGGTTGGCGATCTCGTCCGGGTCTGGCTTCCAGACGGTATGGTCGCGGGCCCAGATGCGGGCGATGATGCGGTCGCGCTGCATCTGGGCAAGGCGTTCTTCCACCACGCGCTCGTAGCGGCCCAGGGTAGCATCGTGCATAAAGGGAAACGCGGGGTGCATGTCACCCGGCCTCGTCGATGTGCAGGAAATCGCCGGTGTCGGCCATCCACTGCGCGACGCGCCGTCGCAGCGCCTGTTTGAGCGCCACATAGGCCGGATCGGCAGCCAGCGAATGCTGCTCCAACGGATCGCGCGACAGGTCATAGAGTTCGTCGTTGTCCCCCACATGGACGATATACTTGAACGTGCGCCCCGCCACGCTGGCCACAATCGCGCGCATCGGCGTGCTGCGGCCCCAGTCGCCGTTGTATTCCATGAAGGCGGCATCCGGCCAGGGCGCAGCGCTGTTTTCGACTACCGGGCGAAATGACTGGCCGGGCGAGCCGTCCATAGGGGCGATGCCAGCGTAGTCGCACAGCGTATTGGCGAAGTCGATATGCCCCACAAGCTGGTCGCGCCGTCCGGAAAGTGCCCCTCCCGGCGGCTTGACCATCAGCGCGACATGGGCGGCTTCTTCATAACAGCAGTGCTTCTGCATCAGCGCATGTGAGCCAAGCATCTCACCGTGATCGAGCATGAAGATCACCAGCGCATTGTCCCAGATACCCTTCGCCTTGAGCGCTGCAATGACGCGGCCCAGGCAGTCGTCCACCAGCGTAACCATGCCGTAGTACGCGCTCCAGGTAGCCCGGTATTCGTTGCGGCTGAGCGGCGCGCCCAATACACCCGGCGTTTGGAGCAGCAGGCTGGCGGGTTGGCCGTCGCACCACACGCCCACCGTCTCTGGCAGGTCGATATCCTCCGGCGGATACATGCTGAAATACGGTTCCGGCAGCACGAACGGCGGATGCGGGGCCCAGAACAGCGTCTGGAGAAACTGCGGCGTGCCGGAATCCAACTCCGCGATCAATTGCTCGGCGCGGGTGGCCCACCAGCAGTCCAGAAACGTCTCCGGTGGATGTGGAAACCTGGCAATCGCCTTGGGGGTTGGGAAGTGGACGGCGACCGGCTGCCCCTGGCTGTAGTTCGGCACAGGCCGTAGATGCTCCGCCACGAGACGATCGACGTTGGATTCGATACCGTTCTGGTCAGCCCAGGCGCGCCACGCGTCAAAACTCTCGATGTGGGCGCGCGGCACGCGGTCTTGCAGTGGGGGTTGCGATCGCACATGCTGCACGCCCACATGCGTGATCTGGTACCCGGCGGCATCCAGGCGTTCGTACAGGGTGACATGCCTGGCGGGCAGCGTGGCGTAGGGCAGCTCGGCGGTAAGGCCGTTACCGTTGACGATGGCCCCGGTCGTATGCGGCCATTTTCCGGTGTACATCGAGATGCGGGTGGGCACGCACAACGGGGACGAACAATACGCGCGGTCAAAGACGATACTTTCCTCGGCCAG
>CAYMTN010000241.1:0-7729 GCA_964393335.1 uncultured Anaerolineaceae bacterium
CTAACAGGTTATCCGTAAATTGCTGGGCGCAGCAAGTAGCACCCCTACCCAACCGAATCTACGGGTAGATACTAAGCCATCGCCGCGAACCATGCTCATCAGGCGATATGCGTGTGCTTCCCTGGGCTGGGCGACGTATCATGCTGGCCGCGCAGCCGGTTCAGTAGGGCGTGCCGGTGGCGCACGATCAAAATCGCCAGCGCCAGCAGCGCCGCCCCGGCGCTGACGATCTGCGAGACGTTCACCCCCCCGGAGACGGTCACCTCGATGCGCAAAAATTCCAGGAAATAACGCGCCGTGCCATACGACACCATGTACATCAGCACAAAGTCGCCTTTTTTCAGGCGATCCCGGAAGCGCAGCCAGATAAACAGCAACACACCCGTCGTCAACAGGTTCCACAACGATTCGTAGAGGAACAGCGGGTGAAAGCGCGTATACTGCGCGTATTGGACCGGTGGGTTATCGATGTGCAGGCCCCAGGGCAGATCGGTCGGTTTGCCGTACAACTCCTCGTTGACGTAGTTGCCCCAGCGCCCGATAGCCTGCCCTAACGGCACGGCCACCGCAGCGATATCGAGCCACGACAGAATATCCAGCTTGTGACGGTAGGCATACAGGACCACGCCCAGCGCACCGCCAAGCACCGCGCCGAAAATGGACAGGCCGCCGCTCCATACGATGAACGGTCCATCGTGCAGGTCGAAGGGATGCGAAAGATACCAGCTTGCCGTGCGCCCGGCCTCAACCGACGACACCGACGGGAAAAATACGTGCCATACACGCGCGACGATCACGGCCAGGACCACGATCCAGATCAGCGCGTTCCAGACGTGCTCCGGGTCTTTGTCTTTGTCCCGTTTGGCCATCCATGCCGTGAGCGTGGCAGCCATCAAAATGCCCAGGACGATGATCAGCCCGTACCAGTGAAAGGTCGGGTTGATCGTCAGGCCAAATAGGTCAAAGGGGCCGATCTCCAGCCCGTGACGGTCAAAACTCATGCGGCGTCGTCTCCTTGTTGCTGTCGTTTGATCGCGCGATAGATGTGCCGGACGCGCTGCGCGACGGTGATGTGCGTGCCGATCGCCAGCACCCACAGCCCGGCCACGACCCAGCCGGTCAGCAGCATTGCCAGGATCACGAACATGCGCTCCATACGCGTGAACAGCCCGACTTTACACGGGATGTCCAGGCCCTCGGCGCGCGCGCGGACATAGCTGACCAGCAGCGAGCCGAGCAGCGCGATGATGCTGAGCTGCATGGCGGTCTGGTTGTCGTGTGTGCTGAAATAGTGCGCCAGCCCCATAAACACGAACGCGTCGGCGTACCGGTCCAGCGTTGAGTCCCACAGCGCGCCAAATTGATCCTTGCGCTGCATGGCCCGCGCGACCGCACCATCGATGGCGTCCAGCGGCGCGCCCGCGATCATGATGATCGCCGCCCAGAAAAACTCGCCTTGCGCCGCGACGACACTGGCAATCGCAACGACGACCAGCCCGACAAACGTGATCAGGTCCGGGTGTATCCCCCAATCCGCCAGCCGCTGCCCGATGCCAGTCGTCAGGCGGCGGGTGACAAAGCGAGCCCGATCGGTCAGCGTTTCGAATTGGCGTGTGGTGTTCGGTTGTTGTGACATAAATTCGATCCTAACCAGCGTGGGGATATTTTGCCCACCGTTCAATTTTGCCCTTGTCAAGATGTTGGGTGTGGGGTAAACTACCCTTTGCACTCGGGGCGTAGCGCAGTTTGGCTAGCGCGCACCGTTCGGGTCGGTGAGGTCCCCGGTTCAAATCCGGGCGCCCCGACAGCATTCTACCCGATTTTTGCACCTTTTAGAACCCTAACCTGTTCCACCGAAGCCGGGCGATTTTTCGCCCGGTTTTTTGTTGTGGCCCTGGATTAACACTCCGGCGCAATATCCCCGATAATCCTCATAGAGATAACCGCCAGTGGAAGGAGAACAGGCTGTGAAACGCCTCCTTGCATCGAGTTTTGTGATCGTGACCGCGCTGGTCGTGATGACCGTGCCGCCAGCACGCGCCCAGGATAACACCCCGCCGTCCTGTACCATCGTGGCGAACAGTGACGTGACGGCTTATACAACAGCGGATACATCCGCTCCATCGATCACCATGCCTGCCGGCGTACAGGCGCAGGTCCAGGGCCAAACCTATGACCAGCAGTGGATCGCATTCGAGCCGGGTATCGCCCAGGCCGGTAACATGGGGCTGGCCCGGCTGCGCTGGGTCCCCGCCAATTCCGATATTACACTCAGTGGCGACTGCGCCAGCCTGCCGATGCTCAACCCGCCGCCGGCTACGGGCTGCACGATGGTGTTCGGCGGCACCATCCCCGCGTATACCCAGCCGGACAGCAGCGCTCCGGTTTTCACCCAGCTTGGAGTGACCGATTACGCGCTGATCGTCGGGCAGGTATCCAGCGGCTGGTACGCGATGGCCTCGCCCGGTGCCCAGGCGGGCGCGACCGGTACAATCAATCTGCGCTGGATCGAAGACGATCTGGCCGTACAGCTTACCGGGTTGTGCGACCAGCTTCCCACCTTTTACCCGGTTCCCCGTCTGAATGGGGAGATGTGCACCCTGTTGACGGGTCCCAACGCGCAGACATACGCCGCCCCGGATGCTTATGCCGCCGCGACCAGCCTGCCGGGGATGGTCGTGCAGGTGCTGGCCCAGACCTCCGGCCAGTGGTACGGCTACGATCCGGGCGATGCGCAGAACGGGGCCGTTGGCGTCGCGCGCCTGCGCTGGATACCGGCCAGCGATGTTGATCAACTGCGCGGCGACTGCCAGCATGTGCCTGCCGTCAGTCCGACCCCTATCGCGCTGTCGTTTACCGACGACAATACCACGATCACGGTTCACACCGGCGACACCATCGTGATCACGCTGCCCGGCGAAAACCCTGATACCGGCAACCAGTGGTTTGAACTGCCCGGCGAGATGATCGCTAACGATCATGCGGTGGTGCAGATGCAGGGATCGCCGCAATTTGACCCCGGCGGCATGATTACATTGACGTACCAGGCAGTCGGGCCGGGGGAGACACTGATCGCGCTGGCCTACGGACAGAAAAACGGCATGACCGGCAGCACGTCTGTGGCCGCCCAACCCATGTCCTTTGGCGTGACGGTCAGGGTGGAAAACCAGCCGTAAAAACAACGGCCCCGGTGATGGTTGCCGGGGCCGTTTCAGGGTTGTGAGCAGGGGCACAGCGCGTCAGACGCGCACGTACGCGTCGATGGCTTTGGCCGCCTGGCGACCTTCCTGGATCGCCCAAACGACCAGGGACGCGCCGCGCTGCGAATCGCCCGCCGCGAAGACGCCATCAACACTGGTCATGTAGTCCTGTGAAATCGCGATGTTGCCGCGTTTGTCCAGTTCGAGGCCCAGGTCGTAAACCAGCCCTTCTTGCGTGACGTGAACAAAACCCATCGCCAGCAGCACCAGATCGGCTTTTAGCTCAAATTCAGAACCGGGCACCTCGACCATTTCGCGCCGCCCGTTGGTCTGATGGTCCCAATCCACGCTCGCCGCCCGAATCTTTTTGACGCGGCGCGACTTCTTGCCGCCAACAAATTCTTTGGACAGGATGTTGAACAGCCGCGTACAGCCTTCTTCGTGCGAGCTGGAGACTTTGTACAACTTGGGCCACAGCGGCCAGGGTTCGTTGGGGGCGCGGCTGTGCGGCGCAGCAGGCAGAATCTCGATCTGCGTCACACTTTTGGCCCCCTGGCGATTGGCCGTGCCGATGCAGTCCGATCCGGTATCGCCGCCGCCGATCACGACGACGTGTTTCCCCTCGGCTGTGATGCGGTCATCTGGGGGAATCTCCTGGCCGCTCACCGCGCGGTTTTGTTGTTCCAGGTAGTCTACGGCCTGGTGGATGCCATCCAGGTCAGCGCGGCCTGGAATCGGCAGATCACGCGCAGCGCGCGCGCCGATAGTGATGCACACCGCGTCAAAATCACTCAACAGCGTGTCAGCCGGCACGTCGCGCCCCACAGTAACACCGGTCTCGATGATCAGCCCTTCTTCGAGCATCAGGTTGACGCGGCGGTCGATGACCTGCTTGTCGAGCTTAAAATCCGGCACGCCGTACCGCAAAAAGCCGCCGATTTTGTCCGCCGCTTCGTAGAGCACAACCGTATGCCCGATCTTGTTCAACGTATCGGCGCAGGCCATGCCCGCCGGGCCGCTGCCGATCACGGCCACCTTTTTACCGGTGCGCTGTTTGGGGGGCTGGGCCTGCACGTAACCCTGCGCGAAGGCGTTTTCGATGATCGCCAGCTCGTTTTCACGGATGGTGACCGGATCGTCATTGATACCCAACACGCACGATGATTCGCACGGGGCCGGACACAGGCGGCCCGTGAACTCCGGGAAATTATTGGTTTTTTGCAGGATGTCCCACGCCGCTTTCCAGTCGCCTTGATGCAGTTTATCCTGCCATTCGGGGATCAGGCTGCCAACCGGGCAGCCCCAGTGACAGAACGGGACGCCGCAGTCCATGCAGCGTGCCGCCTGAAAGCGGCGCATATCCTGAGGAAGCTGCGTCTCGACTTCCTCGAAATCGGTGACGCGCTCGCGGACCGGGCGGTAGCGGTTGTCGATGCGCTCGAACTTGATAAAACCCCTTGGATCGGTCATTAGTAGGGGACCTCCAAGTATTCTTCTTCACGGATGAACTCAAGGAGTTGATCGGTTTGTTGCAGCTTCTGTTCCTGCAAAATGCGCTTGTACTCAAACGGCACCACTTTGATGAAACGCGGCATGTATTCGTGCCAGCGATTCAGCACCATCTGGGCGACGGGGCTGCCGGTGTGGTCGATGTGTTTGCGCAGCCAGTCCTTGATGAATTCCTGGTCCTCGTATTCCAGCGCGGGAGACAGTTCGACCATCGCCTGGTTGCAGAAATAAGCGAAGTTGCCATCCACGTTTAACACGTAGGCGATGCCGCCGCTCATCCCAGCGGCGAAGTTGCGCCCGACTTTGCCGAGCACGATGATCCGCCCACCGGTCATGTATTCGGCGCAGTGATCGCCCGTGCCTTCGACGACGGCAATCGCACCGCTGTTGCGCACGCAGAAGCGCTCGCCCGCCACGCCGCGAATGAACGCCTCGCCGCCGGTCGCACCGTAGAGCACCGTGTTGCCGATGATGATGTTCTCTTCGGCAGCGAAGGTGCTGCCCGCCGGGGGCACGGCTATCAGCCTGCCACCTGACAGCCCCTTGCCGAAATAGTCGTTGGCGTCGCCTTCCAGGCGCAGTGTCACGCCGCGCGCCAGGAAAGCCCCAAAGCTCTGCCCGGCGCTGCCGTTAAACGTGATCTGGATCGTATCGTCGGGCAGCCCGTCCTCGCCGCAGCGCCGTGAAATTTCGCTGGAGAGCATCGTGCCCACCGCGCGATCCGCGTTGGTGATCGATCGTTGGATCGTCACCGGCTCGCCGCGTTCCAACGCTGGCTGCGCCATCTCAATCAAGGTACGGTCCAGCACGCTGTCGATCTTGTGTATCTGACTCTCGACGCAGCACGTCGCGGTGCGGTCCGCCTCCGCCGGGCGGTGCAAGATCGCCAGCGGATCGACTGTTTTGGCCTTCCAGTGATCGACCTGGCGCACGGTGAGCAGGTCGGCGCGCCCGATCAGGTCGTCAAAGCGGCGGATGCCAAGCTGCGCCATGATCTCACGCACTTCCTGCGCCATGAACGTGAAGTAGTTGATCAGGTGGTCGGCCTTGCCGGTATAGCGGTCGCGCAGATCGGGGTCCTGGGTCGCCACGCCGACCGGGCACGTGTTGAGGTGGCATTTCCGCATCATGACGCAGCCCAGGGCGATTACGGTGGCTGTGCCAAAGCCGAATTCCTCAGCACCGAGGATCGCAGCCAGCACGATGTCGCGCCCGGTCTTGAGCTGTCCATCGGTTTGCAGCCGCACGCGCCCGCGTAGTTTATTCAACACCAGAGTCTGGTGAACTTCGGAGATACCCAGTTCAAAGGGCAGGCCCGCGTGTCGGATCGAGCTTTGTGGGCTGGCCCCGGTCCCGCCGTCGTAGCCGCTGATCACGATGTTGTCGGCGTGCGCCTTGGCGACACCGGCTGCTACCGTGCCGACACCCGCTTCAGACACCAGCTTGACGCTGATCCGCGCGCGCGGGTTGGCGTTTTTCAGGTCAAAAATCAACTGGGCCAGGTCTTCAATCGAGTAAATGTCGTGATGCGGCGGCGGCGAGATCAGCGTGACGCCGGGCGTCGAATGCCGGGTCCGCGCGATGATTTCGTCCACTTTGTGGCCAGGCAACTGGCCGCCTTCGCCGGGCTTGGCCCCCTGCGCGATCTTGATTTGCAGTTCGTCGGCGTTGACGAGGTAGTTACTGGTTACGCCGAACCGACCGGACGCCACCTGTTTGATCGCGCTGCGCGCCCATGTGCCATCGGGCCGGCGCTCGTAACGCTCCGGTTCTTCGCCGCCTTCGCCGGAGTTGCTGCGCCCGCCAAGCGTATTCATGGCGATAGCAATCGTTTCGTGTACGTCTTTGCCGAGCGATCCGTAGGACATCGCGCCGGTCGTCATGCGCTTCAGTATGTTTTCGACCGGCTCGACCTCGTCCAGCGGGATGGAGACCTGCGGCTTGAAGTCGAACAGGCCGCGAATTACGTGAGGGCGCTGGTTGAAGCGGTTGACGTGAGTCGCAAACTCTTTGTATTTGTCATAATCACCGGACCGCACCGCCCATTGCAGCAGGTAGATCGCTTCCGGGTTCCAGGCGTGGTATTCGCCCCCCTTGCGATACTGGTACGCGCCTGGGGACGGCAGCAGCTTGGGGCGCTCGACGTACGCCAGCCGGTGATGCATCAACGTTTCCTGCGCGATCTCTTCCAGGCCGATGCCGTCGATGCGCGACTCTGTGCCGGTGAAATAGTCGTCCACCAGTTTTTTGCTCAGGCCGATGGCTTCAAACGTCTGCGCACCGTGATAACTGCGCAGCGTCGAGATACCCAGCTTGGACAGCACTTTGAGCAGTCCCTTGTCGATGGCATCGATGTAGGTGTTTTCTGCTTCCAGGTAGTTGTTGAACGAGGACAGGCGGCCCTGTTTGAGCAGGTCATGGATCACGGCAAACGCGCCGTAGGGATTGATCGCGCTGGCTCCATAACTGAACAAAAGCGCGAAGTCATGCACTTCGCGCGCTTCAGCAGTTTCAATGATCAAGGCACACTGGGTCCGCTGCTGGACCCGGATCAGGTGATGCTGGACCCCGGCGCACGCCAGCAGCGACGGGATCGGCGCATGCTGCGCGTCAACGCCCCGGTCGGACAGGATGATGAAATCGTACCCTTCATCGACCATCTGCTCGGCATCCTGGCACAAGCGATCCATCGCGAGTTTTATCCCGGCGGGACCGTCCTGGATGGGGAAGACGGTGCGGATTGTGCCAACCTTAAAGTCGGGGTTGTCCCAGTGGCGCAGCTTGACAATATCCAGGTTCGAGAAAATCGGGCGCTTGAACTGGATCATGTGGCAGTGTTCTGGCGTTTCGGTCAGCAGGTTGCTTTCCTTGCCGATGTAGCTGGTTAGCGTCATGACCAACTGCTCGCGGATCGGATCAATCGCCGGGTTGGTGACCTGCGCAAAGGTTTGCTTGAAATAGTTGAACAGGCGCTGCGGCTTATCCGAAAAGACCGCCAGCGGCGTATCGGTGCCCATCGA
>CAYMTN010000242.1:0-7718 GCA_964393335.1 uncultured Anaerolineaceae bacterium
CCACTGTGCACGCGTCGCGCATGACCGTCACGCGGTCGGAAATCTCCATGACTTCGCGCAGCTTATGCGTGATGAAGATCACGGTTTTGCCCTCGTTGACGAGGTTCCGCACGGCGGTGAAGAGGTCTTGCGTTTCGCGCGGAGTCAGCACGGCGGTTGGCTCATCCAGGATGAGAATCTCCGCGCCGCGATACAGCGCCTTCAAGATTTCGACGCGCTGCCGCATGCCGACCGGGACGGTATCCACGCGGGCGGTCGGGTCCACGAACAGCCCGTACTGCCTCGACAGCGCTTCGGCGTCTTGAATCGCTTTCTGGCGGTCGAGCGCCAACCCGCGTGTTGATTCGCGTCCCAGGGCGATGTTTTCGGCAATGCTGAACGAATCGACCAGCATGAAGTTCTGGTGCACCATGCCGATGCCCAGATCAATGGCCACCTGGGGGTTCGGAATCTCGACGACGGCATCGCGCAGGCGGATCGTGCCGGACGTGGGCGATTCCAGCCCGTACAGGACTTTCATCAGCGTGCTTTTGCCCGCGCCGTTTTCGCCTACCAGGGCGTGAATCTCACCTTTTTCGACCGACAGGTGGACGCCGTCGTTGGCCAGGACACCATTCGGATAAATTTTGACGATGTTGTTTGCCTGGATAATAGCCATCTGGGTTGCGCTCCCCCGAATGCTCAGCCGGGGCCGGGGCCTCAAGGCCGGATGAGACTCGTTACCGGGTATCGATGAGTGATCGCGGTCCGGCAAGCTTCAAGCTGAATAAGCGGACCCAACCAGCCAGCCGGGCGCGTGAGGGCGGATCGACGACGCGGGTTTCGTACAAAGTATAACTTACAGCTCTGAAAAACGTCCGCGTGTGGAAAGCCACCATCACACCGCGCCAACACTCACCAGGTAGATACAATTTGGGGCGAGCAGATGCTCACCCCAAAGTAGCTCTGTGACAGGTTGTCCTTACTGCAAATACGTCGACGCGTCAAACATCTGATCAGGCATTTCGCCGCAGGCCATGCCGACGGTGGCCGGGTTGTCGCCAAATACGCTGTGGATGTCGCTGATTTCGCCATCTTCGACGGCGAACATCACGGCGTCGATCAGGTCGAGCACGTTTTCCGGCGTGTTGTCATAGTAGATGTCGTTGAGCGCCAGCCCCACGCCACCTTCGGCCAGGCCCAGTGCCTCGTGTTTGCCGAATTCCAGTTCGCCGTCCATGTACATCGTAACCGCGCGGTACAGCGAGTAATCGACGTTTTTCAACATGCTGGTCAGGATGTGGGCGGCTTGGTCGGGATCGGTTTCCGCGATGATCGCCCCCTGGTCGGAGTCGACGCCGATGGCGTAGTGATTCTGCTCTTGCGCGGCTTCAAAGACGCCGACACCCGTGCCGCCTGCGATCTGGAAGACGATGTCGGCCTTCTGCTCGTACATCGCCAGGGTGATTTCTTTACCCTTGGCCGAGTCGTTCCAGCCGCCTGCGAACTGGACGATCACCTGGCTGTCGGGGTTGACCAGGCACGCACCCTGCTCGTACCCGACGATGAAGTCGTTGATGACCGGGATGTCCTGCCCGCCGACGGCACCGATAATCGGGTCCGGGTTGACACCGTCCAGGTCGCTCTGGGTAATCGCCTGGGCGTAGACACCTGCCAGGAACGAGCCTTCGTTCTGCTTGTAGGTCATCGAATAGACGTTCGTGCAGCCTTCGATGCAGACCTCCGGGTCATCGTAGGGCATGACGTCGTCAAAAAAGATGAACCGTTTGTCCGGGTACAGGTGGACGCGCGTAGCGAGAAATGTCGGCACCTGCGTCGTACCGGCGATCAGCAGGTCGTAATTCTCGGTGTCGGCCATCGCGTCGGAGATGCCGGTTTCCCAGTTGGCCGGGTCGGTGCCCAACTCGATGGTGTTGACCTCGACGTTGAACCCTTCGTCGAGCAGGCGATCCATGCCGCGCTGTGCTGAATCAAAGAATGATTGGTCACCCAAATTGCCGTTGAGCACCAGCGTGATCTTCAGCGGTTCGTCTTGGGCCCCGGTTGAAGTTGCACCAATCATGGCGACCAACACCATGACCAGCACAAGAGCGAGCGTCAACAATTTGGTGCGTTTCATAGTGTATTTCTCCTGAATAATAATCAAGAATCGTTACTCCAAAGGTTTTCACACTATAACCTGACAGGCAGTCAGCGTCAAGCCGCCAAATCAATTGTCTAGAGAACTCAACAGCCGGCAAAAAACAGCTTTCTTAATTTTCCTTGCCGGGCACGGGCGATGAGTGGTACACTGCCTGCTGTTACTGAGCCTGACATATCTTGCTAAACTGATCGTGTGGCAGAGGCTGGCTGCCGGTGCTCGAAAGTTTAGTTTTTATGTAGCATCAGTAACCTGGTTTGTCCAGCCTCGACGGTGTCGAAATTTGTTTATTCTTACTGTTGGACGTGTGACGAAAGGTCAACCTGCTGTGCGAATCATCATCGATACCGATGCCGGTGTAGACGACGCCCAGGCGATTATGATGGCCCTCGCGCAGCCCGGCGCGACGGTTGAAGCGATCACGACGGTGACGGGTAATGTGCACGTCGATTGGGTCACGCGCAACGTGTTCACCGTGCTGGACGTGGTCGGCGCGACGGTGCCGGTTTATCGTGGCGCGGATCAACCGCTGCTGCCGGGGTATTGGGAGCCAGAAGCGCGGGTGCATGGCGAAGACGGCCTGGGGAATTACCGCCGCCGCAAGCCCCACGCGCACGATCTTCAGCCAGAACACGCCGCGCTGGCCCTGGTCCGGCTGGCGAACGAAGCGCCCGGCGCGTATACGCTGGTGGCGCTCGGCCCGCTGACGAATATCGCGCTGGCCTGCAAGCTCGACCCTGAATTTCCCGCGAAGATCAAGCAGTTTGTCTTCATGGGGGGCACGATCTCGGCCCTGGGCAATACGGCCAACGTCACCGCCGAGTTCAACCTGTACTGCGACCCCGAAGCCGCGCTGATCGCGCTCGCCGCGTTCCCGATGGCCAGCATGTTATCGTGGGAGACGACGATCAAACACCCCTTTACGTGGGACGCCTATGACGCGCTGGCGGCCATCTTATCGGAGGCCGGGCGGTTTTTCCACGAAACGACCGAAGCCACGGTCGCCTTTTTGCGCCAGTTCCGCGAGCAGATCGGTTACCTGCTGCCGGACCCGCTGGCGATGGCGATCACGCTGGAGCCGGATATCATCCTGGGCAGCGAAGCGCATTACGTGACCGTCGAAGTGCGCGGCGAACTGACGCGCGGGCAGACGGTCGTCGATTATTTCGGAATGAAGGGGCAAGCTCCCAACGTGAACATTGTGACCGACCTGGATATTGACCGCGTCTACCGGATGTTCCAGCGCATGTTGGCCGGGTAGGGCGCGGACCTGCTCGATCTGTCACGGGAGTGCGACACGATGCCGACCATCGAATACCTGACCAAAGCGCTGCCCGCCTTGCAGGAGCGGCTGGCGTTACTGCCCGCCGTGAATTACTCCGAACCGTTGTGGCTGATGCTCGAACGCCTGCTGATGGCGAACGCGCCCAGCGGCGGCGCGAACTTGTTAGGCGGCGTCGGCGATGACATCGCCGTGCTGGCCGATGACCTGAACCTGCGCGACCGCGTGACGTCACACCTGGGATCGACCGGCAATACCGCGATCTGGCTTGGGACGGAAAAAGCCGCCGCCGACCTGGTGATCGTCGCGCACATGGATCGCCCGTCGTACCGCGTGCGGTCGCTGGTGGAGGGCACGCTGTATCCGATCTGCGCCAACCGGTTTCCGCCCGGCGATTATCGCGTAGAGGCTAAGGGCGTGCGGTTTGATCGCGGGCGGCTGGTGGTCGGCGTGGAAGGCGTGTTGATCTCGCACAAAGAAGCCGGGCAGGAGTCGCTGCGGTTTGAGGCGAAACGTGGCACGCTGGCCTGGCATGACACGGTGCTGCTGGGCGTACACCCGGTCTGCGACGGCGAGCGCGTGGTCGGCACCGGCCTGGATAACAGCCTCGGCGTGCTGGTGATGCTGCTCACGGCTGCCGTGCTGCGCGATGTCGAAGGCGTGATGCGCGAGCGCGAGCGCCGGTGTTTGTTCGTGTTCACCGACCAGGAAGAAGGCCCGCCGGAGGGGTTTTTCGGGCACGGCGCGGCGCGGCTGGCGTACACGATCCCGCCGCCAACCTACGGTTGTATCGTGGTCGACGGGCATAACGCCGCCCTGGAAAACGGGGTACGGCTGGGCGGCGGCGCGAGTCATGGCGTGGCGTCCAACTGGGGACGCGGCTCGATTGTGCCGCCCAATTATCACGCGCTGGCGGTTGAGCTGGCGCAAAACCTCAACGATCTGCGGCCCGGCACCGTCCAGATGAACAACGGCTACCTGTCGCGCAGCGATGACATGATGGTAGGACGTTGGGCGCGGGTGTTGGGCTTGATCGGCCCCCCGCTGACGGATGCGCACACCGGCCAGGAAAGCGCCATGCTGGGGGATGTGCAGGCCAGCGTGTGGTGGCTGGCGCATTATGTCGTGACGGTGCTGAACCTCGTGCCGGAGCTGACGCCCCGCTACGCGTTAGGGCGCTGAATCTCGCCCGGTCGTCACTGCGAATCTATCGCGCCGGGTGTGCGGGATGGGGCGGTTATGTATGGCGCAGCCTCAGCGCGCGTCGATCAGGTACGCGTCCGCCCAGAAGTATGCAAACAGCTTGTGCGTTTCGACGCGAGTGAACCCGGCGGCATGCAGCGCGTCAACCCAGCCCTGAAGCGGTCCCTCCCAGTTAGTGCGCGCGGCGGTGCGGTCAAAATAACCGAACAGCACCGGCATCAAAAACCCCTGTGCGACGGAGTGTTCCGCCTGTGCGACGGAGTGTTCCGCCTGTGCGACGGCACGCTCGCCATCCGTATCATACTCCGCCAATCCCCGTTCGTAGCGCCCCGTGATGGTCGTCACGCGCTCCGGCTCGAACGAGTCGCCCATCGCGGGCACGTCGAATTCTGCGATCAGCGTGCGTTGGCCGTGCGCGCGCAGCCAGTCAAACACGGCGGGCCGTTCCCCTGGCGGGACCGATTGCAGGCTCCATGTCGCCTGGACGATATCCCACTGTCCGGCGGGCTGCGGCATGAATGCTTGCAGCGACGTGTTCGCGGCGCGGTAGTCGATGCCGCGTGCGTCGAGCGCGGCTGTCGTGCGGGCCAGCATCGCCGCCGACGGTTCGATCAGGTCCAGCCGCGTGAGATTGGCGGTCAGGGCGGGCAGCAGCGCCATGCCATCCCCCACGCCGATATCGAGCAGGCTCAGCGCCGCATAACTTTGGTAGATGGCGCGCAGCGTGTCACTGGCGGCGGCGTACAGGCCCACGTTGCCGCCGCCGCGAATGAACGCGGCAAATGCGTCCCCATTGACGTACACGTTCGTTTTGCCCTGCGCGCGCGCGCGTTCCAGGTAGATCGCCGCCTGGGCATAGACGCGGCTCTCCGGCTGGCGACGTGCGGCTTCCTGCGCGAGCATCACCGCGCCTGCCAGGTCGTCGTGCGCGAACGCCAGCAGCGCCAGGTAAAACGAAACCTGGGCTGTTGCCGGACTGACCCCTTGCACGGCCTCGTAGCCGCCGGACTGGTATGCCTGCCATAGATTGTCGAGTGACATCGAAAATCTCCCCTGAACGTGATAGATCCGCCCGCGCACGCTTCGCGCATGATTACCGCTAAAAATCGGGAAAACCGCCCCTCAACTATGCTATGCTCTGCATAGAATAGGAAGTGAGGGAGGACGTATGAAAGCTCAATTCTTGCGCAAACCGGCGCCGGTCGAACAACAGCCGCTCGCGCTGGTCGATGTGCCGTGCCCGGAAGCGCCGCCCGGCGGGTTATTGGTCCGGGTGAACTGCTGCGGGGTGTGCCACACCGACCTGCACCTGGTCGAAGGTGAGCTGCCACATCCCCGGCTGCCGGTGATTCCCGGCCACGAGATCGTCGGAGAGGTGGCCGCCGTCAACGGCGACACGCGCTTCCGCGTGGGGGATCGGGTCGGTATTCCCTGGCTGCACGAGGCCGACGGAACCTGTGCGTATTGCCAGCGCGACCACGAAAACCTGTGCCCCAACGCGAAATTTACCGGTTACACCGTGGACGGCGGGTACGCTGAGTATACGACCGTCCCGGCGGATTACGCCGTGCCAATCCCCGACCGGTTTTCAGATGCCGAAGCCGCCCCGCTGCTTTGCGCCGGGATCGTAGGCTATCGCTCGATCCGGCTGTCTGACTTGCAGCATGGCGAGCGCCTGGGCATTTACGGGTTTGGAGCCAGCGGCCATATCGTGATCCAGGTGGCGCGGCACTGGGACTGCGACGTATTTGTTTTCACACGCAGCGCCGAACACCAGCAGCACGCGCGGGACCTGGGCGCGGCCTGGGCCGGTGATGCGAAGGACGATCCGCCTGCGCTGCTGGATCGCGCCATCATTTTTGCCCCGGCGGGCTGGATCGTGCCGCTGGCGCTCAAGCACGTGCGTCCGGCAGGGACGCTGTGTATCAACGCCATCCACATGAGCCCGATCCCGGAAATGCCGTACGCACGGTTGTGGGAAGAACGCACGATTCGCACGGTCGCCAACGCCACGCGCCAGGATGCCGAGGAATTCATGCCGCTGGCGGCTGAAATCCCGATCCGCTCCACCATTCAGACCTTTGACCTGGACGCTGCCAACGACGTGCTGGCGCGTGTGAAAACCAGCGCCATCAACGGGGCGGCTGTGCTGCGTATCCGGTGAGCGGCGTCAGTCCTCGTCCGCGGGCAGCGTGAACCAGAAGGTCGCGCCATGTCCCGGCGTGCTGTCGACGCCAATCCGCCCGCCGTGCGCTTCCACCCCCCGGCGCTTTGGGTCGTGGCGGCGGGCGGTTTTTGTACGTGGTAGGTGTTGATAACTCATAAAAATGCCCCTGAACGCGTGTTCAAGGGCATTCCGACGCGCGGCAGGGTGACGATCACATCGCGCGCTCGATGCCTTGCTGTTCACCCAGGTGGATCAGGTCATGGAGTTGGTCCAGCGGAGTACGGTGTCCGTCTAACCCGTGCTCGTACAGGTTGTTCAACTGGTCGGAGAACTTGACCGGCTGCAACCCGTTGCGGCTGCTGACCAATTCGACGATGAAGGGATGCGGCGTCGGAACGGTGGCCTCTGATTCGGCGTGCAGTTGTTCGTGCAGTTTTTCGCCGGGCCGGATGCCAGTGAACTGAATCGGGATATCTTTGTACGGGCGCAGCCCGCGCAGCCGGATCATACGCTCGGCCAGCTCGACAATACGCACCACCTCGCCCATGCGCAGCATGAACAGATCGTCGCCTTTGGTCAGGCAGGCGGCATGAATCACCAGATTCACCGCTTCGGGGATGGTCATGAAATAGCGCGTCATTTCTTTGTCGGTGACGGTGACCGGTCCCCCGGCATCGATCTGCCGTTCGAAGGTGGGAACCACGCTGCCCCGGCTGCCCAGCACGTTACCGAAACGCACCGAGGTGAACAGCGTGCTGTGTTCGCTCTGCGTGGCGAGCGCGTGCATCATCAATTCGCAGACGCGTTTGCTGGCACCCATCACACTCGTCGGATTCACGGCCTTGTCGGTGGAAATCAACACGAAGCGCTGCGCGCCAAAATCACGCGCCAGCCCGGCGATTTGCTGCGTGCCGCCGATGTTGACG
>CAYMTN010000243.1:0-7699 GCA_964393335.1 uncultured Anaerolineaceae bacterium
CGGTTGGCCTGGACGTCACCGGGCGTGTTCTGGGCCTGTCATCGGTTGTGGGACTGCTGATGCTGGTCGGGATCGTGGTGACGAACGCGATCGTGTTGATCGACAGAGTGCAGACGAATCGAAAAGTGCGCGGGATGCCAACCAAAGATGCGCTCATCGATGGCGGTGCAACCCGTCTGCGACCTATTCTGATGACGGCGGTTGCCACAATGGTCGCCCTGCTGCCATTAGCTATCGGGTTGTCGGAGGGAGCCATCATCGCCGCGGAGCTGGGTACCGTCGTCATTGGCGGCCTGTTCAGCAGCACCCTGTTGACGCTCGTCGTCGTGCCGGTCGTCTTCAGTCTATTCGATGGCGCTCAGACTGCCGTCAGACGACGGGTTGAACGGTAAGCGCTCCCTACCCCTGTAACTCGCTGAGGGTGGTACGTTCCGCTCTCAGCCCTGTTTCATAAGAATAACTACAAACAGGCCAAAATACAGACGCTTTCGCACTGCAACGAGTCGTTTCCCGTGACGTGGGTTATTGTTGGTTAGGGTGAAAGGGGCTGTGCTTGGGTCTGTTTGCTGAAATGACTACACGAAATTTCACGTCACACACCATTCTTCTGCTTCTCTCCCCTGGTTATTCCCTCTGGGGCATGACTACACGAAACAGCGCGTATCCCACCGTCTCTTACGACTCCCGACCGGGGGCCTGCCAGGTGATTTCCGGCTGCCCGGCGCTCGCATTCACCTGCCGCGCCGCCACGAACAACCAGTCCGACAACCGGTTGAGATAGCGCAGCACCTCCGATGTAACCGCGTCCGTTTCCTGGAGCATCACGACCCACCGCTCAGCCCGTCGGCACACGGTGCGCGCCTGGTGCAGAAAAGCCCCTGGCATGCTTCCTCCCGGCAAAATGAAATTTCTGAGGGAAGGGAGTGCGTTTTCCCACTGGTCGATCTCGTGCTCAAGCCGCTCAGTCATATCCGGTGACGTGCGTACAACCCATTTTGAATCAGCATCCAGCGGGGTCGCTAAGTCCGCCCCCACTGAGAATAACTCGGCCTGCACACGCTGTACGGCCTCCCGTATCGTTCCATGCAGGCCTGTGGCCAGCGCCAAACCCAGCACCGTGTTCAATTCGTCAACCGTGCCGTACGCATGGAGGCGCACGTGCCCCTTACTGATCCGCCCGCCTGCAAACAGACCGGTATCGCCCTGGTCGCCTGTGCGCGTGTATATTTTCACCGTTTGACCTCCCGAACCGTCTTCACACTGACTCTGCCACCGGCAACTTGACGCGAAATCTCGTCCCCTTCCCTGGTTCGCTGTCAAAGCTAATCTCACCGCGATGATGGTCGATGATCGCCTTGACCAACGACAGCCCCAATCCAGACCCACTGACGCGCACCAGTGCTTGCTGCCGTCCACGATAGAAGCGGTCAAAAATCCGTGCCTGATCATCCAAAGGTATCCCGATGCCGGTGTCTTCCACGTCGACAGCAACTATCCGGTCCTCGGATCGAGCACGTACCCACACAGTTCCCCCTGACTCGGTGAATTTGACGGCATTCTCAACGAGATTGGCAAACGCCTGGGTCAATTGCTGCGCATCGCCCAATACACTGGGCAACTCATTTCGAATGTCCAACTCTAGCAGCAGCCCTTTTTTTCGTGCCTGGTCGGCCATATCGAGCACAACCCGGCCTAATACGTTCTCAAGAACGCACTCTTCAAACATCGGCGTACCAGCCTGGATTCGTTCCAAATCGAGGATGCCGCTAATAATTCGAAACATTCGAGTAAGTTGTGTCCAAATAATCTCAACATATTCTTTCATGTCGCCGGTAAACACGCTCTGACCATCTTCGTTAAGCAGTTCCAAATAGCTCATGGCCGCCTGCAACGGATTTTTCAGATCGTGACTCGTCATCTGAATCATCTGGCTCTTCAGGGTATCCAGCTCCTTAAGCTGGGTCACGTCGTTCAAGACCGCAACCCACCCTTCAGGGCGCGGTCTGCCCAACTCGGCCAGGTGGCACAGGTACGTGCGTCCCTGAGCCGCGATTTCATAAATATGTACGTGCTGCGTGTGCAGGTCGCGCAAAGCCCGGCGCGGGCTGGGTGCCAGATAACGCCGGGGCACCAGATCGACGATCCGCTGCCCAACCGGGTCAGTATGAGTTTCCAGCAGTTTGATCACAGCAGGATTCGCGAAAATAATCCTGAATCCACGATCAACAGCCACAACGGGGTTCTCCGTACCGGTCAAGACGGCCTCAAGCTGATCTTTGGCTGCGGTCAGGTCTTCTGACAGGCCCTGTTCCGCCTCAAACAGACGGCTATTCGTAATGGCTACGGCGGCCTGGGGACCCAGGAGTTCCAGCAAATACATATCGTCCCGGTCGAATAACCGTCCCTGCCGTCCCTGAATCACCAGCAGCACGCCGACGACTTCCCCGGCAAACATCAGCGGCACGCACGCTACCGCGCCGAACGTCTCATGCGCCAGGGGAAGATCAGGCTCGCCTTTCCAGTCCTGGTGATAACTGTCAATCCGCCGCCCCCGGTGTTCCAGCGCGACGCTGCCAACCACCCCCTGCCCCATACCCAGCTCGATTCCTACAAACTGCTCCGGCAGGTTGAACACGGCGGCCAGTTCGAGCATCGCATCCCGTTTCAGAAAAATCGCCGCGCCATCCGCGTCCAACAATCCTACCACCTGGGCGGCAATCGTTGACAGCGTTTCCTGCAGATGAAGGTGGCTCGTGACCGCCAGCCCGACATCGCGCACAGCTTCAAGCTGTTTGGCCCGGCCCAACAGCGGGATCATGATCTGTTCGCGTACCACCGAATAACTCATGATCAACGCCGCCATCGCGCTGACTTCTTCGGCAACACCCAACCGTCTGAATTGAGGACTCAACAATCCAAGCATTTGCCCGGCGGTGAACAACAGAATCCCGCCCCACAGGGCGCGCGCGCCGATCCGCAGCCGGTTGCGCCACACGAGCAAGACGGTAGCGATCTGGAAGCCGAGATACAGCAGCACGCTGGGAGTGTCGAACCGGTAGATCAGGGTGCCGTCCCCGGAAATCTGGTACGGCTGGGGCGTGTCAGACAAAAACAGCAGCAGCAACTGGTATACAAAAATGAGACTCAGCCCCGCCAGCGCCACGATTCTAAACAGGCGGCCCCGCACGCCGGTAATGACGGCGCTGTAGATATAAACACTGATACTGGCCCCCGTAAACCCGATATCCAACAGCCGCAGCCCGGCCTGAATTACCCCCGTTCCGGCATTGACATAGGCCGCAGCACGTCCCAAAAGCGCCCCGGCTGACCAGACCACCATCATGAAAAGGAACAGCGAAAAATAACGGTTCGAATCGCTGCCGGGGTCATGCCACAGAATCAGGATCAGCAGTCCCAACGCAAGCGCCAGCGTCAAGCCGTTCGACAACAGCGCTATCACATTCGCCGTCATGGTCGTATTCCGCCAGCATAGACTCGACCGGTCACATGGTGCCCTGTTTCTCAAACCGGTAACCAACCCGGTGCTCTGTCAGGATATAGATCGGATTTGAGGGATCGCGCTCGATCTTCCGCCGGAGCTGGCTGATATAAACGCGCGGGTAGTATACATCGTCGATGTATTCCGGCCCCCATACCTGTTCGAGCAGCTCGCGTTGGGGCACCACACGTCCCGCATTCTCGAGCAGCACCACCAACAGCTTAAACTCAGTGGGAGTCAGATGAATCTTCTGGCTGTCTACATGCACGTGCCGCCGCTGCAAATCAATGCTCAGGTACCCATCGTTATACCCGGTTTCGGCTTCCGGCGAGGTCATCTGCGAGCGGCGCAGCAGTGCCTGAACACGCGCGACAAACTCGTTCAACCGGATTGGTTTCACCAGGTATTCATCCGCGCCCGCGTTCAACCCTTCGATGATGTCTTCTTCGGTGATCGCCTGCGCCGACAGCATCATGACGGGTGTTTCGGCTACCTCCCGGATGCGCTGGCACACCGTCAGGCCGCTCATTTCCGGCATGACGATATCCAGCACCACCAAATCGGGGCGCTCAGTGTGAAACATACGCAGCCCCTCCAAGCCGTTCCCCGCCAACGAAACGGCGAACCCTTCACGTCGCAGCTTGCGCCCCAGCGCGTCCCGAATCGCAGCTTCGTCATCAACAATGAGAATCTTCGTAGTCATTGTCGTCTAACTCCCCCGTTCGTCACCAATATTCTTGGACTGTATCATAGCACAGGCCTTCAGCTATTGTTCAGGAATGCCGTCACCTCTGCAACACGCGGCAGTGACGGTTGGGCACCGACTCGGGTCGCCGCAAGAGCGCCGCACGCACCGGCAAAACGCGCCGCCTGATCCAACGCCTGGTCGCCGCGCCCAAGCGCCACTGCCAGCCCGGCGTTGAACGCGTCACCCGCTGCCGTCGTATCAACCGGCGTGATTCGGAAAGCAGGCACACGGACCCATCCCCACGAACCAGCCGCCAACGCGCCTTCTGCCCCCATCGTGATGACCGCCGCTGATGGCCCTAATCCCAGGATACGTTTCACCAGCGCTTCGTCCGGCATGGTGCGGGCTTCTGCTTCAGATATGCCGACCAACTGTGCCAACTCGATGCGGTTGGGCGTAATAACGTCCACCAAGCGCAGTATCTCAGCGGGTAGTTTCTGCGCCGGCGCGGGATTCAAAATGACTCGAACGCCGTGTTTGCGGGCGAAATAGGCCGCCGCCTCAACTGTCTCCAGCGGAATTTCGAGCTGAAGTAGCAGCCCATCCGCCTGTTTGATGGCCGTCGCCGCCGCCTCAACGTGTTCCGGCAGCAGGTGCATATTCGCCCCTGATGCGACCGTGATACTGTTTTCGCCGTCCTGGGCGACTGCGATCAGCGCAACGCCGGTCGCCTCATCAGCATCCCGCGAGACATAACGTGTATCGATCCCTTCCTGCTGGAATGTCTCCAGGCATTGATCGCCGAACACGTCCTGCCCCACGCGTGCCACAAACGTCACATCCGCCGCCAGGCGTGCCGCGCCAACCGCCTGATTCGCACCCTTTCCGCCCAACGCCATCACGAAATTCCGCCCCAGGACTGTCTCGCCAGGGCGCGGAATATGAGGCGTCTGGACGACAAAATCAACATTAGCGCTGCCAACAACAACAATACGTGTCATTTTAAGAACTCTCCTTTAAGCCGCTGTAGGTCTACCGGCAATTGTAATCTTACTTCACACCGGGCGCATCGCGCACGTATACGATTCCCCTGCCTACAAAAAGAACGGCCCCCGTATAGTGGGGGCCGCTTCGCACAGTCATGCTATGCAACAACCATTTACGAACCGTTCAGCATCGAGCGCAACACGGTTTGCAGAATACCGCCGTTCCGGTAGTAGTTTACCTCAACCAGCGTATCCAGGCGGCAGACCGCCGTAAACGTCTTGACCGACCCACCTTCACCTGTGGCACGGACTGTAAGCGCCTGCCCAGGTTTTAGATCGTCGTCAAGGCCCTGGATGCCATAGACTTCACGCCCGGTCAGACCCAACGTCTCGACGTTTTCGCCTGGTTTGAACTGAAGCGGCAAGACTCCCATGCCGATCAGGTTGCTGCGGTGAATGCGCTCATAACTCTCGGCAAGAACCGCTTTCACGCCCAACAACAGCGTCCCTTTGGCTGCCCAGTCGCGCGAGCTGCCTGTGCCATATTCCTTACCGGCCAGCACGATCAGCGGTGTGCCCTCGGCCTGATACCGTTCCGAAGCTTCAAAAATCGTCAGTTGATCACCCGTCGGCAGGTGCATGGTGACTCCGCCTTCCGTCCCCGGCACCAGAAGATTCTTCAGCCGGATGTTGGCGAACGTACCGCGCACCATGACGCGGTCGTTACCACGCCGCGCGCCGTACGTGTTGAAGTCTTTCGGCTCGACGCCATGCTCCATCAGGTATTTGGCAGCGGGGCTGTTGAGCGCTATCGAACCTGCCGGGGAGATATGGTCGGTTGTCACAGAATCACCCAGCAGAGCCAACACCCGCGCACCGGTAATATCAGATAGCGACTCCGGATCAGGCGACAGATCGACAAAAAACGGCGGTTCCTGAATATACGTAGAGTCGGAATCCCAATCATAAACCGGGTTTCCAGTCACAGGGATCGCGTTCCAGGTTTCGTTACCATCATACACATTGGCGTACTGCTCGCGGAACATCTCCGGCTTGAGCGAAGCCGCTATCGTGTCGGCGATTTCTTTCTGCGTCGGCCAGATATCCCGCAAAAACACCGGCTGGCCTTGTTCATTTTCGCCAATCGCCTCGTTTGACAAATCGATATCAACGCGTCCGGCCAACGCATATGCTACGACTAACGGGGGCGACGCCAGGTAATTGGCCTGAACGTACGGGTTAATCCGCCCCTCGAAATTCCGGTTCCCGCTCAGCACAGCAGCGGCCACCAGCTTATTGTCTTCAACGGCAGAGGCAACTTCCCCCGGCAGCGGCCCGCTGTTTCCGATGCAGGTCGTGCAGCCATAACCCACCACATAGAATCCGAGATTCTCCAGGTAGGGCAGCAGGCCCGCTGCCTGCAAATAGGCGGTAACAACCTTTGATCCGGGGGCCAGACTGGTCTTGACATAACCCGGTACCTTGAGGCCGCGCTCGACGGCCTTTTTTGCCAGCAGGCCCGCGCCGACCATCACCGTCGGATTGGAGGTATTTGTGCAGCTTGTGATCGCCGCGATGACAACCACGCCATGCCCGATCTCAGTCTCGTGTCCATTGTGCCCTGACTTGATGGTGACACGTCTGCCGACAGCGCCGGGCGACAGCGCAAAACCGCGCTTGTTTGTCGGGGCTTCCAGATCGCGGAGGAATATCTCCTTCATGTCCGTGAGCAAAATCCGGTCCTGCGGTCGCTTGGGTCCGGCCAGGCTGGGCGCAACCGTCCCCATGTCAAGCTCAAGGGAATCCGAATACACCGGTTCGGGCATCTCATTGGTACGGAACAGCCCCTGCTCGCGCGTATACCGTTCCACCAGGGCTATCTGCTCCGCCGAACGCCCGGTGTACGTCAGGTAACGCAGTGTCTCCGCGTCAACAGGGAAAAAGCCCATCGTCGCGCCATATTCAGGCGACATGTTGGCTAACGTCGCGCGATCCGGCAGACTCAGGCTGCCGACTCCTTCGCCATAGAATTCAACGAACTTGCCAACGACGCCTTTCGCACGCAGCATTTGAGTCACCACGAGCACCAGATCGGTTGCTGTTCCACCTTCGGGCAGGCGACTCACAAGCTTGAAGCCGACTACTTCCGGCGTCAGCATATAGACCGGCTGGCCGAGAATGACAGCTTCGGCCTCAATGCCGCCAACGCCCCATCCGACGACGCCCAGGCTGTTGATCATCGTCGTATGCGAATCAGTGCCGACCAGGCTGTCCGGCAGGGCCACCGTCTCGTCGTCAAGGTTCTGGGTCAAGACACTCTTGGCCAGATACTCAAGATTCACCTGGTGCACGATTCCGGTCGCTGGCGGGACCGGCTTGAAGTTCTCAAAAGCGCCCTGGCCCCAGCGAATGAACTCATACCGCTCACGGTTACGTTCGAACTCTTTTTCGGCGTTGAAGCGCAGCGCGTCCGCAGACCCAAATTGATCCACCTGCACCGAGTGATCGATGACCAGCTCGACCGGG
>CAYMTN010000244.1:0-7635 GCA_964393335.1 uncultured Anaerolineaceae bacterium
TGACCGTTACGTGTGATACGTGGCGTTCAGATCGAGGCGGTTTTTCGAGTGACAGCCGGGCAGCGACAAGGCTAAATCAATTATTTTGCAAGCCTAAATCAAGGGAAAAACGACTGTCAAAACCTATCAGATCGATAGTCTGGTAGGTTTTGGTAGCCGGGCATGTGTATAAAGGAGTGCAACACAGCATTGTGTGGGCGTTTGCGTGCGTGCGGGGTTCCGTGTCATTCGCGCAGGCCCACATGCCCTCGTGACTGGGTCACACTAAATCGTAAACCGGAAAGGAACTATCGTAATGGATATCACTCGCAATTGGCGTTTGAAGACGAGTCGCAGCCACCTGTTGGCCACACGCTGCCCGACGACTGGCGCGGTGATCCTGCCGCAGCAGAGCGGGGCCATGCGTCACCCGGCCCAGCCCCTCGACGTGTACGCGTTCGAGGTGGCGTCGAACGCCACACCCGTAATCGAAGATGATGTCGAATATGCCAGGGCCGCGCGGTAACGTATCATGAGCACACCGGAATCGAGCGCCTACCAGCAGCGCATCACGCACCAGCTTGCTTACTGGGAACAGTTTCGCCAGGCGCAGCCCTTCGAGGCTGAAGGCGAGCAAGTCGAGTTGTTCCCGCTCTCCGGGAAGGGCACGATCTTCAGCTTCACGACCGTCACCGCACCGGCTGAGCCGTTTGAGTCTTTCGCGCCCTACGTGCTGGCCCTGGTCCAGCTTGACGAAGGGCCGCTGGTCACGGCGCAGATCACCGACCTGGATGAGCCGCCTGTGATCGGGATGCGCGTGGAGATGGTGATCCGCAAGCTGCGCACCGATGGCAGCCGGGGCATCATCGTGTACGGTCCGAAATTCCGGCCAGAGCTGAAACCCGCCGCTCCCAATACGTAGGCAGCGGCTGTACAACCGGATTGTCACTCATCCGCGTCTCTACCCCAGGGACGCGGTTTTTTTGTGGGTACGCGCCGGACGTGTTGCGCCATTTTAGCCGGTTGCGTGTGTTGATCATCCTCATGCTGGTTATAATCTGAATCATCCGCCCGCCTGGACCTATCGGAATGAGAGCACCATGATATCGCGACTTCGTCACCTGCGGCAGCGTTCTGGCCGGTTAATCTTCACGCCCCAACATGCCCTGCGCCGCCTGACCGGCGGTTTGATCATCGGCGTGCTGGTCGCCGCGATCCTGTCGGTGGGGCTGTGGGAGGGCATGTTCAACAGCATCCGTACCACGCTGACGGATTCACTGTACCAGCCGCGCCCGACGACGGGCATCATCAGCATTGTCGCCATCGATGACGCCAGCCTGGCCGCGTATGGCCGCACGCCGGTTGAGTGGCCGCGCAGCATCGAGGCCAATCTGGTCCGCACGCTGAGCGATGCCGGGGCGCGGGTGATTGTGTTTGACGTGTTGTTCGCCAACCCATCGCCGGATGACGCCGACCTGGCCGCCGCCATGCAAAGCGCGGGCGACGTCGTGCAGCCGATCCTGGGCAGCAACAAAACCCAGGTGGACGTGACGAAGGTCGGGCAGTTGATCAGCTACGACACGTTCGACGCCCCAACGCCAGACCTGGCCGCCGCGTCCAGCCTGATCGGCCACGCGAACGTCGTGCCGGATCAAGATGGGCAGGTGCGCCGCGTGCCGCTGGTGATCGTGAAAGACGGCCAGCCGGTGCCGGCGCTGGCGCTGGCAGCGTACATGCAGTATTTGCGCATCCCGACCATGAAAGCCGTCACGATCCAAAAGAACGCCGTGTTGTTCGCGGGCCGCACGCTGTATACGGACGGCGTCGGGCGTATGATGATCTACTTCTTCGGGCCGCCGTCGCGCGTCAACGGGGGCGGCACGTTTCCCGCGTATTCGCTGGTGGACGTGGTCGAGGGCCGCGTGCCGCCGGAGGCGTTCAAAGACCGGATCGTGTTGATCGGCGCGATGGGTGCGCCAGGCGTGCCGGATAATTACGCCACGCCCTCCAGCACGTCCGGCGAGCCGATGTATGGTGTCGAGATTCATGCCAACATCATCGAGACGATCCACCAGTCGCTGAAGACCGTGCCGCAGATTCACAACAACGTCAACTGGGCGGTGAACCTGGGGCCGCTGCACGTCCAGCTCTACAAGGGGACGGCGTCGCTGCCGCTGCGCGAACAGTCGCTGCGCGACAAAATCCTGATCACGGCGGCGCTGGCGGTGCTGTCGGGCATCACCTTTCTGTTTTTGCGCTGGTACGTCGGGCTGCTGCTGGCAGCGGCCACCTACGCGGCCTATTTTGCCTGGGCGTCCGCGTCGTTTACGGCGCGTGGACTCGTGGTCGAGTTGATGTTTCCAGCGGTGGCACTGAGCCTGACCTACCTGAGCACGATGATTTTCAGCTACGTGTTTGAGGAACGCCGCCGCGGCCAGATCAACGACCTGTTCAGCCGGTACGTATCGCCTGAGATCGCGCAGAAGATCGTAGAGGCGTTCGATAAGGGCAAGTTGGAGCTGGGCGGCGAGGAGCGTGAGATCACCGTGTTGTTTGCCGACATTCGCGGCTTTACCACGCTGTCCGAGGGCCTGTCACCGCCCGAAGTCGTGCACATGCTGAACATTTTCCTCAACCAGATGACGATGATCGTCATGGAACACGGCGGCGCGATCAACAAGTATATTGGCGACAACCTGATGGCCTTCTGGAACGCGCCCTATCCCCAGGAGGATCACGCGTGGCTGGCGACCAAAGCCGGGCTGGAGATGCTCGAAGCGATCCAGAAGCTCAACGACGCGGGCGAGTTTCAGTCGCCGGTTCAGTTCGGGATCGGCGTCAACACCGGGCCGGTCGTCGTCGGCAACATCGGCTCGCAGCGCCGCCTGGAATACACGCCGATTGGCGACACGGTGAATACGGCGTCGCGGCTGTGTGGGGTCGCGCCCGGCGGGACGGTTTATGTCGGCAGGCGGACCTACGACCTGATCAACGGCCACGTGGAAGCCGTCGCCGTGCACAACCTGAAGCTCAAGGGGAAGGCCGAACCGGTGGAGATTTTCGAGCTGCGTCCGGACTTTGGCGCGCCGGTCACTCCCCAGGCAGAACCTACCGCCGCGCCCGAAGTGGAGTAGCAGCCTGCCGGACAGGAACGCGGCAGACGCCCCTACCGGCTTGCTAACTGCTGAACGCTGACCGCCGACTGCTGACCGCTATTTTCGAAGAAGGGAACACTATCATGTTTCTGGCACATGTTACACGATTCCTGACCGTTGCTCTGGCCGTGATCCTGGTGGTGGGCGTGGGGGGAGGCGGCGTCAGCGAAGCCCGTCAAACTGACGCGGTCGCTTCGCTGATCGTCACGGTGGGCAGCGCCACGCTGACCTCCGGCGATCAGGACCCCCAGGAACTGACGCCGGACGATTTCGCGGAGGTGCATCCTGACGACCTGATCGCCGTGCCGGATGGCGGCGAAGCGATCCTGACGTTTTTTGAGGGCATCGAAACGCGCATCGCCGCCGGGACGTCGCTCACGGTCGAGGTCGTGCAGAGCGAAGACGCGCCCGACACCATGCGGCTCGACGTCAGCGCCGGGCAGGTTTTCAGCAACGTCGAGACAATGGCGGATACGCAGTCCCGTTTTGAGGTCCTGACTCCGGCGGCGGCCATCTCCGTGCGCGGCACGCAGTTCCTGGTCTTCGTGCGCCAAACCGACCTGACGCAGGTCGCCACGTTGGAAGGCGTGGTCGCCGTGTCGGCGCAGGATCAAACGGCGGAACTGCCGACCGGATTCGGGCTGAAGGTGGCCCCCGGCCAAGCGCCCGGCGCGGTCAGCGTGTGGGGGCAACTGACCCTGGCGGTCACCGCGCCCGTCGACGGCGTCGAGCAACTGCCCGTGACGCTGGTCAATGCGGACAACGGCCAAGCCTTCTACTATCACGCCGGTGACCTGATGACCGCCGTGCTCGGCAGTTATGACGTGATCGTCAACAGTCCGGGGCCATACCGCACCGCGGTCACGTTCCCCCAAGACACCGAGGCGAACACGCCGGTCGGGTTGGATGTTGCGCTGGGGGCGCTGGTGATCAACGTCGTGGATGACAATGAAAACCCGCTGGATGCCTCCGGCGACCTGATCGTGCACCTGACGCAAGGCGATCTCGCCGGGCAGGCGACCGTCGCGCCGGGTGAGACGTTCGCCGCCGGGCCGGGGCGCTGGCAGCTTGAGATCACGCCCGTCGCGCAGCCCAACACGACGGTCAGCCTCAACGTGGATGTCAGCGCCGGTGAGGTTCTGCGCGTGCTCATCCCGCAGAGCATTTTTAACGTGCAGACGAAATAGCCGGAGAACCGGCTCATCATCGATCACCAGCCAGACGGTGAGAGGTTTTTCTACCGGCGAACCTGAAACACATCCGGACGATCCAGAACGCAGGCGAACGCGCGGTTCGGCAGCAGCGCACAGGTTTTCGTTTTTGGCTGGTGGCTGAACGCTGATGGCTAAGAGCTTGTTTCAGAGGAGCATCTAATGGGCATCCGCACGCAAAATGCCATCAATTTGTGCCTGGATGGCATCCGAGATGGGAACGCGCGCGAGGCCATTCAGCGCTACGCGGGAGCGCGTTATACGCAGCACAGCACCGGCGTTCCGGATGGCCCGGAAGGGTTCGTCGCGTTTTTCGAGGGCTTTTTGAAGCGCAACCCGGTGCGGGATATTGAGATCGTTCGCTCCATTGAAGACGGTCGATACGTTTTTGTTCACGTGTACCAGTCGCTGAATCATGGCGAAGCGCGGTGGGTGACGATGGACATGTTCGATACCGATGCAGCCGGGAAAATTATCGAACATTGGGACGTCATAGCTGCCTATCAAGCCGACAGCGTATCCGGCCACACGATGCTTGACGGTCCGACTGAGATCACGGACCTTGAGCAAACAGAAACGAACAAAGCGCATGTCCGCATGTTTCTGGTAGATGTCCTGCAAAACCGCCGCTACGACCGGCTGGCGCGTTATGTTTCGACCGAATCGTATGACCAGCACAATCCCAACCTTGCCAATGGGATCGACGCGTATGCAGCGTACCTGACGTCGAAGCAGCCAACAGTCGATTTTGTGTTTAATGTCATCGGGCAGGGCAATTTCGTTGCCAGTTATTCGCGGGTCGTCGTGGATGCCAAAGAACTCGCGGTCTTCGATTTGTTCAGGCTGGAGAACGGCTTGCTCGTCGAACACTGGGACACCATCGAAGAGATAATGCCCCGCTCAACGTGGATCAATTGTGGGAAATTTTAGGCTATGGATCATGCGCCATCATCCACCAATCCGGCGTTTTCGCTCGTCGAGCGGCTCGGATCGCTGCCGTATTTCCGGTCGATGGACCCGGACCGGCTGGCCGCGCTGGCCGGTCAGGCGATCTGCCGGTCGTTTGCGGCCTCGGCCCTGATCGTCGCCCAGGATGCGCTGTCCGCCGGGTTGTGGATCATCGAAGCGGGGCAGGTTAAAATTTCCCGGCTCAGCGCGGACGGGCGCGAGCACATCCTGCACCTGTTTGGCCCCGGCGACTCGTTTAACGACATCCCCGCGCTGGATGCCGGTCCCAACCCGGCCAACGCCGTCGCGCTCAGCGATGTGACAGCCTGGACGCTGCCCCCGGCGGTGCTGGCGGCGGCGCTGCGGGCCGATCCTGATCTCGCGCTGGCGGTGATCGACATCCTGTCGGACCGGATGCGGATGCTCGTCCAGCAGATCGATGACCTGGCGCTGTGTTCCGTATCGGCGCGGCTGGCGCGTTTTTTGCTCAAGGAGATGGAGCACAGCACGTTTGACGGGCCGGGCGTCACCCGCGCGACGATTGCCGCGCACCTGGCGACCACGCCGGAAACCGTCAGCCGGGCGCTGCGTATGTTGGACGAAATCGGCGCGATCCAGTTTGACCGGCAGCAGATCGTCGTGGAACGCCCGGACCTGCTGCGGTCTGTAGCGATGGAATGAGCTGTGGTACAATCATGCCTGCTGCTGGATGGGCGGCACGTTCCTGGTGGGGTCATGGGTTTCACCGGGGGTCATTCGCCGCCCATCCAGCGTTTTTTGTGGATGGCCGGTGGCGGCTGATCTCCTCAATGGGCAGCGCGCGGGCCGGGCAGCGGGCCGGGCGCGGATTCGAGCGCCGGTTGCAGGGTCGACCTGCGCCGCAGGTAAATGTTGTTGCGTACCTGCAACACGCCGAACAGCGTCAGGCAGCCGCCAAGCAGCAGCGCGGTGGTCAGCGGTTCGCCCAAAATGACGATCCCGGCGAAGGCGGCGATAATCGGGTTGAAGTTGAAATAACTGGCCGTGCGCGTCGGGCCGATCTCGTGCAGCGCGTAATGCACGACCACAAAACCGCCCACGCTGGTCAGGCCGCTGTAAAACACGTTGGGCACGCTGTGCAGCGGGATATCCCCGGCGGACAGCGTCAGCAGGCCCGGCGCGGCGATCAGCACCAGCGACACGGCGGTGCACCAATATTTCCACACGGCGACGCGCATCCCGCCCAGCCGGTCCACGACCGGTTTGTTGACGATGTTCGACAGGCCGTTCACCATCGCCGCGCCGAGGACCAGGGCGCTGCCGATCAGGTTGTCGTGTGAGAGTGCCAGCCCGGACTCGGACCGCCCGATCACGACCAGCGCGACTCCGGCCAGCGTCAGCGCGATGCCGGCCAGCAGCCGTCGCCGGACTTCGACCAGGCGCAGCATCAGGCTGAAGGTCGCGGTCCAGGTCGGCATGGTTGCCACCAGCAACGCCGCGTTGGTGGACGTGGTGCGTTTGATGCCCAGCACAAACCCGACCTGGTAGATGGTCGGGCCGGACAGCGTCAGCAGCACGATCAGGCCGAAGTCGCGCCAGGAGAGCCGCAGCAGCGGGCGGTCGCGCAGCATCAGCAGCGTGATCACCGGCAGGCCGACCATAAAACGCAGCGCGTTAAAGGTCAGCGGGGCGACGTTGGTGACGGCGTCTTTCAACACGATGAAGTTAAATCCCCAGACAAACACCATCATCGTCATAGCGGTGTCGGTGCGATGCGTGCGGATCAGATGGGATAAACCAGCCACACAATACCTGACCTTTTTGGGGCTGCATTCGAGAATCCGCTGACAGTATACCAAATTTGCCGCGCAGGGGGGCAGGTGGCACAATAAGTCTGATATTGACCGAGGTTATGCAGGTGTATCCGCAACCACAGGGAGCAAATCGACCGTATGCAGCGCACACACAGGCTTCTGCTCGGCGTCATTCTGATCGCGCTGATTCTGATCCCGGCAGCGGGCACCGCCGGGGCGCAGGGTGGCTCCGGCGTCCACGTCGCGCCGCCGGATGGCCCCTACACCGTTTACCTGACCTTTGACGATGGCCCGTCCAGCACCGTCACCCCCCAGATTCTTGACATCCTGGCCGAGTACGGCGTGCACGCGACGTTTTTCTTGCACGGGACGCGCATCGAGGGCAACGAGGCGCTCGTACAGCGGTTGATCCGCGAGGGACACGCCGTCGGCAATCACCTGTGGCAGCAAGACGGCATGACCAACGCGTCCGGCGCGACAGTCGAGGATTTGCAGGCGTCGTGGCAAAAAACCGAGGACGCCATCGATCGCGCGTTGGGGCCGGAGCTT
>CAYMTN010000245.1:0-3058 GCA_964393335.1 uncultured Anaerolineaceae bacterium
TGGTGCTGCTTGACCTGGAAATGCCGGATATGGACGGCGTCGAGACACTGCGCCACCTGCGCACACGTATCCCTGACATCCGAGTCATCATCTTCACGGCGTTTGACACCGACGAGCGTATCGTCAAAGCTGTGCAGGCCGGGGCACAGGGTTACCTGTTGAAGGGCGTCCCGCGCGGAGATGTGTTTAACGCCGTGCGCGTCGTACACGCGGGCGGGGCGCTGCTCCAACCCGTGATCGCATCAAAGCTGCTGCGCCGGGTCGGGCAGGAACAAGATGCGGCGGACCCTGACGCCTTGACTGAGCGCGAACGTGAGGTGCTGCGCCTGCTGGCGCGCGGACTGACCAATAAAGAGATCGCCGCCGAGTTAGTGATCACCGAGCGCACGGTGAAATTTCATGTCAGCTCGATCCTGGGTAAGTTGAACGCGGGCAACCGCACCGAAGTCGTCACGCTTGCGGCCCAGCGGGGATTGGTCGATCTATCGTAAAAACCCCAGACCCTTGCTCGATCCTGTGCGAATGCACAGGCCTGTGCTAGCTCACAGGCCTGTACGTTGGTACAGGTCAAGACTGGCCCGTCGCCCGGTGTGACGCGCCGTTTTTTTTGCGATAGTGGTATCAGTACACAACAACGACCTACACACGAGAGGATGACGTTGTACTGATGGACCACGATACCTTCCAAACCTGGATCAATACCCTGGGCCGCGCCTGGGAAACCCGCGACGCCGATGCTGCCGCCGACCTGTTTACCGAAGATGCGACGTACCAGGAAAACCCGTTTGACGAACCCCTGCGCGGACGCGACGCGATCCGGCGCTATTGGGCAGACCTACCCCGCGAACAGGATGCCATCTCTGTTCAGTTTGAGATTCTTGAAGTCACGCCGACCACCGGCGTTGCGCGCTGGATGGCGTCGTTTGTACGCGTCCCTTCCGGCAAATATGCACGCCTGGACGGTGTGCTGGTCGCCTCGTTTGACGCCGGTGCGCGGCGCGCGCACGCGTTCCGTGAATGGTGGCACACCCAAGACAACACACCGGATCGCCGTGTGGCGCTGATCACCGGGGCCAGCCGGGGACTTGGGGCGACTTTGGCCGAGTTTCTGGCCGGGCAAGGGTACGCCCTGGTGCTGACGGCACGCGGCGCGGATGCCCTCGACGCAGCGGTTCAATCGCTGGCGCGGTTTGGCACTGCCGTAGTGGCCGTACCGGGCGATGTCGCCGATCCCGCACACCGCGCGCACCTGATCGACGCCGCGCGTTCATTCGGTCGGCTGGACCTGCTCGTCAACAACGCGTCTGATCTCGGTCCCAGCCCGCTGCCTGCCCTGGCCGACTATCCCCTGGATGCCCTGCGCCACGTGTTTGACGTCAACGTGATCGCGCCCGTCGGGTTGGTACAGGTTGCGCTGCCGCTGCTTAAAACCAGCCAGGGCCGGATCGTCAATATCAGCAGTGATGCAGCCGTTGGCGGATATGAGAATTGGGGCGGTTATGGGGCCAGCAAAGCCGCGCTGGACCTGATCTCACTCACGCTTTCCCACGAACTACGCGGGGCAGGGATCAGCGTCGTCAGCGTGGACCCTGGCGACATGCGCACCGTGATGCACCAACAGGCGTTCCCCGGCCAGGATATTTCGGACCGTCCCGAACCGTCAATTACCGTGCCTTTCTGGGCCTGGTTGTTGGGCCAGGACCCGCTTAACATCAGCGGCGGGCGCTACCAGGCACAGGCTGAACAGTGGGAGGCGGTGACCGCATGAAACGCCAGGACCTGATCTTCCCCCGCCCGGCTGACCTGCAAGCAACGGCCCCCCCGGAAATGCGCGGGTTGTCCCGCGACGAAGCCCGCCTGATGGTCAGCACACCCGCCGGGCACGTTCATGCCCAGTTTCGCCAGCTGGCCGATTTTCTGCGCCCCGGCGACCTGCTGGTCGTCAATCACAGCGCCACGCTGCCTGCCAGTTTGCCCGCCAGCGGATCGCCCGGTGCGTTTATTGTGAACCTGTCGACCAATTTCGGTCGCGGGTTGTGGGTCGCCGAACCGCGCTGGAGTCCGGCCAGACCGGGTCCGCTGCCGCTGGCAGCCGGTGAAACGATCCACGTAGCCGGGTTGGATGCCCGGCTGGTCGCGCCGTATCCAGGGCTGCCCCGGCTGTGGTTTGTCCAGTTTCAGGGCGATGTCGAGGCCGCCATGCGCCTGCATGGCACGCCGATCCGGTACGGGTACGTGGAAAAAGCGTATCCGCTGGATGCCTACCAGACGATTTTCGCCACCGTGCCCGGCAGTGCCGAGATGCCCTCAGCCGCCCAACCGTTTACTCCTCGCGTCGTCGCGGCCCTGCGTGCAAAAGGCATCACCATAGCCGGGATCGTGCTGCATACCGGTGTGTCGAGCCTCGAAGTTGAGGTCGAGCGGGTCGAAGACCATCCGCTGTACCCGGAACCCTTCCAGGTGCCGCTGGCCACGACACGTGCCGTAAATGATGCGCGGCGCGAAGGACGGCGCGTGATCGCCGTTGGGACTACCGTCGTGCGCGCGCTGGAATCCGCGTGGGACGGATCCCAGGTACGCCCCATGACCGCGTTCACGCGGCTGTATGTGCATCCCGGACGCGGCGTGCATGTCGTGGATGGCCTGATCACCGGGCTGCATGATCCGGTCACCAGCCACTTAGCGATGCTCTACACGCTCGCCAGCCAGGAATTGATCCAGTCGGCGTATGCCGAAGCTGTCGAGAAGCGCTACCTGTGGCATGAATTCGGCGACAGTCACCTGATACTGGCCGGGACGGAAGCGGCTCACACAACTACCCGCGCTGCGCGGTTTGCCGCCTGAGTTCATTCTTCTCCCGCCGCTGGCCATTTTCCCTGCGTGATGCGGTTTGTCGCGCGGGGAATTTTTATAGCCAGCACTGGCGAATATCGTCTTATCTCATTCGAGTTACTTCGTCTCTCATGATAGCTGTGCCGTCCTACGTCGTTTTCTGTCCGGTGTGATACCTGCAAAAAACAGCGCCAATGGCCCGACTGGGAGTACTCTTTTCATGGGC
>CAYMTN010000245.1:3068-7578 GCA_964393335.1 uncultured Anaerolineaceae bacterium
TTGGATAGAGTAAGTGCGGCAGGCTATCCGCCGGACCATCTGCCGCACGTGTTTGAGCGCTTCTACCGCGCAGACAGCGCGCGTCCGCGCTGGGCAAGGACTGGCGATCTCCCAGGCTATTGTGCAAGACCATCACGGCTACAGAACAGTCACAAGCGGGCCGGGTAGGGGCACAACGTTCACCGTCGTTTTGCCGGTTACTCCGGCACAACAAACTATCGAACCAGGATAAACGCATGGTAAACCGTCTTCATGGGATGTCATCCATTTTCGAGCAGTTTTCGTCGCTGTTGTCACGCTGGCTGTTGAGTCTGGTAATTGTCTTTGGGGCGGCCTTTACGTTCCTGGAGTTAGCCGAAGATGTCTGGCTCAAGGAGGGGTTCTCGTGGGACGCGCCAGTGATGCGCGCTATCCACCGCCTCAGTACGCCCTGGCTGGATACCGTCATGAAGAGTATCACCTTCACAGCCAGCGGCGCAGCGGTCGTCCTGGCCGCCGGGATCGCTCTTTGGCTGTGGCGCTGGCGGCGGCAACGGCTGGAAGCGCTTACCGTGATCGTGACGCTGACCGGCTCAGTGATCATCAACACCCTGCTAAAGCTGGCGTTTGCGCGCCCTCGCCCTGATGTGTTTCCGCCGCTGACGGTTGAACACAGCTACAGCTTTCCGAGCGGGCATACCAGCACGGCAGTTGCCTTCTATGGTTTGCTGGCGGTCCTGTTGTGGCGTGCGCATCATCACGGCTGGGCGCTGCTGCCCGGCGTGTGGGTGTTGGCGGTTGCCTTGAGCCGCGTCTATCTCGGCGTGCACTATCCCAGCGACGTGCTTGGATCGCTGGCGCTGGGCGTGCTTTGGATTTTCGCCATCATGTTCGTCTACGACAGGTATCGACACAAACAGGCGGCGCGGCAAATGAATTAGGAAGCGCTTCATCGTGCCTTCACACTCATTCGCTGCGATGAGGCTATCACTGGACGGCTGAGATCGCCCAGGAAATCGCGCGGGCGCATGGCGCGATCACGGTCACAAGCGCCGCTGGCGTCGGCACGATCTTTTGTCGTCAGGCTTCGACCTGCATAGGACTCGGTTCATGTCCCGGTTCAAACGAAGAGTCTTGCTGCTGGCCGGCATTGGTGCGGCAGTGGGGGTGTTGGTTGTGCTGCTGGCGCTGCTGTATGTCGTGATTCAGCGCAACCACACGGTGACGTTGCCCGCGCCTACCGGGCATTACGCTGTCGGGCGCGTTCTTGATGATTGGACAGACGAATCACGCCAGGAAACGCTCACATCATCGACCGATCGCTACCGCGAACTGACCGTGTGGATCTGGTATCCCGCCGATCCCCCGCCCGGCGCAGCACCAGCCCGTTATCTCCCGAAAGCCTGGGCACGCGCGCGAGATCATACGCGCGGTCTCGGCTCGATCCTGTTCCAATCGGCGACCTCAATCCACGCGCACGCCTATGCCGGTGCTCCTGTTTCCAGCCAGGAAACGACTTACCCGGTGGTGATATTCGAACCGGGCCTGGGACCAGCGGTGTCTGATTACACCACCCTGCTTGAAGACCTGGCCAGTCACGGTTATGTCATCATCGGCATCAACCCAACCTACAGCACGTCCGCCGTAGTGTTTGCTGATGGACGTGTCGCGGAGCAGTCCGCGCGCGGCAGCATACCGGATAATGCCTCGGTTTCAGAAGCCAAACAGATAGGGGACCGGCTGGTACAAATCTGGGCGGAAGACATGATCTTTGCGATGGACCAGGCACAACGACTCAATACCGATCCCCAAAGCCTGTTTGCAGGGCGTTTGGATCTGACGCGAATTGGCGTTTTTGGACATTCTTTTGGCGGCGCAGCGGCTGCCGAGGTCTGTCATCTGGACGCCCGGTGCACAGCAGGCGCAGACCTGGACGGGTATCCGTTTGGTGATGTGGTGCAATCCGGACTCCAGCAGCCGTTTTTGTTTCTCTGGAGCGCTGGCAACGACTCAAACGATGCGCATTACCAGCAGGCCGTTCAAGACATCAACGCGATCTATAACCGGCTTGAGATAGGGTATCAGGTCACCATCCAGAGCGCTCGACACTTCAATTTTACGGATTATGCCGTTGAGTTTTCTCCGGTGCTCAAACTCCTCGATATGCTTGGTCCTATCGATGGCCAGCGTGGGCTGCAAATCAGCAGCGCCTATGTGTTGGCGTTTTTTGATGCCACTCTCAAAGACAGGCAACCAGCGCTGCTGCAAGGCGTTTCGACTGATTTTCCTGAGGTGATGTTTGAAGCGCGTGGAAATTGACTGCACCGATTTTCAACTGGTCACCGATCTCGAATCTACTAGCCATACGCTGTTAAGACCGTATGCCATTTTGACCGGGGCGATCCACTTACACAGACTTCTTGACACTACTCAGGTTCTCCAAAAACCACGCTGCCGACCGTCGAATCCCTTCCTCGAAGGAGATGTGCGACTCGAAATCCAGCTCGCGTTGGGCTTTGGTGACCGAATATCCCTGATCACGACACAGGACCAGCACGGCGTGGCGCGTGAACAGCGGTCTGCCCGTGAGTCGCAGCGTGCGGTAGGTGCCCTCGAACAACCGGGCCAGCATGAAAGCCAGCCCCGCCGGTAAGCTCAACCTGGGGCGAGGTTTTCCCAACACATCCGCCAGGGCATCCACGTATTGTCGCCATGTTTCATCGGTTTCATCCCGCACATTGTAAGCCTGTCCCAACGCGTCAGGGGCGCGTGCAGCGCGTATGAGGCAGTCCACCACGTTATCCACATAGGCCAGACCGGCGCGTGATCGCCCACCGCTGGCCACGATCATCTGGGACTTCATGATCAACGCCGCGATCTCGAAGACAAAATCCTTGCTGCGCGGGCCATAAATGCTGGCCGGGCGCAGGACGGTCACGGGCAGCCCGCCGCGCGATGCCTCCCAGACAATCCGCTCGCCCATGATCTTGGTACGGTTATAGGGCAGCCCAATATCCGTGAGGGGATGCGTTTCATCGCAAGCCTGAACTGGAAACCCATAGACGTCCGATGTGCTGACATGGACGAGCCGTTCGAGCGTGCCGACCCCGGCAGCCGCATCCACCATGTTTTGAACGCCGGTAACGTTCGCGGTGTAGTATGTCTTCCAGGAAGCCCAATCGGTCGCGGCTCCCGCGCAATGATAAATCACACGACACCCGGCGGCAGCCTGGTTGATACGTTCGACGTCGTCGAGGCTGCCGTAGACAATCTCAATCGGCAGTCCGTCCAGGTGGCTCAGGTTACTGCTTGTACGGGCGAGAATACGAACCAGCTCGCCCTGTTCGACCAGCGCCTGCGCCAAACGTCCTCCCAAAAATCCGCTTGCTCCGGTAACCAGACTCACCATTGGCAGCTACCCGATCGTCGATGCCGCAAAACCGCCAGGACCATGCGCCTATCTTACAATCTATCCGCAAACCATGCCGGGCGCAGCAAGCAACGCCCCCACAGAATCAATCGCCCGGATTCTATGTTAGTTCTCCATCGTTTTGCCGGGAATACCCGAAACCAGGGGCTTGCTGAACAGGGCAAGCCCCTGGTGCTAAGCGCGTCAAACGCCGGGTTTCCCCGTGAGCTCTGAATCAGGACACATGCCCGGGTGGCCGATCAGGGACACACGCCGGGGTCCATGATCGCGGGGATGTAGTAAGGATTATTGAATGTACCTGTGCTCGGATCGATGATCAGGCTGCCAAAGTTGCATGTTTTCTGCGGATCGTCCAATCGATCCGGGTCAGCGGTCATCAGCGCCATCACGACGCTGGCAACCGGCGCGGCAAACGATGTTCCCGCGATATATTCGATGCCGGCAGGTGTGGGTAACCAATGCCAGATCGCGGGTGCCATGATTTCGCCGGAGTTGGAATATAGCCATTTTCCAGCCTGATTCGCCATGTCGTCGGCGGTGTCACCGCTGACGCTGATCACGCTTGTGTGGTTGCCGGGTGCCAGCGGCGCATCACCAAGCTGGGGAACGCTTGTGCCGCCAAAATTGCCAGCCGCTGCCACCGGAATGATCGTGCTTCCTGAAGGTGGGTTTTCGATCAGGTCGTACAGGTCATTCATCACCACTGGCGTGGTGTTGTCTTGTAGCCAAATCCCAACTACCTCATTGGTCTCTTGTACCAGTTCGTCTTCCCATTCCGAAAGTTGCGGGCCCGTTGGAGGACCTGCATCAGCGTTCGGATCGTACCCCAGGTCCAGACTCGTCAAATAGAGAAGCAGCGAGTAGCCGCGCGAGGCCGTGTAGAGCGAGTACGCAGTTGTACCGATCTCTCTCACCTCGGTCACGCCGGGACTGGCGACCTGGACGTATACATCATCATCCGGCGCTTTTCCCATGAGAAAATCCCAAAGCTCGGTTGGGTCCATTGGGGTAGAATTCTCGGCACCCGGCGTGTCGCTGAATCCCATGATAATGTCGCCGGGCGCGATCTCAAGCGCGGCGAACCGACTATCGTCGCCCGTC
>CAYMTN010000246.1:0-7541 GCA_964393335.1 uncultured Anaerolineaceae bacterium
CGTGACGGCGAATTATTCGGGATATTCGACGCGCACACGGTCGAGATCGGGCAGCGGCACGGTCGGAATCCAGTCCAGTTCACCCGCTTCTAACGCGGCGAGATTCGCCGGTTCGTCCAGGTACGTGAAGACAAACTCGTCGATCTTGGCCTGGGGCACATAGTCCGTTCCAGCCCAGAAGGGGTTCTTCAGAATGGTGATCTGCACGTCATGCTCCCATTCCTTGACCGTATACGGCCCGTAGGTTTCGATATTTCCGGCGTCAGTCCAGGCATCGCCAAACTGCTCGATGGCCCACTGTGGCTCCGGGCGCGACATCCACATGCCGTAAATCATGGGCAGGTAACCTGCCGGTCGCGGGGACGTGATCTGGAGCGTGTGGTCGTCGAGGGCGGTCACGCCAAGTTCGACATCCTCGCCTGCCAGTTTTTCCATGCCGTTCACGATCCAGCGGGCCAGCGTGGGCGCATACTGCGAGCCGGTCGCCGGGTCCAGCGTGCGGTTGATGCCGTAGACGATGTCCTGGGCCGTCACCATACGCACGGCACCGTTTTCGTCAGTGACCTGGACTACCTGCCCCTGATCCGGATCGTAACGCACCCAGGAAATATCCGGCAGCAAGTTGAATGTGTACGTCAGGTTGTCGTCAGCGACCGACCAGTCGGTCGCAAGCCCAGGCTCGGTAGCAACCGTGTCCACGTTCAGCGTCGTGAGGCCAGTATACATCATATTGACAATTTGAATCTCGCTCTGCCAGACGCCCAGCGACGGATCGATGATCACGTCACCCGGCAGGTAAGCAGTACGCAGCACCTTCACATTCTGCGCACCCGTCAGGCTGAGACTGGACGCCAGCAGCACCATAATGAGCACCAGCGCCAACACGAGGGATTTAAGGCGTTTAAACATAGTTCGATTCCTCCTAAAAGGCGGCATTCGCCAGTTTGGTCTTTGTGCACTGTTATACGCCCACCCGTGAAAAACTGATCAGAAATGGCGCAAAATTGTCTGCCGGGAAGGGAATGACACACCTGCCGTTCGCTCGAAACCGCGCGATCAAAAAAGGGCGAGTCGTGTGGCTCGCCCCTGGGGGCGGTTACTGGCTGGCAGGTCCGTCTACTCGCACAAATCCACGTATTCCATGCGGACGCGCTCGCCGGGACCGAGGCCCAACACGTCGTTCAACAGTTCCGCCGTCAGCGCCGCTTTGTACTCCGCATCGCGCTGGGACCACGTGCGCGACTTGATCTCGATGTAGCGGTGCGCGGTTTGCGGCTCCATTATGCGGTCCAGGTTCACGTAAAACAACACGCCTTTGTACAGGATGTGCCAGCGCTGCCGGTCCTTGTGGACTTCGCACTCCTGCCGGGCCTGGAAATACTCGCGGTAGAAGCGCAGCGGGCGGTCGGCAGGCGCGATAAAACGCGACCGTGACAGCAGCACCGCTTCGTCGAATTCGCGCTCCTTGTCCGGGATGGTGTACGTCAGCCGCGTGCGGACGGCGGCGGGCTGCCCGTCTGCGCCGATGAAGTCATCCTCGCGGTAGCGGACGCGCCCCTGGTTATCGTCCTCGAACAGGAAATACGTGTCGTATTGCCGGTAGTGGTTGTGTTTGACCACGTCAACCAGCGCGTGTTTGAGCAGTCCGTCGATCAGCGCTTCGTCGTCGCCATCGACCAGCGCCTTGACCTGAATCTCGAAGCTTTCCTCCTGCTGCAAGCCGCCAATCGCCACCAGCTTGTTGAGGATGTTACCCTCGCGTGCGATCAAAAAGGCGTCCATCTGCCGGGCATAGTCGGCTGCGTGGGTGCGAATCCGCGCCTCGTCCAGCGTGAGCAGCTCGCGGTCGCGCATCAGCCAGCGCCCGTTGACCATCATGTGCTGCACGTCCGCCGCGTGGCTGGCATATACAACCTGCGAATAGACGCTGTTCGGGTCGCGCTCGAACTGCGGGATGTTGTGGAACGGGCTGTGTTTGAGGGCGATCAGGTCGGCGCGTTTGCCGGTTTCCAGGCTGCCGGTGATCGCGCCCAGGTGCAGCGCTTCGGCCCCCCAGCGAGTCGCCATCAGCAGCGCGTCACGCGCGGGCAGCACCACCGGGTCGTTCGTCGCACCTTTAGCCAGCAGCGCCGCCAACCGCATTTCCTCGAACATATCCAGGTCATTGTTGCTGGCCGCGCCATCCGTGCCGATGCTCAACCGGACGCCGCGCTCCATCATCTCGTTGACCGGCGCGATCCCGCTGGCCAGCTTGAGATTGCTGGTCGGGTTGTGCGCGACTGCCACGTCGTATGTTTCCAGCAGGCGGATCTGCTCGCTGTCGACGTGGACGCAGTGCGCGGCGATGGACCTGGCGCGAAACACGCCCAGGTCGGCCACGCGGTTGACCACTTTTTTCTCGAATTCCGCCCAGCTATCTTCGGCTTCCTGGCGTGTTTCCAGGATATGAATCTGGAGCGGTACGTCATACTCAACCGCCAGGTCGGCGCACGCCTGCAGAATTTCGTCGGTGCACGTATACGGCGCGTGGGGTGCCACCGATGGCACGATCAGCGGGTGGCCCTTCCATTCCTCGATGAACTGGCGGGTGTAGGCGAGGCTCTCTTCGTAACTTTCCGCATCCGGCGCGGGGAACTTCATCACCGACTGCCCGCAGACGCCGCGCAGCCCAGCCTGCGCCGCTGCAGCGGCGACATCCGCCTCGTAGTAGTACATATCGGCAAACAACGTCGTCCCGCCGCGTATCATCTCCGCGCATGACAGTTCGGTTCCCAGGCGGCAGAACTCGGGATTCACGAACTCGCGTTCGACCGGCATCATGTAACCCATCAGCCACACGTCGAGGCGCAGGTCATCGGCCATAGCGCGCAGCAGCGTCATAGGCATGTGCGTATGGGTATTGACCAGACCCGGCATCACGATATGATCGCGGCAGTCGATCACCTCGTCCGCCTCGTACGTTTTAACAATTGCCTCGCGGGGACCCACTGCGACAAGGCTGTCAGCCAGCACGGCGACCGCGCCGTCCCGGTAGATGTCCAACGCGGCATTCATGGTCAACACGGTACCGCCTACAAACAGCGTATCCACTTTCGGCATAATACTCTTTTCCTTTCCGGGTAAAATTCCGGGTATTATAGCGTAATCTCGCCTAAACGAGAACTGGGCTGGCATCCCCCCCAACTTTGCGTAAAATGATACACGGCAGTTTGATCCGCGTTTCGTGCCAGCATACCAGCGAGGCTATGTATCCATGTCGCATATACGGCAGGATTTTCTCCGATCGTTAGAAGCCGGGATAGTCGGCCTGTTTTGGGTCCAGGCGGTGCGTTTTTTGTACGCCACGCTCTATGCCCGCGCCAGCAGCGCCGATCTGGTCCAGCGCGTGCCGAATCCCGCCACGCTGGGCGGCGTGCCGGGCGTGGTGGAGCTGGCGACCGTGCAGGGTGAGCTGGTGGTGGTGATCGCGCTGCTGCTGCTGCCGGTCCTGTCGTTGATCATCAGCCGGTGGCGGTTCAGCTTCCCGCTGGCCGTGATGCTGGTCGCGCTGGGCCGTTCGATGGCGCTGCAAACTGCCGATCTCGAAGTTCCGGCGACGGGTTTGGTCGTCGGCGCGGGGCTGCTGTACATCGCGCTGGCCGTGGTCCGCCGCCCGGCGTTCTTCCCGGCAGTGCTGCTGCTCGGCTTCACCGGGGACCAGTTGATCCGCGCCCTGGGCAACACCTATGACCGCACTTGGCAGACCGATTACCGGGTCGATGTCCTTGACCGGTTCGACGTGGAAATGGGCGGCGTGATCGCGCTGGCGTCGATTGCCCTGATCCTGCTCTCGGTTCTGACGTGGTACGTGGAACGGTCCGCCGCTGCTGTCGAACGCCGCCAGGATGGTTACGCGCCGCCGTTGGGCGGCCAGTTGAACGTGTGGGGCGGCCTGGCCCTGGGCGGTATGCTGTACCTGGAACTGACGCTGTTGGCCCTGCCCAACGCGATAGCGCACTGGTCCGGCACCGATTACACCGGCCTGGTGCCCTGGCTGCTGGCGGCGACCGCCCTGCCCCTCGTGCCGGAAGTACGCGACCTCGCGCGGCGCTTCGCGGGCATGTTCGATGGCGCGTGGCGCGGCTGGTTGTGGGTGCTGCTGCTCGGCTTGCTGCTCGTCATCGGGCGGCGCTTCGATGGCCTGCCAGCCGGGATCGCGCTCGTAGCCGCGCAGCTCATCGTCGGCCTGACGCTGTGGTGGCTGGTCCAGACCGGCCTTCCGCGCCGCAATGCGACCGGCATCACCGTGCTGGTCGGCGTGATCGCCTTCGGCGCGCTGGCGGTTGGCGACTATTTCACCTTCGATTACGCCTATGTGCGTGATCTCGCCGCCCCGTACCAGAACGTCAGCACGGTGCTGCGTTCGTTCCGCAACATGGGCCTGGGACTGTCCCTCATCGCGGCGCTTCTGCTGTCGATCCCGATGATCCTGGCCCGCAAACGTATTCCCTGGCGCGGCGGGCGCGGCCTGTATACGTTTTCCGGCCTGCTGCTGGTGGTCGCCGTCAGTTTTGCCGGGGTGACTGCCGCCGCCGGGACGCTCGTCCGCCGTCCCGCTAATCCGGACTGCCTGCGCGTCGGCACGTTGAACATACACGGCGGCTACTCGACGTTTTTCAGCCCGAACCTGGAACGCGTCGCCCAACTGATCGAGCTAAACGGCATTGATATCGCGCTGTTGCAAGAGGTCGATGCCGGGCGGTTGGCGAGTTTTGGCGTCGATCAGGCGCTGTGGTTGGGCCGCCGTCTGGGCATGGAAGTGTCGTTCTTCCCGCAAAACGAAGCCTTGCAGGGGATCGCCGTGCTCAGCCGCGTGCCGGTCGTAGACATGCAGGGCCTGCTGCTGCCCAGTGAGGGCAACCAGGCGGCGGTGATGCATGTCGTGCTCAACCCCGAACGGCTGGTCGCGGACCCGCTCGCCCCTCAGCTTGGTTACCTGCACGTCTATAACGCGTGGCTGGGTTTCCGCGAGGCCGAACGCAACGGCCAGCCGATCCCCGAAGGCGAGCAGGACCAGAACCGCCAGATGCGCACCATGCTGAACTGGATCGCGGCGCACCATGCCCCCGCCTGGTCGGACCGCATCATCTTTGGCGGCACGTTCAACTTTGGGCCGGAGTCACCGCTCTACCAGACGCTGCGCGTCGATCAGGCCATCAAAGACCCGTTCGCGGGCCTGCGGACCGAAGACACGATGACCGTTTTCCTGGTGGATGGCACCGCCGCGCGTTATGACTACCTGTGGACCTTCAACATTCCGCTCGTCGGCGCGATGGTCGATCAGAGCAGCGAAGCGGCGAACACGTCCGATCACCGCTCCGCGATCATCGCCATCAATCGCCGGGAGGGCGTCACCTGCCAGCCGTAGCGGGACGATAAGCTTTCAGCGACCAGCCAAACCGTAGGGGCGCTGCTTGCTGCGCCCAGTTGGCGTCAATTTAAGAACTTACCTCACCTCCCGGCCTCCTCTCCACACGCGGAGAGGAGGAGAAAAGCCTGGGTTTTTCCCCTCGCCATGCGATGGCGAGGGGACACCGCGCGTAGCGCGGAGGGGTGAGGTAAACCGTCGGCGAGCCAAAAAACGCGCACGTTGGTCCTTAAGTTGACACATATTGGGTGCTGTTTGCTGTGCCCAGTGCGTTGCTGCCGAACCGCAGGTTCGCCTGCGCCCTGCTTGTACCAACCATTGACTCCGCGCCCGCTATCGCTGATAATACGCCGCATGATGAACAAAGCGCGTGTCCCCTAGCCGGGGAATAACCCGGCACTCCTCATACCCGTAATCTCTCGCGTGGCGGCGACCAGTTCGCGCACGCCCGGTTTTCGTTTCCCTGTTTTTTAACGATCAGTCAATCATGGCGCACACGCCATGCGTATCACGCACCCTGACACGAGGAGAGTCACCGTTGTTTACCGATTCAACCCCTACCGTGCAACCGTTAGGCAATAACCTGCTGTTGAAGTCGATCAGCGCCAGCGACGAAATCGAGCGGCTGGCCGTCTTTAACGCCGCCGTACACGAAGACGAACACGTCGCGGATATGACGCGCGGCCTGGTCGTGCACCACCCCGCCACACGCCCGGAGCACTGGCTGTTTGTCGAGGACGAGTCCACCGGGCAGATCGTGTCGTCGCTGTGCCTGATCCCCTGGACCTGGCGCTACGAGGACGTGACGCTCAAAGCCGGTGAAATGGGCATCGTCGGCACGCATCCCGACTACCGCCGCCGGGGCCTGATCCGCGCGCTGGACCGGCAGTTCAAAACGCTGCTGCGCGCGGGCGGCTTCGACCTCAGCCAGATTCAAGGCATCCCGTACTACTACCGGCAGTTCGGCTACGAATACGCGCTGCCGCTCGAAGGCGGCTGGAACATCCTGCTGCGCGACATCCCGGACGATCTGCCCGCCAGCGCGGCGGGCTACCGTTTCCGTGCGGCAACGCTCGATGATGTGCCGCTCCTGGCGCGGCTGTACGACGAAACGATGCGCGGCCTGGCTATTCACGCCGTGCGTGACACGGACATATGGCGCTTTCTGCTGGATCATACCCCCGATTCGCAGGCTGCCGCCGAAACGTGGATCGTGCTGGACGCTGACGACCAACCCGCCGGGTACTGGCGCATCGAAAAGTTCGGCTTCGGCCCCGGTCTGACCGTCGGGGAGGCGTCGAACATGTCCCATCCGGCGGCGATGGCCGTGCTTGGCCACGTCAAACGGCTGGCCGTCGAACGCGGTAAAGCCGACATCCGGCTATCGTGCGCGGATGCGTGCCCACTCGTCCCGACCGCGAAAGCGTGGGGCGCGAAGGACACAGGGCGTTACGCCTGGCAGATTCACCTGCCGGACGTAACCCGCCTGCTGCGCGCGATCGCGCCCGTGCTCGAACGCCGCATCGCCGCCAGCCCGTTCGCCGGTCTGAGCGAGACGGTCAGCATCAACATGTTCCGCGAGACGTATACCCTGTGTTTTGAAGGGGGAAAAATCACCGCCGTCGAGCCGGTCGGATTCACGGATTGGCCGGGCGGCTTGAGCATCCCGCCGCTGCTGTTCGCGCCGCTGGTGCTGGGCTATCGCAGCCGCGAGGAACTACGCGCCGCCCACCCCGACGTCGCGATCTGGGGCCAATCGCAATACCTGATCGACGTGTTGTTCCCGAAGATGTCGGCCTTCCTCTACTGCGCGTACTGAGTCGCGCCATCCCAGCCCCTGCGTGTTTCGACGCGCGGGGGCCTATCTCGATGCGGGCCACGCGGCGCGCGCCTCGGCCAGCGTGAGCAGCCGCGTCATCGCCAGCAGCGACCGCGCGCGCTCCACGCTGAGGTCGAGCGACTTCGGGTGAGTCTCCGGCGCGGCAGCCGGATCGACGTGGACTGCCGGGTCATAACCAAGCGCGGCGAGCAGGCTCACGCCCAGGGCGTAGCGGCTGACCAGCGCCGGTCCGACGACGTGCAGCAGGCCCACCGCATCCGTCGCGGCCAATTCGAGCAGTGCGTCGGCGAGATT
>CAYMTN010000247.1:0-7406 GCA_964393335.1 uncultured Anaerolineaceae bacterium
AATGACTTCATCAGAAGCGACCGCCTGGGATACGAGCTGTTTGATCGCGCTGTCCATGTCTTCTTGCGTAGGGCCATCAACCGGCGTGTTCTTGGCAAAACTGGCGCGGACGGTCTGGGAAAATGCCATGTCATCACGGATCGCAATGGCATCCTCATGGGGCACCGACAAAGCATATGCCTTGGACAGGCGCGAGACAGCATCCATGTAGCGTTTCTTGCCGTCACGCTGCTTGAGGATATGCTCCATTGCCTGCGGGATCACTGCGACACGCTGGCCAGGGGTGCCATCGAAGAACAACGTATAATCAAAGCCGTGGAAGAAATTCTGCACGACTTCGTACTCGCTGAGCATGATCTCAACAGCTTGTTCCTGTGATGCCGCCGGTAATCCATGACCTTCAGTGGTGTACTGGGCGACCGCCTCTTGCAGGTCTACAGCCAGACCCAAATAATCGACAATCAGACCTCCAGGCTTGTCCTTGAAGACGCGGTTCACGCGCGCAATGGCCTGCATCAAGCTGTGACCGCGCATGGGTTTATCCATGTACATCGTATGCAGTGGCGGCACGTCAAAACCAGTCAGCCACATGTCACGCACGATGACCAGCTTGAGCGGATCATCCAGGTCTTTGAAGCGTTCGGCAATAGCTTTGCGGCGTGGCTTATTACGGATGTGCGGTTGATAGTATGCAGGGTCACCGGCTGAGCCGGTCATGACAACTTTGATCACACCTTCCTCGTCGCGGTCGTTATGCCATTCGGGGCGCAGGGTGATAATCTGATCGTACAGGTCTACCGCGATGCGGCGGCTCATGCACACGATCATGCCTTTGCCGTCCATGACTTCAAGGCGTTGTTCAAAGTGGGTGATGATGTCTCTAGCCACCTGCCCCAACCGCTCAGATGTGCCGACCATCGCTTCTAGCTGGGACCATTTCGTTTTGAGCTTCTCTTTGCCCTCTAATTCTTCGCCTTCGGTGATCTCCTCAAAGGTCGGATCGATTTGCGGGCGCATCTCATCTTTCAGTTGCAGGCGGGCTAATCGCGCTTCGTAAAAAATGGGCACGGTCGCGCCATCATCTACGGCGCGGTAGATATCGTAGATGTCAATGTAATCGCCGAAGACCTGGCGCGTGTTGGCGTCCGTGGCCTCAATCGGGGTGCCAGTGAAGCCAATGAAGGACGCATTGGGCAGCGCGTCGCGGATATACTTGGCAAAGCCGTAGGCCAGGTATGCCTCGCGCTCGTTTTCGACCATGTGCGCGGTAAATCCATACTGGCTGCGGTGCGCTTCATCGGCGATGAAGATGATGTTGTGCCGCTCTGAGAGAGTCGGATAGACGCTGTCATGCCCTTCTGGACGGAACTTCTGGATGGTGGTGAAAACCACGCCGCCCGATGCGACCTGTAACAACTCCTTGAGATGCGGGCGGCTTTGGGCCTGCCGGGGAGTCTGGCGCAGCAGTTCCTGGCCGGCGGCGAATGTGTCAAATAGTTGGTCGTCCAGATCGTTGCGGTCGGTCAGGATCACCAGGGTCGGGTTTTCCATAAATGGATGCTGAATGATCTTGCCCGCATAAAACAACATGGACAGGCTCTTGCCGCTGCCCTGCGTATGCCATACGACACCAACCCGTTGATCACCATCAGGCGTGGCGGCTTCGATGGTTTTATCGACTGCCTTATTGACGGCATGGTATTGGTGATAAGCGGCCAAACGTTTCGTGATGTGGCTGCCATCGGTTTCAAAGACGGTGAAAAAGCGGATCAGGTCCAGGAACCGGTATGGCTCAAAGACGCCCTTGACCAGGACCTCAAGCTGCAATTCCTCCGGCGCGGCGAGTATATTCCCCTCAATGGTGCGCCAGGGCTTGAACCATTCCCAGCCAGCGGTGAGCGTGCCCAGCCGCGCGTCGGGACCGTCGGCGATGACGAGTGCCTCGTTATAAGTGAACAGCGCGGGAATGTCGGCTTTGTAGGTCTGAAGCTGGTTAAACGCGCGGCGGATCGTGGCGGTTTCGTCGGCGGGATTTTTTAGCTCGATCACGGCCAGCGGCAGACCGTTGACGAACAACACTACATCCGGGCGGCGGTTGGTGCGGGCGTGCGTGGCGAAATTGACGCCGGTAACCGTGAACTGGTTGATAGCCAGCCAATCGTTGTTGGCCGGATCATCAAAATCGACCAGCCAGACTTTGCCGTGTTTGAGCTGTCCGCGCGTGCGATACGTCACATCGACGCCTTCCGTGAGCAGGCGGTGGAAGGCGTGGTTATTGATGACCGGGTTCTGGCTCTCGGTGCGCTGAATTTTGCGGATGGCTTCGTCAATGGCGGCAGATGGCACGCCGGGATTGATGCGTTGCAGCGCGTCACGCAGCCGCCCTACCAGCAGGACCTGATCGAATTCGGCACGCTCGGCACCGGATGTTTCCGGCTCAATGTCAGGGCCGTAGCACGTTTCATACCCTAACTCGTGCAGCCAATCGAGCGCGGCAAGTTCAACGGTTTCTTCGGTCAAACGGCCCATTCGACCATCCCCTGATGGAACCCGTGATTCAGGCGCTGACTTGATAGATGGCAGGCCGGTAACGTGGTTCAGGAATGGGTTTGTGACTGTGCTGCGCGGCCTCAAGCCACAACGCCTTAGCGACCAGCACCTCACGCAGAGCCTCTTCAGGTGTTGCGCCGGAGGCTGAGCAGTATTTCAGATCGGGGATGTCGGCGACATACTCGCCGTCTTCCTGACTATAGAAGATGTTGATGTGATAGTCTTTCATGAGTCATCCCTCGGGTTCAGGCTGTATTCCTCAAGCAGCTTGAGAAATTGGCGGAGTTGGTAGGGTTTGGCCTTACCATCTTTGCGCGGTTGGATAGAGAGCAATTCTGCGATGTCAGGATGGATATAGATGTGGTGGCTGCCGCGTGTCCGGTCCAGCACGAAGCCGAAACGTTCCAGCAGCAAGACAAAGTCCTCAAACCGGATGTCCATTGACCCGGCAGTGAGTTTCTCAAGCAGTTTTCGCCACTTTGCCATCACGGTTCCTGTTTGTATTATATGCTGACTCGGATTGTTGTCTCGCAGAACAGGTCATTCGAGCGCGTCCCGTTCTTCGTAGTCGCCCTGCGGCCAACGGTGAATGGGGTCGTCGGCCAGGCTGCCAGCGGTGCGTTCGATGAACGCGTGCCAGTTGTCCACCTCCGGCACGCGCAGTTCGCCAGAAATGAGCTTGGGCAACAGCGTGTCGCGCAGTTCGGCGAGTGTGCGCGATTCCCTGAGATTGAGTACAAGTCTTTGGTAAAGAGGATCGATCATGCGATCAAAAGCGGCGATCACATCATCCGGAGGAACGAGTACGTCGATCGGGCGGAAATTCCGCTTATTGATCTCGTTAAAAGTGGTTCCTCCGGAAAGTCCCTTGATTGTGGACATGTTGGCTTCGCACCAGAAAAGCACGTAGTGATTTGAGAGTTTTTTGTTGCAGATCATGGCGATGTAGCCCTGGTTGATTGCCACTGGAATTTCGGCAATCGCCAGATATCCAACGGGGGCACGTGAAGACATCAGAACGGTTCCGACAGGCAACAAGCCGGAACTGATTCTTGCCAATCCTGCTTCAGTGATTTTCCGTTCAGTGTCAAGCAGCAAAGGGCTGCCGAGAGATGACAAATCTTTCGGCGTCGTCCAATAAATATCGCCGTCCTCCCAATAGGAAGGGTTACTCGTACTGGGCGTTGATCCCCCGACGGCTTCGACTTCTTGCCCGATCTTGCTGATTCGCCACTCCCTCGGAATCGGCCCCAACTCCGACTCCTCGAACGAGTCGGGGAACAGCGCGGCGGTGTCCGCGTCCATGCCGATTGGCTGCTCGCCGCGCGCTTTCGCGTGGACCGGGTCGAAGTCCACGAACCACGATTTGAAGATCGCCCGCGCCATCGCTTCGAGCGTGGCGTTCATGCGGCGGTTGAGTTCGATCTTGTCGTCGAGTGTGCCGAGGATATGGGCGATGGCGCGTTGTTCAGAGAGGGGAGGAATTTTGATCGGAAAAGATGGTAATTCGGTTAAAGCAATACGGTTAACTGTACTTCCATAAATCGTGCGCGCTTCAATCGTATGTTGAAATTCAGGCCCAAGATAGGTATATAGAATGAATCTTGGATCGACCTTCGTTTTATCCAGCCGTAGCAATCCCATCCTACGGCCTAAGCAGCATCTTAAACCTTCTGGAATCAGTGCAGCTTCACCAAGTCTTGTTTCGTAGGAAAAGACGATGTCGTCAGGCTGCGGAGTGACTCGCCGGGTCCATTTTTTGAAGTCTTTTTCCGAAAGATGATTGGTGTCAGAAAGATCAAGTCTCCCACCGGAAAGATTGGATATTCCAAGAAAAATCGGCCCGTGATCTATCTTTTTGGGTGTAGCGTGCGGTCCATCATAAATCCCTTCGCAAATATCACCAAGCGGGATTGTTTGCCAATTACTGGAGGTCATATCCGAGAACCTCCAGATTCTCCCGGATTGCTCGCTCTAACTGAGTGGATTCCGCAAATTGTGCTTGAAGCTCTTCTGTTAGGCGCTCCATTTTCTCCTCGAACGGTTCGCCGTCGTCCTCGATATCGGCTGCGCCCACGTAGCGCCCTGGCGGCAACACGTCATGCCTCATCACCGCCCGGTTCCTTGTTCGGCCCCGCCGTCATTCGCTCGCATGGTCGGCCTCGTCTAGTTCAACCCGGTTATATTTCGATGAAATCAGCAGCGCCTTTTCTCCCGGCTGGTCCGATTTATCATAAACGCCAACATACCACGCTCTATTTTCTGTTTCGGCGATGGTCAGTTCCTCAACATCCGTCACCGGGTCATAGCCCGCTTCGTAGCTCTGGACAACGACCGGCAGATCAGCGGGGTAGTGTTGCAGCAGCGCGATAAGCTGCCGGACGGTCAGGCGCTCAATTGTCACGGTCCACGCTCCGCATATACCATCAGGCGGCGACGTACTCGCGCACGTCCACCTGCACCCCGGCGCGCGCGGCCTGATCGACGGTAGTCAGTAGGTGCGCGGAAGTCGCTTCGTCCAGGTACGCTTCGCCGCAGTTCTGGCACACCTGCGCCGGAACGTTCTTGAAGACCAGCGTCATGCCGCCGCGCTCCAGTGTGACGGTCGTCGTGGCAGGGGCGGTTTCGCCGTGTTTGCAGATCACACACTTCATGGTTTTTTGCTCCTGAAATCTGGTTCCCACAGGTCCGGGCCGGGTTCGTATACGGTGATGATGATCGTTTCCTGGGCTTCGTGATTGTCAGCCGCCACCACGTGCAGGGGACGTGTGCCGCGCCAACCAAGAATCAGGCAGCTAGGATAGGGGGTGTCGTCGGGGTATGCGCGGATCACCTCACCGTTGAGGACCACGTCGCGCACATCTTCGACTGTGACCTGGCGTTCGGCCATACGCTGCACGGCATGAACGCGAAAGACGAGCCGATCATAACTCATAACCCAGGCTCCGTAGGTTTTCTTTGATTATAGCTTCCAGTCGCGCCGACTCCGCGAACTGCGCCGTGAGGTCGGCGGTCAGGCGCTCCATTTTTTCCTCGAACGGCTCGCCGTCGTCCTCGATGTCGGCTGCGCCCACGTAACGCCCCGGCGTCAGCACATAACCATGTCCCGCGATCTCGTCCAACGCTGCGCTTTTGCAGAAACCGGGCACGTCTTCATACCCACCCTCGGCGCTCAGCCAGTCGTGGTAGGTGTTGGCGATGTGGGCGATGTCGTCTTCGTCCAGTTCGCGGCGGACGCGGCTTATCAGAGTGCCCATGTCGCGGGCGTCGATGAACAGGGTCTGGTCGCGGCGGTGTCCAGGTTTGGCGCGGTTGATGAACCACAGGCACGCGGGAATCTGCGTGTTGTAGAACAACTGCGGCGGCAGCGCGACCATGCAGTCCACCAGGTCGGCTTCGACCATCGCGCGGCGGATCGCCCCCTCGCTGCTGGTGCTGGTGGACATCGAGCCATTCGCCAGCACGTACCCGGCGCGTCCGTTGGGCGTCAGGTGGTAGATGATATGCTGCACCCAGGCGAAGTTAGCGTTTCCTGCCGGGGGAATGCCAAACTGCCAGCGCGCGTCATCTTCCAAAAGCGCCCCACCCCAATCGCTCATGTTGAAAGGCGGGTTCGCCAGGATGTAATCCGCTTGGAGGTCCGGGTGCAAGTCGTTGTGGAACGAGTCGGCAGCATACGGGCCAAGGTTGACCTCGATGCCGCGAATCGCCAGGTTCATTTTGTGCAGCCGCCAGGTGGTCGGGTTGGACTCCTGACCGAAGATGGAGATATCGTCAAACCGCCCGCCGTGCGCCTCGATGAACCGCTCCGATTGCACGAACATCCCGCCCGATCCGCAGCACGGGTCATACACGCGGCCCCGGTACGGTTGCAGCATCTCGACCAACAGGCGTACAACCGAGGTCGGCGTGTAGAACTCGCCGCCCTTTTTGCCCTCGGCGCTGGCAAACTGCCCCAGGAAGTATTCGTACACGCGGCCCAGAATGTCGTGTGAGCGGCTCTCGCGGTCACCCAACCCGATGGTGCCGATCAAGTCGATTAACTCACCCAGGCGGCGTTTGTCGAGGTCTTCGCGCCCGTAATCTTGCGGCAGCACACCTTTAAGCTGCGGGTTATCTCGCTCGATGGCGGCCATCGCGTCGTCAATGAGGATGCCGATCTCCGGCTGCTTGGCGTTGCGCTGGAGATGGTCCCAACGGGCTTCTGGTGGCACCCAGAAGGCTTTGAGTGCTTGGTATTCGTCGGGGTCTTCGGGATCGGTGAAGTCGATGTCCTGGCGTGCCGCGAGATCGTCGTAAATCTCCTGAAACGAGTCCGAGATGTACTTGAGGAAAATCAGACCGAGTACGACACCCTTGTATTCGGCAGCGTCAAGGTGGCCGCGCAGTTTGTCGGCTGCCGCCCAGAGTGTTTGCTCAAAACCAAGCTCGGCTCCATTCGTGGAGGTTTGCGCCATGAGTTCATCACCTGTGTGCGGTAAGAGTAAATGCCATTTCAGGTTTCGAACCTAAGCATACTACCGCAGCGGAAGGTTTTCAATCTGCGGCAAGGGGTATGTGGGCGTGTCGCAACAGAAGGCGTTAGGGGCGGACGATGTTTGGGAACGTTCCGAGGGCTACGCGCTCAGCCGGGATACGCTTACAGGCTTTTCACGGCAAAAACGGTGCCCCATCAAGTAGCCCTCGAGTCGTGCTGCCCCACTTTTCCAGGTTTTGGGCAGGGATGCTTTTGATTTCTCCGCCCTTCCCTGCCCTATCAGTCGCCTATTTCGCTTGTGTTTGCCGCATCAGCGACAAGCGTAAGCCCCCGACTGCGTTCATATCCACCGGCTGAATATTCCTGGTTGTAGTGTGTC
>CAYMTN010000248.1:0-1447 GCA_964393335.1 uncultured Anaerolineaceae bacterium
GACCAGGACGGTATGCAGCCAGTCATCGCCAAAATCGTACTCGTAGGTGAACTTGAACTCTTCGCAGGGCGCGATGGCGTTGAGCCGCACGCGCCGTTCGCTCTTGACCTCGTACCAGTCTTCGGAGGATGGCTCGCCGTAATACACCTCCCCCACGATGAACTGGTGCAGGTGCGAATCCCACCAGCCCATCGCACCCTGGATGATGCGGTGCAGCCGGTAGAGGGTGATGTCACCGGGTACCAGCACGCGCCGCCAGATCGGCGGTTTGCTGCGTTGGAGCGTGATCTTGAGCTGGTAGATCGGAGCATCAGTCTTCGCCATGATCGGTTCTCTCCTTCGCCATGAGGCGTTCTATCGTCTCGCGTAACTGCGCCGCCAAGGCGGCCATCGCGTCGTCGGGAATATCCAGAATGCCGGCTTGGCCGCTCAACGCCGCCAACTGCTGCTGCTCGAAGGGCACGCCCGGCGGCAGCGGCGCGATGTGCCAGTGGACGTGGGCGTTACCCTGCTGGCTGCCCAATGACAGCACGTACACGCGCTCGTTGGGCACCATCTGGCGGACCGCTTCGGCGGTGTGATAGATCACGCGCTGCAACGCCAGGTACTCGTCGAGCGTAAAATCGCCGGTCACGGCCTCGCGGTGTTCGACCGGGGCCACCAGTGTATACCCGACCAACAGCGGGTACTTGTTCAGAAACACGATTGCCACGTCATCCTGGTAGACGAGGTGGTGCGGCAGGCGTCCCGCCAGGATTTCGCAGATGAAACACGGCTGAGTCTGGATGCGCTCGACATAGGCCGCGTCGTCAAACGGTTTTCGCGAAAACATGCTGCCCTCTCTGCGTCTGAAAGTCTGCACCGAGTTAAACACGTCCCTGCCCGGAACGCTTGACGGCTGCCCACCGCGCGACTCACGGCGCAGGAGAGGCGCACAGTGCAAAAAACCGCCAGCCGCGACTCGTGATCGCGCCCAACCGGGTTTTACGGCCAACGGATCACGGTCAACGGTTAACGCCTGCCTACTCCAACATGAACAACATCGATCCGACCGTCATCACGTCCCCGGCGCTGAGCACAAAACGCCCGGCCACGCGCCCGCCATTGGCGAACGTCCCGTTCGTGCTGTTGTCATCGACCAGAATCATGTCACGCCCCACGCGCACGATCTCGCAGTGATGGGCCGATACCTCGTCCTCGTCGATCACGATGTCGTTATCGGCGTCACGCCCGAAACGCACGCGCGCGCCGAGATCGAGCGCACCGTCCGCCCAGGTGATGCGTGTCGGCGGCGGGCCGCTGCGTTCCAGGGCGTCCCGCGAGCGTTTGAGGCGGCCATGCAGCGACATCGATTCGGCAGCGGCCTGCACCGGGCGGGTGTGGTGGCCGTAGTACGCCTTCGCGGTGGCGGATTTGCTCAGCGGGGAAGACCCTCTGCCGGCACTGC
>CAYMTN010000248.1:1457-7359 GCA_964393335.1 uncultured Anaerolineaceae bacterium
GCGGATTTACGCTCGTATTCGGTGTAACGCTGCTCGCCCAGGTCCATATCGACGGCCTCTTCGCGCAGCATGTCATGCTGTTTTTGCAGATCGTCATCCTTGAGTCCGCTCTGGCGCAGCCGGTCGGCAGTCTTGCTCAAGACGCCGGACGCCTGTTTGAATTCGCCCTGGTCGGCGTATTCGACGGCGTCTTCGCGGGCGCGGGCGGCTTCGAGCAGCAGCGCCGTTTTGACCACTTCTGGATCGCGCAGCGACGCGTCGAAGTCCTCGGCGATGACCGTGTTGACCAGCACCGGCAGATCGATGGTGCGGTGCGTGACGGCATCCTCGCCCAGCTCGTCATAGTCAAAACGCAGCCGCGCCACCTCCACCGCGCCTAACGTCTTCAACGCCGGGATCGAGAGTTCCAGCACCAGCGTTTTTAGCTCGTCGGCAAACAGGTCGCCCAGCCGGAACGACACGCCGCGATCAACGGCGTCCGCCGGATACGTGTTCAACTGGCGGACCATCGTCACATCCGGCGACAGCGTCAGCGTGATCACCAGATTCTGCCCGATCACGCTCAGCAGGCCGCGTAATTCCTCCGCGAAGAGGTGCGGGGCCTGGTCCGGCGAGTCGATGAAATAAAACGCGCCGCCGCCTTCAATCGCCAGCCGGGTCAGCAGGTCTTCGTTAAAATCCATGCCGACGCCCATCGTCGTCGTGGTGACGCCTTCGGCGCGTTTCTGGCGGGCCATCGCTTCGAGCCGCACGGGATCGGTCACGCCCTCGTTCGCCAGCCCGTCGGTGAGCAGCAGCACGCGGTTGACCTGCCCGTCCGCCATGCCTTCCGCGACCAACTGGCAGCCGCGCAGCCATCCCCCGCTGAGATTCGTCGTGTTGCCGGATTGCAGTTTGCCGATTGCCTGGTTGATGCGATCCTTCTCGGCCACGGCCTGCGGCGGCACATCGACTGAAACGGACGAATCGTAACTGACGATCGACAGGCGGTCGGCTGCGCCCAGCCGCTGCACCAAAAACTGCGCGGCCTGTTTGACAAACGCGATCTTGTCGCCCTGCATCGATCCGCTGCGATCCAGCACGACGCTGAGGTTCAGCGGGCGGCGCGTCGCCGACTGCGGCGCGGCCTCGCCCTGAATCCGCGCCAGCAGAACCACGTGCTGCGGGCGCTCAACGGCGATCACCTGGTAATCCAGCACAAAATCGGCTTTCATGAACGTAACCCTCACTTGTATGGGAAAAACAGATCAGCCGCGTACAACGGGCGGTTCCGTCAGGTGGCAGCGAGCTTACGCCTGCTCCCAGTGTTTTGCACGTTCGACGGCGCGCTGCCACCCACTGATCAGCGTGTCGCGCTCATCGCCGGACATACGCGGCTCGAAGGTGCGCTCAATCGTCCACCGGGCGGCCAGCGTATCCGCATCCGGCCAGAATCCGACCGCCAGCCCGGCCAGGTACGCCGCCCCTAACGCGGTCGTTTCGGTCACCGCCGGACGCTGGACCGGCACGCCCAACACGTCGGCCTGAATCTGCATCAGCAGGTTGTTGCGCGCCGCGCCGCCATCGACGCGCAGCGCGCTGAGCGCGATCCCCGAATCCTGGTACATCGCGTCGAGCACGTCTTTGGATTGCAGCGCGATGGCGTTGAGCGTGGCGCGGGCGATGTGGGCGCGCGTGGTGCCGCGCGTCATGCCGACCAGCGTGCCGCGTGCGTAGGCATCCCAGTGCGGCGCGCCCAGGCCCACAAACGCCGGGACGAGATACACGCCCTCGGCGCTCTCGACGCTGGCCGCTAACGCTTCGACCTCGCCCGCGTCCTTGATGATCTGCAAGCCGTCGCGCAGCCACTGCACCGCCGCGCCCGTGATAAAAATGCTGCCTTCCAGCGCGTACACAACCGGGCTGCCGTTCAACTGCCAGGCGATCGTCGTCAGCAGGCCGGAGCGGGACGAAACGGCGGCGGTACCGGTGTTCATCAGCACAAAACTGCCGGTGCCATACGTATTTTTCGCCATGCCCGGCGACAGGCACGCCTGCCCGAAGGTCGCGGCCTGCTGATCCCCGGCGATACCGGCCAGCGGGACCGGCGCGCCAAACAGGTGCGCGACCGTCTCGCCGTATACGGCGCTGGAGGGCCGGACCTCCGGCAGCAGCCCGCGCGGAATCTTCAGGTAGGCCAGAATCTCGTCGTCCCAGGCACCCTCATAGATGTTGTACAGCAGCGTGCGGCTGGCGTTCGTCACGTCGGTGACGTGCAGCGCCCCGCCGCTCAGGTTCCACAGCAGCCAGCTATCGACCGTGCCAAAGGCCAGATCGCCCGCTTCGGCCCGCTGGCGCACGCCCGGCACGTTTTCGAGCAGCCACGCGACTTTGGTGCCGGAAAAATACGCGTCGGTGACCAGCCCGGTTTTCTCACGGATCGCCGCGTCAAAACCAGCGGCGCGGATCGTGTCGCACATCTGCGCCGTGCGGCGGCACTGCCACACAATCGCGTTGTAGACCGGCTCGCCCGTTTTGCGATCCCAGATCAGCGTGGTTTCGCGCTGGTTGGTGATGCCAATCGCCGCTACGTCTGCGGCGCTGACCTTCCGCTCATCCAGCACGGCGCGTGCCACGTCGCGCTGCGTGCGCCAGATGTCGTGCGGGTCGTGCTCGACCCAGCCGGGCCGGGGGAAATGCTGCGGGAATTCGTGCTGCGCCGCCGCGACCGGCTGACCGGCGGCGTCAAACAGGATCGCGCGCGAGCTGGTCGTGCCCTGGTCCAGCGCCAAAATATAGTTTGCCATGCGTCAAAATCACCTTTCGTAAAAACGGCCTATTTCACTCTAATTATAACAGTCCGGGGAATTTATGCGGGGAATCAACAGGCGGCCCGCCAGCCGCCTGTGCGCCCGTCTCCGACGCGTTTTCAACACGTTTTCAACAGGTTATCAACAGCCCCCTGTGAACGCGCTATCGCTGTGGCAGCCGGACATACACCCGGTCATCGATGACAGACAGCGGCAGCACCGGCAGCCAATGCGATTGCAGCGGGGCCTGCCCGCCGCCGACATAACGGCCTGTTCTGAGATCGTAACGCGCGCCGGTGGTCGGGGACGTGATCACCGTACCAAGCACCTCGCCCCGCGCCATCGAACTGGCCGTTTGCGGGCAGCGATCCTCGACGGCAAACAGGCCGCCGTTGCTGGCAACAATCAACACCCGCGTTGCCTCGACATAAACGGTCTTTTTACCACGTTCGGGAATCTCATCGCGGTCGCACACGTAAACATAATCGCTTGGCGCTTGAACGTGCGACTGTGCGTTCGCCATCGTCCATCCCTCCTGACAGGTCTTGAGACGAACAATGTGACTTGCTGCGCCGGCTGCGCCCCAAGCAGGAGCAATCCTTACCTCCATTATACAATGGAAACCCCGCGCCCAAACGAAAATCCGCTGGCGGTCTGCCAGCGGATGGAGTGGCGCTCAACCGGAACCGGCGACGTTACAGGCGCAGATACAACTGGCCGTCGACGACCCTGGTTTCCAGCACGCGCAGCCGGTGATGAGAGGGGGAAAACGCGTTGCCGAGATAACGGCCCGTCTTCAAATCGTACCGGGCACCGCTGTTGCGCAAGGTGATCACGCCGTTCATCACCTTACCGTAGGTTATGCCGTGCCACAGCTCACCGTGTGCCTCGTCGATGGCGTAGATGTCGTCGCCATCGCAGACCACCAACACCGTTTTGTCGCCGATGTGCAGCGTCTTTTTTCCACGCGCAGGCAGGACGTCAGTCCTGCACACGCGGGTATAATTTTGCAGGCTGGTTACCATCTGGTTGTTCTCCCTTGTACTCAGTCCGGCTTGTGCGACAGGTGCCGTACCAGTCGGAGATAACAGATCGGCCACGACGCGCAGCCCACTGTGACAGCCTCAGGTTGAGTATACTCGCCTTTATTTTTGATTTCTATATGAATTATAACCAAAAACCTCATCGCGCGGCATGGAACGGTTGCCAACCAACGCCCTGTGGCGTTATCCTCTGCGGGCCGGGGGACCTGCCGCCCGGTGCGCGTCAAGTTGGGACTATGCGCAGATCGTGATAAAATCTACATGCTTTTATTTCTTTTAAAACAAACTGAACGATGGGGAGCACAGCATTATGGCGTATGCCGATCTGCGCGAGTTTATCGACCGCCTGGAAGCCGCCGGCGAGCTGATCCGCATCAGCACGCCGGTCAGCGCCCACCTGGAGATCACCGAAATCACCGACCGGGTCAGCAAGGGTCCGGCGGATCACAACAAAGCGCTGCTGTTCGAAAACGTCGAGGGCAGCCGCATGCCGGTGCTGATCAACGCGTTCGGATCGGCGCGGCGCATGGCGCTGGCCCTGGGCGTCGATGACCTGGACGACCTGCGGCGCAACCTGGGCAAGCTGATCGATCCGACACTGCCACAGGGCATCGGCGGTATGATGAGCCGGGGCAGCGAGCTGTTAGGCGTGCTGCGCAGCATCGGGTTTGGGCCAAACATGACGCGCCGCGCCGCGTGCCAGGACGTGGTGATCACCGAGAATCCGTCGCTGGACGACATCCCGCTGCTGACGTGCTGGCCGGACGATGGCGGGCCGTACATCACCCTGCCGCAGGTCATCACGCGCGACCCGGTGACCGGACAGCGCAACGTCGGCATGTACCGCCTGCAAAAGTACGACGCGCAGACGCTCGGCATGCACTGGCAGCGGCACAAAGGCGGCGCGGAACACGAACGCGAAGCGCGCGCCATCCAACAAGACACGATTCCGTGCGCCATCGCCCTGGGCGGCGATCCGGTGCAGATGTGGTGCGCGTCGGCCCCGCTGCCGCCCAACATCGACGAGTACCTGCTGGCAAGCTGGCTGCGCGGCAGGCCGGTGCCGTTCGTCACGTGCGTGACGCAAGACATCGAAGTACCCGCCAACGCCGAGATCGTGATCGAAGGCACCGTCGATCTCAACGAGCGCCGTCTGGAAGGGCCGTTTGGCGACCACACCGGGTTTTACACGCCGCAGGACCTGTTCCCGGTGTTTCACGTCACAGCGATCACGCACAAACGCGGCGCGGTCTACCCGACGACCGTCGTCGGCAAACCGCCAATGGAAGATTACTGGATGGGCAAAGCAACCGAGCGGTTGTTTGTGCCGCTGCTGCAATTGTTCCTGGGCGAGGTCGTCGATTACGCCATGCCCGCCGAGGGCGTTTTCCACAATTTGGTGATCGCCAGCATGAAGCCGCGTTTTCCCGGCCACGCGCAGAAAGTGATGTACGGCGTGTGGGCCATCGGCCTGATGATGCTGGCCAAAGCGATCGTCGTCGTCGATGCGGACGTGAACGTCCACGACCCGCGCGCCGTCGCGGAGGCCGTGCTGGCACACGTCGATTGGCGGCGCGACGTAACGCTGGTCGATGGCCCGGTCGATCAACTCGATCACAGCGCGATCATGGATTCGTACGGCGGCAAGATCGGCGTGGACGCCACGCGAAAGCCGGACCGCGCCGCGCCGGAGGTTGCCGCGCTCTCGCCGGAGGCGCTGGACGGCATCGCGGGGGCGGGTCGCTGGAACGCGCCACGTCCGGGTCTGATACTCGTCACAGCGGACGAATCGCGCCCGGCGCGCAACCTGTTCGACGCAATCTGGGCCGCCGCGCCGGATCACGCCATCGTCGCGCTGGACGCGGGCGTGGACGTCCACGATCTGCCGGACGCCGCGTGGCGCACGCTGGGCAACGTCGATTGGCGGCGCGACGTGGTGATCAGCGGCGGGCCGGTCGATCATTTCGCGGAGGACGCGGCACCGCGCGGCCAGATCGCCATCGACGCCACGCGCAAAGGGCCGGAGGACGGCCACCCGCGCGGCTGGCCGCAGGAACTTATCATGCGCGA
>CAYMTN010000249.1:0-7334 GCA_964393335.1 uncultured Anaerolineaceae bacterium
TGACAGCCTGCCGGTCGCCATGCCGGAACCCCACGGCGTTTTTTTGGAGATCGGGGACATGCCTACCTCGGTCCGCACTGAGCCGGACTACAACGCGCCGATCCTGGGCGCTGTATCCGCTGTGCGCCTGCCAGTGATCGGCACGACAGCGGACCGATTCTGGTTCCGCGTCCGGTGGGAGGAACGGATCGGGTGGGTGCGGCGGTCGTCGTCCATCACGCTCAGCGGCGACCTGGAAGCGGCGCGCCAGGTCGCGGTCATCGGCAGTTTCGGCGCGACGCTGCGCGAAGCCCCCAGCTTCACCGCGCCAATCGTTGCGACGGTGTCTGACGTGGCGCTGCCTATCACCGCCACCACCGAGGACCGGGCGTGGCTGCGCGTCATGTGGGAAGGTCGCCAGCCTTGGGTGCGCCAGTCATCGTTTGTGACGGTCGAAGGCGATCTTGAGCAGGCGCTGACGGTCCGGCCATGACGACGGTTGATCGCGCCATCGCGCAACAGGTCGCCGCGCTGCTGGAATCCGGCTGCGTGCTGATCGACCTGGAAACGACCGGCCTCAGCGACGATCCCGGCGTGGCGATCGTCGAGATCGGCCTCATCGACCAGGACGGCGTCGTGCTGCTAGATACGCTGGTCAATCCGCAGCGCCCGATTCCCCCGGCGGCGTCCGCCGTGCACGGCATCACGGATCAGGACGTGGCCGGTGCGCCCACCTTCGAACAGGTCCACGCGCAGTTAACCGCCTGCCTCGCAGGACAGAACGCGGTCGCGTACAACGTCGATTTTGAGCTGGCGATCCTGGAGTCGGTGTGCCGCCGCCTGGATTTGGCGCTGCCAGTGCCGCACGCGTGGTTCTGCGCGATGCGCCTCTACGCCGCCTACCGGCGTAGCGCGCGTTTTTTCCGGCTGGGCGCGGCCTGCAAATCCGAGCGGATCGTGGTGAGTAACGCGCACCGCGCCCTGGGCGATTGCAGCCTGACGCTCGCCCTGCTGCGCACGATGGCAAAAAAGGCGTGACGAGGATACGGACCCGGCGAGGGTACGTTAGCCCCGCGCCACCAGCAGCGGGACCGCGCGTACGTCGTCGGTGTGATCGGACTGGCCGGGCAGCCGCGCCTGCATGCTCCAGGGACCGGTCCACGTGATCTCGACCTGCGCCAGCCTGCCGCGCCAGTCGGTTGTCGCGTCTTCGAAAAAGACCAGCTTGTTCTGCGGCGTGCGCCCGCGCCATTTGCCCTTGTGTTGATCCTCGACCAGCACCTCGACCGTCTGCCCCAGGAACTGGCTGTTGATTTCCGCGACGACCTGCGCTTGCAGGTCTTCGAGCGCGGCATGGCGGCGTTTTTTCTCGTCCGGCGGCACGTCGTCCGGCATAGTGCGCTGGCTGACGGTATGCGGGCGCGGGCTGTAGCGGGCCAGGTGCACTTTATCCAGCTTGAGATCGGCCAGCAGGTCATACGTATCCTGGAACTGACCGGCGGTTTCGCCGGGGAACCCGACGATGATGTCGCAGTGAATCGCCACGCCGGGGATGCGCGCCCGGATGCGCTCGACCAGCCGCCGGTACTGCTCGACGGTGTAACCGCGCCGCATGTTAGCCAGCACCTCGTCGTTGCCCGCCTGGACCGGGACCTCGATCTGCGGCATGACGCGCGGCAGTTCCGCGACGGTGTCCAGCAGCTCGTCGGTCATCCAGTTCGGGTGACTGGTCAAAAATCGGATGCGGTAGACGCCTTCTTCCTCGGCGACGTCGTGCACCACGCGTAATAACTGCGCCAAATTCGGCCCATCGGGAACGTCCTTCCCGTAGCGGTCCACGATCTGCCCCAACAACGTGATCTCGCGCACGCCCTGCCGCGCCAGACTGCGCACGTGGCCGACGATCTCGCCGACCGGGCGCGACTTCTCGATCCCGCGCCGGAAGGGGATAATGCAGAACGAGCACGCGTGCGAGCAGCCGTACACGACCGGCACGTGCGCGCTGACCAGCGTCCCGCGCTCGTGATCGGGCAGGATCAACGCTCCTTCGGCGTTCGCCGCCGTATCCTGCAAATCGTCGCGCGCGGCCCGCTCGGATGCTTCCAACACGCGGGCGGCGCGTTCGGACTCGCGGTCGCGCAAAAAATCGAGCATCGGCTGCGGATCGGATGGCGGCAAGAATACGTCGACGTGCGGCAGCTTTTCACGCAGCCGCAGCGGATCGCGCACGCCGACCAGGCAGCCCATCAGCCCGATCACCTTGTCCGGCTGGTCGCGTTTGAGCTGCTCCAGCTCGCGCAGCCGCCCGTAGGCTTTGTCCTCGGCGGATTGGCGCACGACGCAGGTATTGATCACGAGAATGTCGGCAGCGCCAGGATCGGCGGCGGCGTGATGGCCGAGTCGTTCCAGCTCGGACGCCAGCCGCTGCGTGTCCGCGACGTTCATTTGACAGCCCAATGTCCAGATGTGGTAGTGCATTGTTGTTCCTCGATGTGCTCTGGTGGCGGGCAGTGCGAGTCCCACCCACGTTTCGTTCGTTTACCGTTGACCGTAGACCGTTTACAGTTCACCGTTGACCGCGTACAGCGCGCCATACTGACGCATCACACAAAACCGATCACGCGGCTGAGGTTCACGGCAAACGGTCTACGGTTTACGCCCCTCACGGCTTCGACTCGAACGACACGAGGCGGCGGCCCTGGTTGCGCGCCACGACCTCGGTAATCTTGCCATGCTGCGCGAATATGACCAGCGTATCCCCGGCGCGGACCGTCGCGGCAGGGTCCGGGTGAACCTGGATATCCGGCCCGCTGCCCTGCAACACGATATCCATGTTTTCCTCGTCTTGCAGGCCGCCAATCGTCTTGCCGTCCAGAAACGAGCCGGGCGCAACGGCCAGCCGGATCATGCTGTAATCCACGTCGCCCACCGTCAGCGTCTGGGTGATCTCGATGCCGACCGCCGATCCCGCGAATACAGGCGCGGCCAGGTCGGTCGCGCTCAACACCGCTTCGACGTTCATGAAACGCCGGATCTGCTCCGCGAACTGGTCTTCCCACATGCGCACGACAATCCGAATATCCGGGTTCAGGTCGCGGGCGCGCATCGTCACTTCCAGGTTCATGTGATCGTTGGAGGTGCAGACGATCAGCGATTGCGCTTTGCGCATCCCGGCGGTTTCGAGGGTCGCCGCCAGCCGCCCGTCCCCGACGACCAGCGGCACGCCTAACTGGTCCAGCTCGGCCTCTTTTTCGGGCGTTGGATTGCGGTCAATGGCCACGACCTCAAACCCCATCTGCACGACGGCACGTAACACGCGCGTCCCCAGGTGCCCCACGCCCAACACGATCACATGGCGGCTGTATGTCGATGCCACAGCTTCCTCCCAGGTGTTACGATTAGTGCGCGGGTTCAAAAACAGCCCGACAAAATCGGTCACGCCGCGCGCGGCCACGTACGCCCCGATGACCGGCATGACGTACCAAAACACGATCAATTCCGTCTCGCGCGGCAGATCGGTCGGCATGCCCACGATCATCAGTGTCAGCATGGTGTACGGCAGGTCGATATACGGCAGATGCGCGTACCCGGCCTGCGCCGCCAGCTCGCCGTAGAGCCAGCCGCCGCCGAAGATCGCCACCAGCAGCACCGTGATCGGCACGCGAAACTCGCGCCAGAACACGCGCAGGTTGCGCCACACGGCCCGCGCCAACCGCCAGTTGCGGCGCATGCGCCGCCGCGATTCTGGGACGAGCAAAAGCGAATGGGGCACCGGTCCGATCCTTCACATGCCACGCGGCCAGGGTCGATACTGAAAGTTTAACGGATTTGAGGCAAATTACCAGGGTTGGTTGAAAGGGGCACCGGTCAGGCCCGGCGCACGCGGCGAAGCTGGACGACCAACGTCCCGGCCCCGGCGAACACCATCCCGGCGATCTCGCGGGCGGTCAGCGTCTCGTCCAGGAACAGCCACGCCAGCACCGCGAGTTGGATCAGCATCGTGTTGTTGATGATGCTCGACTCCACCGCCGACAGCGTGCGCTGCGTGTGATTCCACAGCGTAAAGGCGAACGCCGTATTGACGACCGCCAGCCAGACGATGATCGCCCAACTCGTCACGTTGAGCGGCGGCAGCCCCTGCACGGCGATGCCAGCGGCCAGCATCACCAGCGCGCCGACGCCCATGCTGGCCACCGTCACCAGCAGCGGCGAGAGCGCGCCGCGCCGGTTGACATCCCGCCCCAGCACCGCCGACAGCGCGTTTGCCAGCATACCGGCCAACACGATCAGCAGCCCGATCACCTGACCGGTTGGGATCGACGCCGGGTAGAAGTAAACCAGCACGCCCACCAGGTACAGCCCGATGCCGCCCCACTGCAACCGGGTCGGATATTCCGCCAGCAGCCCAATGCCCAACAGCGCGACCATGCCCGACGAAAAGCTCAGGATCAGGCTGAGTGTCACCGCTGGCAGGCGTTCCAGGCCCAGGAACTGCGCGCCCTGCGTCACCGTGTAGAACAGCAGCCCCAACACGGCCAGCCGCGCGCGGTCCCGCCCGGGCAAGCGGCGTAACGTCCCGATCCCGCCGGATCGGACCGCCAGCGGCAGCAAGCACAGGAACGCCAGCGTATAACGCAGCCCGGCAAACGTCAGCGCCGGGATGTCCTTCAGGCCGAATTTGATCAGGATGACGGACGTAGACCACAGGAAGGTGACTAACAACGCCTGGAACACGGCGCGCAGGTGGGACGGTTGGCGAGATTGCATGACAGACACCTCAGCGAAATGAAAAAGGATAGAGACGCGCTCACACGCATCAACCTATCCCCTCTGGCATTTTGTGCCTGTCAGGTGCCTGCCGCCGCCTGGGGTAACCAGGGGCGGCGTTCTGCTGCGCTCGGTCCAGGCCCGGCGGAACCCGGCGGAACCCTAGCAGCCCTTCAGTTGACGTGACGTTTGTATTATATCACGCGCGGCTCAGAAATCGTACTGCTCGCAAGATCGTTTGGCAGCGCGCACCATGTGACCTGGCCCTGCACAGCCGGGGCGGGTTACTGCCAGGGTTCGACCCAATATTCCCCGGTGGGGCCTTCGGCTACCCACCCGGTCAGCCCCTGCCTGGTGATCTGCCACCAGCGCCATTGATTCGCGGCATCACACACCGGGCCGCTGACCACCTCGAACACCTCACCCGGTTGGAGCTGGCCGATAATACGCCCGGTGGTGCCCGGCTGCGCGCGGACGCGGCTGGGCAGCGGCGGCTGGAGCGTGATGCGCCCGTTCTGGCCGGGCACGAGGCGCGGCGGCGGTGCGCCGGGGCAGTTGATCGGGCCGGTGTCGAACGGCTCGATCCAATACGTGCCGCCCTGCCCTTCCCCGATCCAGCCGTTCCACAAGCCGGATTGATCCACGCCTTCGATCTGCCACCAGAACACGTTATCGACGCACTGCGGCCCGCTCATCACCCAGAACGTCAGGCCCGGCGGGATCGATCGCAGCACGCCGCTGGACAGGCCGGGCATCTGGCGAATACGGGTCGGGCTGGCCGGTAGCAGCGTCGTGCGCCCGCCGGCATCGACGCGCAGCCGGCTACGCATCCCGCCGCACGTGCCCACGGTCGTCGCGGTGGCCAGCGGCGTCCAGGTTGGATAGGGCGTGCTGGTCGGCAGCGGCGCCGCCGTCGGCAGCGGGACCAGCGTCGGGATCGGCGTCAGCGTCGGCGCGACAGTGCTGATCGGCAGCGGCGGCAGAGTCGGGATCGGCGTGCGACTCGGCGGTGGCGGCAGGGTCGGGATCGACGTCTGAGTCGGTTGCGCCGTGGCGGTACGGGTTGCGGTCGCCGTCCGCGTGGGCGTGCTGGTCATGGTCGGCGTCGCCGTAGCGGTGAACGTGGCGCTGGGCGTGGGCGTATCGGTCCAGGCGAGAGCCGTCCCGGTCAGCGCCGCCACCACCGACGCTTCGATATCCGGCGTCGGCGTGTCGGTCCAGCCCTCGGCGGTTTGCGTCAGCCGCTGGGAGAGCAGCACCCCGGCGGTCGCATTCAGATCGGGCGTCTCCGGCAGGGGAACCGTCGCAGCGGGCAGCAGGGTGGCAGGTGGCGGTTGTGCGGTGGGAAGCTGGCCGGTCAGCGTCGCGCCCGCGTCACCCCCATCGGGCGGCGTCACGGTCATTGCCACCAGCGACCGGAGCGTCGGCGTAGCGCTCGGCGTGATCGTCTGCCCCGCCGCCGTGAGCGTTTGCGCCTCCCCGGCCAGCGCGGCAGGCGTACCGCCGCCGGGTGTAACATGCTTCCCGCCGCCCAGGACCACCACGCCGATCACGACAGCCACTACCGCCAGCACGACCAGCACGCCCCCGACGAGCCAGCCGCGCCCGGTCCGGCCTTCACGCGGGGCGGCATGCGCCAGCGTCGCGCCGGGCGGCGGCGCACCGGCTCGACCTGTCGCGGCAGGCGGCTGTACGGGCGGCGGAGTCGCAGCCGGAGGCGGCGGCGGGGGCGGATACGAGACGTGCTGAGCGGGCGGCGTTGCACGTTCAAGCTGTTCGTTGGTGGCGCGCGGCAGTTGGGCGCTGATCACGTCCGGCGGCATGGACAGCACGGCCTGGTTGAACGCTTCGGCCATCTCTTTGGCCGAGGGATAACGGGCGTCCGGATTTTTCGCCAGGGCGCGCAGCACGATCTGTTCGAGCGAATCCGGCAGATCGGGGTTGATGGCGCGCGGCAGCGGTGGCGGCGTGTCGAAATGTTTGTACATCATGCCAAACGGCGTTTCGGCCTGGAACGGCAGCGTGCCCATGATCATTTCGTAGACGATGATGCCCAGCGCGTAAATATCCGTGCGGGCATCGACCGGCTCGCTGCGCCACTGTTCGGGGGCCATGTAAGCGGGCGTGCCCATCACGCTGCCGGTCGCGGTCAGGCTGTACTGGCTGGTCGATCCGGCGAGCATTTTGGCGATGCCGAAATCGGTCAAATAGACGTTATCCAGCTCGTCCAACAGCACGTTATTCGGCTTGAGGTCGCGGTGAATGACGCCCTGGCGGTGCGCGTATTCCAGCGCCGAAGCGATCTGCGTCAAAAACTGGTTGACCTGCTGGAGGGTCAGCGTCGTGCGCTGCAAGCGGTCGCTGAGCATGCCGCCCTCGACCAACCGCATCACGAGGTAGACGTGCGGGCCGCTGCGCCCGAAGTCGATCACGGGCAGGATGTGCGGGTGCTGCAAGCGGGCGATGACGCGCGCCTCGCGCTCGAAGCGCTCCACGAACTCCTCGTTGCCGCTCAACTCGGACGCCATCACCTTGATCGCCACGTCGCGGCCCATCGATTCCTGCCGCGCGCGGTAGACGTTCGCCAT
>CAYMTN010000250.1:0-7312 GCA_964393335.1 uncultured Anaerolineaceae bacterium
GGATTATAACCAATAATTCACGGCAATTCTCGTGCGATTGTTGCGTCTCCACGCCGTAACCGGCGCGGGTGATCGTGTATACTCTATATACGGTTCGTGGACGGTAACCGTCCGTGCCACAAGGGAGGCATGTTGAATGCCTGATGCAGTTGAACTTCATGACCGGCCCCAGGCTACCCACCTGTATTTGATCGCGGGCTGGCGGCAGTGGGCCGATGCCGGGTCGATGTCGTCCGGCTTGCCACAGTACCTGGTCCGCCATACGGGGGCCAGGCGGATCGGGTCGATCAAACCGGATGGCTTTTACCTGTTCCAGATTCCCGGCACACACGATCTGGTGCGCCCGGTGGTCAAATTCGAAGACGGTTTTCCCCAGTCGCTTGAGACGCCGCGCAACGAGTTGTATTACACCGGCGACGACGAGCGCGGCGTGGTGATCTTCCTGGGTGACGAGCCACATCTGGATATTGACCGTTATGTCGCGTCGTTGCTGGACACCGCGCAGGCGCTGGGCGTCGAGCGTATCATCAGCCTGGGTGGGGTGTATGGCGAACTGCCGTACAACAAGGAGCGCACGGTATCGGCCATTTACAGCCTGCCATCGCTGCGCAAGGAGCTTGACGATCTCGCCGTGACGCTGTCGGACTATCACGGTGGGGCGAGTATCGGCTCGTATCTGTGCCGCCGCGCGCACGAGCGGAATCAGGCGTTCGTCGGGTTTTACGCGTTTGTGCCGACCTATGATTTTTCGAGCATCGACCCGCTGGGCAACGCGATCCGGCTGGAAAATGACTTCATGGCATGGTTAGGCGTGATGCGCCGCATCAATTACATGCTGAAAACACGGCTCGATCTCTCCGAACTGGAGCAGAAGAGTAAACAGTTGATCCGCGTGGTAGACGCCAAAGTGGACGAGATGGACCGTTCAGCACCGCAGCTTGGCATCCGCGAGTATATGGCGCGGCTGGCCGACGATTTCAGCGAGGTGACGTTTGACCCGTTGGGCGACGTGTGGCAGGAGGAACTGCGCCGCTTATTCGATGATTCTGAGACGGACGAGGAGACGTGAAAGGGCGCTCCATGACCAAACGAGACGTGATCCTCAGCTTGTTGGATGATGCCCAACCGCTCCCCTATATCCCGGCGGCGTTCTTCTTGCACTTCCCGCCGGAGTTTCACCAGGGCCAGGCAGCGGTTGACAAACACCTGGACTATGTCCGTTATACGGGCATGGACCTGGTCAAAATCCAGTACGAAAGGCCGCTGCCTCCGATCCCCACCATCCAGACGCCCGCCGATTGGGCCAGGATGCCGCGTTATGGCCGGGACTTTTTCGAGGGCCAGCTCAAAGTGGTCGAAGGACTGGTGAAGGCGGCCAAACGCGACGCGGTGATCGTCGTGACGTTGTACTCGCCGTACATGGGCGCGGGGCATACGGCGGGGGACGCCGTGCTGACCACGCACCTCAAACAGGACCCTGAAAAGGTCAAGGTGGGGTTGGAGATCATCACCGACAGCATGCTGCTGTTTGCGCGTGAGTGCATCAAACTCGGCGTGGATGGTTTTTATGCGTCAACACAGGGCGGTGAGGCCGGGCGCTTTGACGATCCGGCGATCTTTGAGCAGTACATCAAACCATTTGACCGCGCGGTGATGGACGAGATTAACGCGGCGTGCCCGTTCAACATCCTGCACGTATGCGATTACCTGCGCGACTACGATGATTTTTCGCGGTTCCTCGACTATCCCGGCGACGTGGTCAATTGCCCGCTGAACCTGGGCGAGCGCACGATCACGCCCGCCGAAGCCGCGCGTTTGTTCAACCGGCCCTACATGGGCGGGCTGGAACGCAAAGGCGTGCTGGCGACCGGTACCCCGGACCAGGTGCGGCAGGCGGCGTTGGCCGTGTTGCGTGATGCGCCAGAGCGGTTCATCCTGGCGGCTGACTGCACCGTGCCGAGCGATACCCCCTGGGATAACTTAAAAGCGGCGATTGAGACCGCCCATACGTACGAAAGGACTTCAACAGCATGACCCTGCCTGTAAACCCGTACTACCTGCCCGCCCATGATCGCTACGAGACCATGCCCTACCGCCCCAGCGGGCGCAGCGGCCTGAAACTCCCGGTGATTTCGCTGGGCCTATGGCATAACTTCGCGGGCGTGGATACGTTCGAAAACAGCCGCGCCATGATCCGCCGCGCGTTTGACCTGGGCATCACGCATTTCGATCTGGCGAATAATTACGGCCCGCCGCCCGGCTCCGCAGAAGAAACGTTCGGGCGCGTGCTGCGGCAGGATTTACGCGGCTTTCGTGACGAACTGATCATCTCGACCAAAGCCGGTTATTACATGTGGCCCGGTCCCTACGGCGAATGGGGATCGCGCAAGTACCTGGTCGCCAGCCTGGACCAGAGCCTGAAGCGGATGGGGCTGGATTACGTCGATATTTTCTACCACCACCGCCCCGATCCCGATACGCCGTTGGAAGAAACAATGACGGCGCTCGATCAGATCGTGCGGCAGGGCAAGGCGCTGTACGTCGGCATTTCCAACTACGATGCGGGGCAGACACTCGCCGCTGTGCGGCTGCTGCGCGACCTGGGGACTCCGTGCCTGATCAACCAGGTGAAATACAGCATGTTCAACCGCTGGGTGGAAGACGCGCTGCTGGACGCGGCTGGTGACGCAGGCATCGGCCTGATATTCTTCTCGCCGCTGGCGCAAGGGCTGCTGACCGATCGTTATCTGCACGGCATCCCAGAAGACTCCCGCGCCGCCAAGCCGGCCACTTTCTTGAAGAAAGACAGCATCACCAACGACTATCTCGCCCAGGCACGTCGCTTGAACGAAATCGCGCAGAGTCGCGGGCAGTCGCTGGCACAGATGGCGCTGGCGTGGGTGCTGCGCCACCCGGCATCAACCTCGGCCCTGATCGGCGCGAGCAGCGTGCAGCAGTTGGACAACAACGTCGCGACGGTCAATAACCTGTCGTTTTCGGATGAGGAACTCCAGGCAATTGACGACGCCCTGGGACAATAAACAGGTTTTTTGTTGAAAGGAGAACACGATGGACTATCGCTACCTGGGCCGGACCGGCATGAAGGTCAGCGAACTGTGTCTTGGCGCGATGACGTTTGGCCGCCACGCCGACGAAGCCGCCAGCCATGCCATGCTCGACCGTTTTGTAGAGGCGGGAGGCAATTTCATTGATATCGCGGACGTGTACCAGCGCGGCGTCTCGGAAGAGATAGTCGGCACCTGGCTCAAACAGCGTCCGCGTGACGACGTGGTTATCGCCACTAAAGTGCGCTTCCCGATGGGTGACAGGCCAAACGACCTCGGCCTGAGCCGTAAACACATCCTGGCCGCGGTAGAAGCCAGCCTGCGCCGCCTGCGAACCGACTATATCGATCTCTACCAGGTGCACCGCTGGGACCCCGGCACGCCGCTCGAAGAAACACTCAGCACGCTGGATACGCTGGTCAAAAGCGGCAAGGTGCGCTACATCGGCGCGAGCAACTTTCTCGGCTGGCAGCTTCAAAAAGCCGTCGATCTCAGCCGCCAAAACGGGTGGGAACCGTTCGCCTGTTTGCAGCCGCTGTATAACCTGTTGGATCGGGGCGTGGAGTGGGAGCTGATCGCGGTCTGCCAGCGCGAAGGGTTGGGCGTGATTCCCTGGAGTCCGCTGCGCGGCGGTTGGTTGAGCGGCAAATACCGCCGGGGCATGGAAGGACCGCCCGAAGGCACACGCGTCGACCTCGCCGCCAAAAACAACTGGGGCGAAGCCTGGAATAAGTACAACAACGAGCGCACCTGGCGCGTGATCGATGCGCTGTTAGCCGTCGCGCAGGCCGAGGGTAAAACCCCCGCGCAAACGGCGCTGAACTGGGTGCTGCACAGGCCGGGCGTGACCGCGCCGATCATTGGCGTACGGCACATGCCGCATCTTGACGATAACCTGGGCGCGGTCGGCTGGCAGATCAGCGCGGAGCATCTCGCCCAACTGGAAACCGCCAGCGAGATGGACCACCCGTACCCATATGATTCGCTCGGCCCGACTGACCGGGACCGGTGAAGCAGGCCATACGTTCGCAACAGACCGGCATCCACCGGTCTGTTTTGTCACTGCCGGCGTCCGGCGGATGCCATTTTTGCAGAAATACGTGATGTTATTCACTTCAGATTGGTTCATTTCTGAACTATCGACGGCGGGTGTTGCCTCATAGTATTACTATAGGTTCACCCCAAAACGGGCAAAATCAGAGGTTTTGAAGCACTATTTTTTCCCAACCGGCTCGTATAGAAATACGGAGCAGAACTACGTGAACGAAATTTTGGAGAATGTGGTCCTGGCACCCAGCGTGAACCGGTACCGGGTGGTAGCTCCCAAGATCGCCGAGCGGCGCAAAGCCGGGCAGTTTGTGATCGTGCGCGTGGACGAACGGGGTGAGCGCATTCCCCTCACGATTGCCGACGCCGATCCCGGCGCAGGGACGATCACGCTGGTGGTGCAGGCCGTTGGCAAATCCACGACGCAGATGGCGACGCTCAAGCCCGGTGACCGGCTGATGGACGTGGTTGGTCCGCTGGGCGCGCCGACGCATATCGCTGATGTCGGCACGGCGGTGATCGTGGGCGGCGGGATCGGCGTTGCGCCTGCTCATCCGATTGCCCAGGCGCTCAAACAGGCGGGGAACCGGGTGATTTCCATCCTGGGGGCCAGGACCAAAGACCTGTTGATCATGGAAACCGAAATGCGGCGAATCTCCGACGAAGTGCTGATCTGCACTGATGACGGGTCTTACGGGCGCAAAGGGCTGGTGACCGATGTGCTGGCCGACCTGATCGCCGCACAGGGCAAACCGGGGTTGGTCTTCGCCGTAGGCCCGGTGGTGATGATGAAATACGTCAGCTTGCTTACCAAAAAACATGCTATTCCGACGATGGTCAGCCTCAACCCCATCATGGTAGACGGGACCGGCATGTGCGGCGGCTGCCGCGTGACGGTCGGCGGGCAGACCAAATTCGCGTGCGTGGAAGGCCCCGATTTTGACGGTCACCTGGTGGATTATGACGAGTTGATCCAGCGCCAGGCGTTTTACAAAGAACAGGAGCGCATCGCGTTCGAGCGGTACCGGGAACGCTGCCAGTCCCAGGAACAACTTACTCAAGCCAGCCAATCCCTGTAGCAGCCAAAAGGTGCATTGATGAACGAACAAATGGACCACAACGAAATCGAGCGATTGCAGAATCTGAAAAACAGGGACCGGATGCAAATTCCCCGGCAGGATATGCCGGAGCAAGAACCGGACGAGCGCCGAACGAACTTCCACGAGGTGCCCTTCGGATTCTCCCCGATGACAGCCGTCCTGGAGGCGAACCGCTGCATTCAGTGCAAAAAACCGACCTGCGTGATCGGCTGCCCGGTGGGCGTCGTCATTCCCGACTTTGTGAGCCGCATTGCAGCGGGCGACTTTGAAGGCGCGATCCGCACCATCAAAGAAACTAACATGCTGCCCGCGATCTGTGGGCGGGTGTGCCCGCAGGAAGCGCAGTGCGAAAGCCAGTGCGTGCTGGCCAAAAAAGGCCAGGCGGTGGCGATTGGGCGGCTGGAACGTTTCGCGGCAGATTGGGAGCGCGAGCACAACCTGGTAGAAGTCCCGGAAGTTGGCGCGGAGACAGGCAAAAGTGTAGGCGTGGTCGGCTGTGGACCTGCCGGGCTGACCGTCGCCATCGACCTGCGCCGTGCCGGTCACGCCGTGACGATCTACGAGGCGCTGCACGCGCCCGGCGGCGTGTTGATGTACGGCATTCCCGAATTTCGCCTGCCCAAAGGCATCGTCAACGCCGAAGTAGACGTGGTGAAACAGATGGGCGTCGATATCCAGTACAACTATGTGATCGGCCAGCTTGAAACGTTGGATGAGCTGCTCGAACGGCACGACGCCGTCTTCCTGGGGACCGGCGCGGGGCTGCCCTGGTTTATGGACCTGCCGGGTGAAAATCTGTGCGGTGTGTATTCGGCCAATGAGTACCTGACGCGCTGCAACTTGATGCGGGCTTACGAATTCCCGTGCTGCGATACGCCTATCGCCGCCAGCGACCGGGTCGCGGTGGTCGGCGGTGGCAACGTGGCGATGGACGTCGCCCGCACGGCGGCCCGCCTGGGCGCGGAGGAAGTCTACCTGATTTACCGGCGGTCCGAGGCCGAGATGCCCGCCCGCCGCGAGGAAGTCCACCACGCCAAAGAAGAAGGCATTATTTTTAAGCTGCTGCACAACCCGCTGCGTTACATTGGCGATGATCGGGGTCGTGTCCGGCAGGTGGAGTGCATCCAGATGGAGTTAGGCGAACCGGACGCTTCGGGCCGCCGCCGCCCGGTTCCTATCGCCGGGTCGGAGTATACGATTGACGTAGATACCGTCGTCGTGGCGATTGGCAACGGCCCGAACCCGCTCGTGCCGCGCACGACCGAAAACCTGGATGTAGACCCGAAACGCGGCACCGTCAAAACCAACCTGCAAACGATGCGGACCTCCAAGCGGGGCGTATTTGCCGGGGGCGACATCGCGATCGGCGCGGCGACGGTTATTCTGGCGATGGGGCATGGCCGCCAGGCGGCCCGCTCGATCAATCATTACCTGGCGACAGGCATTTGGGATATCGACGAACTGCCCGATTCCACCAGCGGGAACGGCACCGGCTGATTGGTTTTTCCTCCACACATCCACAGGCTGCACGGGACGGGGCATACGCGCGTATAACGGTATGCCCCGGTTTTGCTGCTCAAGGGCGGTTCCCGCATTCTCTTAGCGCGGTTAGTGACACTGCGCGGCCTGAGTCATGGCTTCTGCCACTAGGCACGGCGAGCGCGGCACCCTATAGTAAGCATGAAGCAGGGCGTATTCGTAACCGCCCGTATAGCGAGATGAAGGAGAATGAGGAACGAGTCGAATGGACATTGCATGGGAATCGCGTTATGCCCAGCGGACCAGGGGCATAACCAGTTCAGTGATCCGCGAACTACTAAAATTTACGCAACGACCTGAAGTTATATCTTTTGCTGGAGGCCTACCCGCCGCCGAATACTTTCCAGTAGAACGTTTTCAAGAAGCCTGCCAGCACGTGCTGGCAACCCAGGCTCACCAGGCACTGCAGTACAGCCCCACCGAAGGTTATGCCCCGCTGCGTGACATGATCGCCAAACGACTTTGTCGCTACAATATCTGCGCCAACGCGGACAACGTATTGATCACGTCCGGTTCCCAACAAGCCCTGTCCTTGATCGGGGCTTTGTTGATCAATCCGGG
>CAYMTN010000251.1:0-7294 GCA_964393335.1 uncultured Anaerolineaceae bacterium
TCTGGATGCACTTATGGGATTGGGCGATCTGGAGCAGCCTTCCGCTCGTATTGGTGATCTGTTGGGGGCTTTGGAGATGGTTTCGCCACCGAAACGATCCCCATTACAAACATATGCCACCGCCACGCTTGAGTTTTGCCCTGATCGCCACCGCATTGATATGGACTATCAGTGGCACAACGCGAGCGGAGTCGGGCCGTATTTGGTTGGTCCTGGCCCCATTTTTGATGATCTCGGTGGCTGAAATCATGCCGGTCTTATTTCCGCCAACCAGAATCGACGATGAATCGACAGTATCATCAGACATAGACTTAACGCCTTCGGCAACGACGGTTCGCACGCGGGCATGGTTCGTTTTGATGGCTGCTCAACTGGTTATGACCGCTGTTCTACTGATCTACGTTCCCACATTTTCCGCCCCGGATCTTTCCCATCCCCCCAAACCATCCCACGTGGATGTCAATAGACCTGCAGATGCTACGTTCGAGGGTGCAAATAGCTCGTTATATCGATTAATTGGGTGGGATGCGGCGGCCACAGACGAGGCTATCATTCTCACGCTAAAATGGCAGGGCATCAATCGTCCGCTTACTTATCAATGGTTCAGTGCCATTTTGGTCAGCCCAGATGGTAACGCCTATCCTACCGATGTCTGGCAACCAACCTCGCAGGGGGGACGCTTTCCGACAACATGTTGGGCACCAGGCATGTCAATCGGTGACAGTGTTGTCCTGCCGCTACCCTCTAATCCGGAAGCTGGTGAATGGTATGTCAGCCTATCAGCCTTTGGTGACCCTGACTTGCCTGACGGTCGGTTACGCGTACATCTAGGGGATAACACAGTCGATACACAGGTCGGTCTCGGACCGATTTCTGTTCCATAGCCAATCTTCCGGATATATTCTTGTTGAGAACGACAGCTTTAAACGCTGCTTGATGCAATAGCTATTCCGTCTTTAGATTTTGTTCTTGGGGTGTTCAAGACATCACCTTGAGCTAATCTGACCTTTTGGCAGTGGTTATTCATTACTGAACCATTGCGATGTTGGACTGTTTCGGACAGAAGAATTGAAAGCGCAGACATAGAGAATCACGGCTTTGTAGGCCGTTTTTGCCGATAAAGGAGTCGTATGAGCCAGTCATTGGATTTGCGGCAGGTCTTGCAGACTGCCGAAACAATCGCCCGGCAGGCCGGGGCCATTTTGCGCGAGTATTACGAGCGTCCCCGCGCGGCCAACCACAAAAGCACGACCATCGACCTCGTGACCGAAGCCGACGGCGCATCCGAACGGTTGATCGTCCAGGCGCTGCAAGCGGCGTTCCCTGATCATCATATTCACGGCGAAGAGGGCGGGGGGTATGGCCCGGCCTCGGAGGATACGCGGTATCACTGGTATGTCGATCCGCTGGATGGCACGACGAATTTTGCCCACCGCTTCCCGGTATTTGCCGTGAGTCTGGCGCTGTCCGGCCCGGACCTTGAGCCGATCCTGGGCGTGGTCCACGATCCGATGTACGGTGAAACGTACAAGGCCATTCGCGGGCAGGGCGCGATGGTCAACGGGCGGCCCCTGCGCGTATCGGACGTGCGCTCGCTCGCCGAGGCGCTGGTGATCACCGGTTTTCCGTACAACCGGTGGACCGCCGAGGATAACAACACCGGCCATTTCAGCCATTTTGTGCGCCGGACGCAGGGCGCGCGGCGTGTCGGCGCGGCAGCGCTGGACCTGTGCTGGGTCGCTGCCGGGTGCTGTGACGTCTATTGGGAGAGCGGGCCGAATCCCTGGGATGTGCAGGCGGGCCTGTTGTGCGTAGAGGAAGCTGGTGGCACAATTACAGATTATACTGGGGCGCGCAGCCGGACCGCACTCAGCGGCAGCCAGATTCTGGCAACCAACGGCCATGTGCACGATCAAGCGCTCGTCGTATTGCAGCAAGGCGACGCTGCACCGCGCCCGGACCCGGCATCGTCATAAACAGGTACGAAGTCATGCGTTTGGGCGAACCGGCGGCGTGAATCCGGACCCTGGTGACGCAGGCGCACACGCGCATCACTTCAGCAAACATTATCACATGGAAAGGTTGATACCAACATGAAACGATCTTTGCGCTTTGGCCCCCTGGTGATTCTGCTGGCGGCTGTGCTGGCGGTAGCTTTTGGTTCTGCCCTGGCTCAAGATGAAAACCCGCTGTATGAAAGCGTCCAGTTTTTGGTGCCGGAAGTGATCTCGGTGCGCGAGCACGATCCCGCCGCCTTCACGCAGGGGTTTTTGTTCTACAACGGCTCGATCTATGAAAGCACGGGGCGGTACGGTGAATCGACACTGCGCGAGGTGAATCCCGATACGGGCGCGGTCATTCGCCAGATTTCGATTCCGGAGCAGTATTTTGCCGAGGGGCTGGAGCGTGTCGGCGACAGGTTGATCCAGCTTACCTGGAAAGCGGGCATCGCCTTCGTTTACGACATCAACACGTTCGAACAGGTCGGGACGTTTGACTACACTGGCGAGGGCTGGGGCCTGTGTTCGGATGGCCGCTACCTGTACATGAGCGATGGCTCGCCGTTCATCGACCTGCGCGACCAGCAGACGTTTGAGGTGATCTTCAGCGGGCTGGTGACCGCCCAGGCGTCGATTGTCGAACGTATCAACGAACTGGAATGCGTGGGGGATTACATCTACGCCAACATCTGGCAGACAAATTACATCATCAAGATCGACAAGACGAACGGGGTCGTGGTCGCCATCATCGACGCGACGAACCTGCTCACGCCCGACGAACGGGCCAGCCTGGACGCGCAGGAAGTGCTCAACGGCATCGCGTACGATCCGGATACCGATACGTTTTTGCTGACGGGCAAACACTGGCCGAAGGTGTTCGAAGTGCGTTTTGTGCCTCAAGAGTAAGCCGTAACACGCCGGGCGGCGATGTGACTCGCCGCCCGGTTTTCTGTATTTGCCCGCCAGGAGGGAGATTCTTGTGAAAGCAATCATGGTTATGTTCGACTCGCTCAACCGCCACTTCCTGCCTCCCTATGGGGCGGAGGGCATCCACGCGCCGAATTTCGCGCGGCTGGCGGAGCGAACGGTCACCTTTGATAACTGTTACGTCGGTAGCATGCCGTGTATGCCCGCGCGGCGCGACTTGCATACCGGGCGCTATAATTTTCTGCATCGCAGTTGGGGGCCGCTCGAACCGTTTGACGACTCGATGCCGCAGCTTTTGAGCGCGGGCGGCGTCTACACGCACCTCGTGAGCGATCATTTCCACTATTGGGAAGACGGCGGCGCGACTTACCACACCCGCTATAACTCGTGGGAATGCTCGCGCGGGCAGGAAGGCGATCCCTGGAAGGGGCAGCTCGAAGACCCGGCCATTCCGCCGTCGCTCGGCAGCCGCTCAGGCGCGCGCTGGCGGCAGGATTGGGTCAACCGCCAGTACATGACCCGCGAGGACCAGCAGCCCCAGCACCGGACGTTTGAAAAAGGGTTGGAGTTCATCCGCACCAACCGCGATCACGACAACTGGTTCTTGCAGATCGAAACGTTCGATCCACACGAACCGTTTTTTACGCAGCAGCACTACAAAGACCTCTACCCGCACGAATACGACGGGCCGCACTTCGATTGGCCGGATTACGACCGCGTGAAGCAGTCGCCGCTCGAAGTGCAGCACATGCGCTACGAGTACGCCGCGCTGGTCAGCATGTGTGACGCGCATCTCGGCAAGGTGCTCGATGCGATGGACGAGTACGCGCTGTGGGATGATACGCTGTTGATCGTCTGCACCGATCATGGCTTCCTGCTGGGGGAGCACGACTGGTGGGCCAAAGTCATCCAGCCGTTTTACAACGAAGTCGCCCATACGCCGCTCTTCATCTGGGACCCGCGCGCCCGGCGGCAGACGGAACGCCGCGATCAGCTCGTGCAGATGATCGATTTCCCGGCGACACTGTTGGAGTTTTTCGGGGTTGCGCGCCCGGCATCGATGCAGGGTATCCCGCTGGCCGATACCATCGCCAGCAACGCGCCCACGCGTGACGCGGTGTTATTTGGCGTGATGGGCGGGCACGTCAACGTCACCGATGGGCGCACCGTCTACATGCGCGCTCCTGCCGCGCCAGAGAACACGCCGCTCTTTGAGTACACGCTGATGCCAACCCACATGAACACCCTGTTCAGCGTCGAGGAACTGCAATCGCTGGAATTGGCCGATCCGTTTTCGTTCACGAAGGGCTGCCGCACGCTGAAGATTCCCACGCGCTTCCCCCATGACACGTTCGGTTTCGGCACGCTGTTGTTTGACCTGGAATCCGATCCCAAGCAGCAGCGCCCGATCGACGATCCGGCAGTCGAGCAGCAGATGATCGCGCACCTCGTGCGCCTGATGCGCGCCGCCGACGCGCCGCCGGAGCAGTTCGAGCGCTTGGGGCTGGTGGATACCTGACCCGGTTGCAGCGCCGCGTAGAAGAAGTGCACCAGATCGCGGAGGCTTCGCCCCCGCAACCCCACCAGGGACCGGAGGCCCCTGGACCCCCGGCCCGTTTTTGCCGCCCTTTTTCGGAAAAAGGGCGCGGGGTACGGGGCAGCGCCCCGGCGGATTACGCCCCGGCTGACGCTTTTTTGCGGCGCGCGGTCTGCATCCGGCGCACACGGCGGCGACCCACGCGGTACGCCACGAACGCGATCAGCAGCCCGATCACGATCAGGCCGGGGATCGTCTGCGCGAAGCTGAGCAGGTAGCCGCCCAGGGTGGCGACCACCACGCCGAGCGCGATCACGGTCCACAGGCCGGAAAGCGCCCCGAACACGGCGAAAATTCGTTCTTCGCGGCTGAAGGCTTCGCGGCGGCGCAGTTTTTGGCGCAGCGGTTTGCTGATAAACGCCAGGCTCTTTTCGCGCAGGCGCGGGATTTCCAGCCAATCCATGAGGATGTAATACCCGTCCAGCTTGAGCAGCGGGTTGAGGTTCATAAAACTGGTGAGGTAGGTCAAAAACGCGAACTGGTACAGCACGCCCTGCACAAACGCGCCCGGTGTGGCCAGCATCAACAGGCTTGCCAGCCCGCCCAAAAAGAAGCCCGAATGCGGCCCGGCCCAGCTCACCACGATACGCGGGCGGCGCGGCTCCATCCAGATATCCGTCGTATCGACAAACGCGGCGGGCATACCCATGTACAGCAGGAATCCGCCGCGCCGCACCTCGCGCCCGTAATGTTTGGTGGCGATGGCGTGCGACCATTCGTGAATCATCAGCGTGATGAATTGCAGGAAGTAGAGCGTGATCACGCCGATGATCGCGCCTGCCCCGCCGATCACGGCCACGTCGCGGTCGATCAGGCCCAGCAGCATACTGACGAAGATCACGCCCCCGGCGGCGATCACGGCCAGCATGACCCACTGTATGACCGGCACGAACAACCAGCGCCCGGCCACCGCGTACGAGCGCGTGATCAGCCCGTCGATGCCGCCGATAGCGAATTCCGTGTTCAAAAAGCCGCGCATGGCGCGCCGCCACCACACGTTGGCCCGCTGCTGCGCGACGCTCTGGTTGACCGCGCCGTAAATGTCCACCAGCGGCTCGATGAAGCCCTTTTGCTGGAGCTGGTCGAGCAGCATGATCAGGCCCGTGATCGCCAGCTTGCCGTATTGCAGCATGTACGCGACGGCGATGTCCTGCACGCTGGACTGCCCGTCCATCTCGTCCCACAGAAAAACCTGTTCTGCCGTCAGGCGCAGATAGGCATCGGTGCGCAGGTTCTTGAGAATCCAGTACGTTTCGTTGCGTGCGTCGGTCAGTTTTTTCAGGGCGTACCCCTGGATGCGGCGCGGGAAATAGGTGCTGAGATCGCGGGCGCGGACCTGCACGGCGAACACGCTTTCGGCAGGCCGCGACATGATCAGCGTTTCTTCGGCGGACCGTGACCAGACGTTTTCCGCCTCAGGACGCATCATCATCAGCGTACCGTCGAGGTCCATGCCGCCGGTCGCGTCGGTTTTTGCCAGCGCTGCCTGCCAGATGGGCAGCATGCCCTCTTTGGGCAGGATTAACGTTTCGTCACTGGCTTCCTGCCACAGGTCGACGCCGGGCCGTTTGACGTTTTCCTGGTTCATGAAGACGGTTTCGTTGTCGAACTCGTTCCAGATGCCGCCCACCTGTTCCGGGATCACGATGCGGCCCCACAGGCCCGCGCCTTCGGCTGGCGCGGCTTCGGGCGTGTGGCTGACCTGCTGGTCGAGTTGTTCCCACAAACCGCCGGTATCTTTAACGACTGCTCCAATGTTGCGGTATACGTTCGCCATGATAGTCTCACCCGGATGGAGTTAAGCGAGGTGCGCGGCTTATTTTCCGATGCGGAAGAGCATCGTCGTCTCGCCAACTGTGATCACGTAGCCGTCCTGTAGGGGACGTGGTTCGTCCGCTGGCGCGGGTACGCCGTTCACAATCGTGCCGTTGACGCTACCCAGGTCGGTCACCGTCCAGATGCCGTCCTCTTGCCGCGCGATCTGGCAGTGCGGGCGCGAAACGGCTGGGTCTTGTAGTGAAATATCCCAGGTGGCGTTGCGCGTGGCGCGGCCAATTTGCAGCGTCGGCGTCAGGATGGCGATCTCGGCCCCTTCTTGCGGGCCGGACGTAATGTGCAGCGTCGGCTGGCCGCCGCCCCCGGCAGGTACGACCAACGTCCCGGTGATCTTGGCCTGCTCGTGTTCTTCGGCGGTGACCATCGCGGAAAAATGTAGAATCGGCACGTACAGCCGGATCACGTCACCGTGCGCCAGCGGGAACGGGTCGGTCAGGCGCTTGTCGTTGACAAACGTGCCGTTGGCGCTGCCCAGGTCGGAGATCATAAAAATGCCGTCGCGGAAGCTGATCACGGCGTGCTGGCGCGATACGTGCCGCTCTGGAATGTAGATCGTGTTGTTCGGACTGCGCCCGATGGTGGCGGTTGCGCCTTCCTCCAGCACAAATTCGCGCTGGTCGCCGCTGTCGGGGTCCGTCCACGTGACTTTCGCCAGTCCTTCTGCTTGTTCGCTCATACGTCATTCACCCGCGCCAGTCCGGTCGATCAATCGAGGTAGGGCATTTCAATCGGTTCGGGCTGCGGCTTGCAGGTGCCGCACCACACCGCGTCGGCGACGACCAGCGATTTCGGCACTTTTTTGCCGCCGATGTACACCGTAATGATGTACGTCATGGACTTGATATGATCGCCGCACACGGCGCGCCCGCACCAGCGGCAGATTGCTTCAGCTTGTTCACCACAATGCGTGCATTTCATGATCTTGATTTCCTCA